>PLTC01000097.1:11125-20889 GCA_003165295.1 Rhodospirillales bacterium | reverse complement strand
ACCGGCGGCATGGGCGCCTATTCCCCGGCGCCGGTGATGACCCCGGACCTGACCGACCGGGTGATGGCCGAAATCATCCGGCCGACGGTACGGGCCATGGCCGCCGAGGGCATTCCCTACAAGGGCGTGCTGTTCGCGGGCCTGATGATCGTCCCCGACGAAAGCGGCACCGGTCTCCCCAGGCCGTATCTCCTGGAGTATAATGTCCGCTTCGGCGACCCGGAATGCCAGGTGCTGATGAAGCGGCTGCGCTCCGATCTGGTGCCGGCATTGCTGGCCACCCATGAGGGACGGCTCGACGAGATCGGCCTGGAGTGGCGGGACGAAGCGGCATTGTGCGTGGTGATGGCCGCCGCCGGCTATCCCGGCGCGGTGACCGCCGGCACCGGGATCAGGGGCCTGGACTCCGCCGGGGCGGTCCCCGGGGTGACGGTGTTCCATGCCGCCACCGGCCGCGACGATGGGGGCCGGTGGCATGCCGCCGGCGGCCGGGTGTTGGGTGTGACGGCGCTGGGCGCAACCGTTGCCGAGGCGCAGGGCCTGGCCTACCGGGCGGTGGACGCCATCGACTGGCCGGAAGGCTTCTGCCGCCGGGACATCGGCTGGCGCGCGGTCGCCAGGAACTGAGGGATGGAGCCCGCCGGCTCCGGTTTTTGAACTTTCCACCGTGGAAGCGCCGCGATGTTCATTGATTGCTCCGACCTGATCGCTGAAAACCGGCCCCATGGCGGCCAGGGCGTGACCGTCACCGACATCGACAACGACGGCGCGCCGGAATTCCTGGTGACCGGCACCGGCATGGCCAATCGGGCGCTGAAGTGGAACGGCCAGCGACTGGTGGACGCCACCGACCCGGCGCTGCTCGACCCGGCCGGACACACCTCCTGCCTGATCGCCGCCGATCTGGACGGCGACGGGCGGGAGGAAATCTACGCCTGCAACCAAGGGGCCGAGCATCGCGCCAACCCAAGCGACCGGCTGTTCGCGCCGTTCGGGACCCGCTGGCTCGACCTGCTGAACCAGCCGGAAAACGCCGAAATCGCCGGGTTCGCCCACGGCCGGGTGGTCGCCTGCCTGGACCGCCAGGGCCGGGGCCGCTACGGCTTTGCGGTGGCCAACACCGGCGAGCCGCTGGCACTCTACGAACTGGACGGCAACGGCCGGCTGGTGGATGTGGCCGAAGAGGCCGGGCTCGACGTGGTGTTGAACGCCCGGGCGATGGTGGCGCTGCCCCTGGTGTCGGAGCGGATGGACCTGTTCGTCCAGATCGACGGCGGCGCCAACAGCCTGTTTCGCAACCTGGGTGACGGCACCTTCGAAGAGGTCGCCGAGCGCCGCGGCGTCGCCGATCCGCGCCAGCGCGGCCGCAGCATCGCGGTGCTCGACGCCAACGGCGACGGCCTGTTCGATCTGCTGTGCGGCGTCTGGCAGGGCAGCCACCGGCTGTTTCTGCAACGGGCCGGCGGCGGCTTCAGTGAAGAGGCGCCGAGCGACCTGTCGCTGCCCTCCCACGTCACCTCGGTCATCGCGGCCGATTTCGACAATGACGGCTTCGAGGAGTTGCTGTTCCTCAACCACGGTCAGCCCAACCGCCTGTTCGCCCGGCGCCATGAGGGATGGCTCGAGATCGACGCCGGCGACGCCGTCGAGCCCCGCGGCCTCAGCACCGGCGCCGCGGTCGCCGACATCGACGGCGACGGCCGGCTGGAACTGCTGGTCAACCACAGCGGCAGCCCGCAGCCGCTGGCCCTGTTCAAATGCCCGCCCAACCCCAACGGCTGGTTGCGGGTCCAACCCCTGACCGCCGCCGGCGCCCCGGCCCGGGGCGCGGTGGTCACCTGCACCCTGGGCACCCGCACCCAACGCCGCGCCATCTGCGCCGGCAGCGGCTATCTCAGCCAGATGGAGCCGGTGGCCCATTTCGGCCTGGGCGACGCCCGCCGGATCGACAGCGTCGAGGTCCATTGGCCCGATGGCGCCGTCGCCCTGATCAAGACCCCCCCGGCCAACCGCCTGATCACCGTCCCCCACCCGCCGGAGTGAACGGGGGGGGAGCTTTGCCCCCGGGACCCCACCAGGGCTTTGCCCACCCACCAAATGCTGCGGCACTGCTGAACCCTTGACGTCCTGTGGACACAAGGGACGTCATCCTCGTTCGCGCAACCAGCGTTGCATCAACGGCACCCGAAGACGCCAGCCGCTTCCCTCCCCGTCCGGGATCACCAGCAGCCGCCGGCGCAGCGACCGGAGCACCGCCTCGTCGTCGGGAGACGGCAGCGCATCGGCGCGGCGAAAGCCTTGCAGCCAGCGCCATTCGCCGTCCAGCCGACATTCGCGCTCCAGCAACTGGCGCAGCACGATGTCGCCGCTCTCGATCGCGCCGGCCAGGGTCTGCCGGTACAACGCCGGATCCAGGGCGCGGGCGTTGCTGTCATTGACGACATTGACCGCAGTTTCGGCGATCAGTTGCACCAGATGGGGCCAGCCGCCGGCCTCGGCATGGATCGCCTTGATGCCGTCGGTACCCCAGAACTCGGGGGCGAAGCCGGGCCGGCGCGGGTCGTCCCGGGTCCATAACGGCGAATGGCGCAACGGCTCGGTCAGCAGCAGCCGGGTTTCCGACGGGTCGAACAGCGGCATCTCCACCGTGCGCATGCTGACGAAGTTCGAGGTCCAGGGCGCGCAGGGCAAATCGGCAATGTGGTGGCTGCCGGCAAACAGCCAGATCAGGCGGCGATGGCTCTGGATCGATTCGCGGAGCGTCGGCAGCAGGTCGGCGGGAAACACCCCCTGGCCTCTTGGTATCGATGTACTCGTACTCGTCGATGGCCAGCACCAGCCGGCGCCCGTGGTCAGCCAGCCAGTGGTCATAGCCGTCCAGCGCCCGGAACAGCGCCGGCAGGTCGGCGGGCGCCGCCGCCGGCCGGGGTGCGTCGGGCACGGCACCGGCCACGGTTTCCGCCACCAGCGCGGTCAGGGTCTCGAGGCCGGTGAAGGCGTGGGGGTCCTGCATCGACAGGGTGGCCACCTCAGTCGGCACCTGAGATAATGACAGGCAAAATTGATATGGGCGCCTGTACAACAACCCCAGCCACCACCACGCCGACAGATGATGACGCCAGCTCAAGCCAATCCGGTCCAGCGGGATCGGCGTCATGGCGTGGCCGACAGGGTGACGGTGGTCATGTCGATCTCCGACAAGGGGTGGGTGCGGGGCAACAGGGACTGGAATGGGGCACGGGACTGGACCAGCAGGGCGAGTTTGCGTTGGGTGTTGATCAGGTGGCGCAGGGCCGCGAACAGTTCCACGTCCTGGCTGTAATCGCTGTGGTGCCCGACCATGTCGAAATGGACCAGCGCGATGCGGGAAAAAGGACGGGCCTCGATCTCCCGGCCGAATTCCAGCAGATCATGCGGCCGGTCCGGCAGGGCACGGCGCGAGCCGAGGCCGTGGAGCACCGTCTGCAACAGCGCCGGCCGCGACGCCACCCCCCAGCTTTCCAGATCGATCTCGGCCAGGGCCAGACCGTCCAGGGTCCCGAGATGCCGGACCAGCGGTTGCCAGGGCACGCCCGCGCCGACCACCAGATTGACCGAGCGGCGGTCGTTCAGCAGCCGCACGATGCGGTCACGCTTTTCCAGCCAGTGCGGCGCCGGAACCCCCAACCGGGCATCGCAGGCGGCCAGCAAGGCATCCCATGGCCCGGCCACCCGGTCGTCACGCAAATCGACAAACAGCGGCGCGGTCAACCGGGACGGCAGGGGCGTGTCGTCGCGGCGAATCGGAACCACGACGCCACCGGTAAAGTCCGGGTCCCGCCCGATCGCCCGTTGCATCTCGTGCCGGCACGGGCCACTGGCCAGTGCGTTGGCGCTGATCACCAGCAACTGGCGGTCGGCCTGATCCTGCCAGTGGTCCATCTGGCCCGCCACCGAACGGCCGGCGTGAAACTGCCGGACGTCGATGATGATCCCGGCACCCCCCGCTTCCAGGACCGGCACCAGCCGGTCGAGCACCCACCACTGCTCGCCGTGGGCGTAGCTGATAAAGACTTTGGCCATGGGGCTCCACCGGCATCCATCACGCCCGCCGACGATACCATACCGTGTGCGGCTGTAAAGGTGGCGCGCGGGAAGAGAAGATTTTCCCGGCTTTCAAGGACCCCACCGCACCTCCCGCCTGACCCGGCCGGGACGTCGCCGCCCATTTCCCTTGCCGCGGCATACCACCGTATATGCCGTCCCAGCCCGGACTTTCCGGCTAGAGCACTGACTTTATTCTGTTTTACATTTGTATGCGGGCATACCTCATAAATTTTTCCGGGTGTCGTTGACGCCGCTGGCACAAGACCTAATAGTCATAATCCTAATTAAAATCAGGAGGACCGCCGATGGCACTGTGGTCGCGTTTTCTCACACCCGCCGATATCGACGATTTCGCCGATAATCCGGGACTTCGCGAGCAGCTTCAGACTCTGTGGTCGGAGCGGGTCGATGGATTCACCCAACAGTCGATCACCGGAACACCGTGGCAGGTGACCTACAGCAGCGGCATCACCGCCTACCTCAATCCCCTCCGCACCGATCCCGGAACCTTCGCGGCCTCGCCGGGAATCCGGTGGGAGGCGATGCCGGGCCGGATCAAAGCCTATTTTCCCAACCTGACCAACCTGCAACGCTGGTCACTGGCCGACACCGGCTATTCCGATTCCAGCCAGACCACCACCTTTGGCCGGATTGTCCAGGACCCGTGCAACCCCAACCCGGACCAGACCCAAAGCTATCCGCCCTACGGTCCCCGGGGCTGGCAGGACGAGTACTGCGAATGGTCGATCACCTATGACGACCTGAGCAAGAACGTCGATCAGCGCAAGGTCCTGCGCCTCGATTTCGTCTGCGAAAACCCGGAATACTGGCATACCCTGTGGAATGTCGACCCCAACCGGGTGGTCGCGTTGTATAATGAGGTGCTCAACTACCCGGCCGGCTATCCCGCGGCCAGCCGCAACGTCAACAAGGTGGTCACGCTCGACGACCTGACGCTCAAAGACCCGTCAAACCCGACCGTCCCCGTGATCGATCCGTTCACCGGTGGCCCGGCCTACAATCCGCTCAACGCCTTCAACAACGGTCCGGCCGGCAGCCCCACCACCGGCGGCGTCATGCATCTGACCTCGACCCCCAACACCGTTCAGACCGAGATCGGTCTGGCCGGACAGGCGACGCTCCAGCGCAATTGTGGCAACAGCGTGCCCCAGACCCTGATCTGTTGCGCCCAGTACGGACAGGTTCACCGCAACAGCGACCCGCACATCGGACAGAGCGTCAACCTTGCGGTGGCGGCCGGTCTCAACGTCACGCTGGCCAACCCGCCCGGCCTCTATCTCCAGAACCCGGTCTGGCCGTCCGATGCCTGGGTGAAGTTCCCGGCCACCGCGCCGGCCAATGCCCGATTGCAGGACTATTTCCGGGTGTTGCGGGGGGCCGAAACCCTGAACGACCCCAATGGCCAGCCGTTCAGCGGCAATTTTTATCTGCACTATGTCATAGAGATTCCCGCAGATCAGGGGTTCTGTCTCAGTGACATCCAGATTCTGGATCAAGATGGCTCCTGGCACCCGCTCCGCGGCGGCGCCCAGATTTCCGAATGGATCAACGTCCAGATTTTTCCGGCAGCGTACCTCGGAACGGCGCCCGGAACCCCGCTTCCGTGCGTCGGAAACCAGGACACCTATGCCTGGCCGCTCCAGCTTCTTTACCGGTCGGTCTGGGACGCCGCGATCAACACCAGCTATCCGACGGTGGTCGGCCAGACCATGACTCTTGCCAGCAACACCGTGATCATTCCGCCGCGGGTCAGCCGCGGTGCCACCACGCCCCTGGTCCTGACCTGGTTCCCCAGCGGCGCGTCGGGCACCACCACCCTGGCCTTTGTTGACGACAACGGCCAGCCGGCCTCCGGAGTCGGCGTGACCGTGTCGGACGGCGGGACGGCGAAGTACTGCGTGCCGGGAAACACCATCCCCAGTCAGGTCAACGTCCTGAGACTGTCGGTGGCCGTCGACCCGTCGGCGACGCCGGGGGTTTTCGGCATCCGGTTTTCCGACAACGACCAGCCGAACCCGCCGGTCGCCCCGGCCTTCCTCACCATCGTCTGACCCGAGTCCTGGAGTCCGATCATGTCCCGACTCTTGCTCCTGGCCGTCGTTGCCGGCCTTGCCGCCCTGTTGGCGACCCCGCCGGCCATCGCCGCCGACAACACCTTCGCCTGTCTTTCCCCGCCGACGCTGACCTCGGCCCTGCCCGGCGATACCAAATTCCCCAACCAGGACAACTTCAACTGTTTTGCCTGGCAGGAATTCATCGCCCTGACCTGGAATTCCAGCTACCAGACCCCGGGCCAGCCGGATCCCACCGCAACCGCGGCCCAATACGGCACCCCGGCCTCGACCACGCCGCTGGTCTGGGAGACCTTTTCGCCCGATGGTGCGGTTTTCAAGCCCGCCGCCCTGGCCCCCGATCCGTTCGGCGTGACCAGCCCCCCGGCGTGCCCCGAGCTGGCCACCGGCCGGAACCCGGGGACTCTGTTCGCCAACAGCGAGCTGGTCGGCGTACCGATCAGCGCCCTGTCGTCCATCGTCCAGGCCGGCACCAACTATTCCTGGGTCACCGCGCAGAACCACAAGCCGACCTACTATGACGTCCGGCTGAACCAGCCCGAATACACCTATCTCGTGACCAACAAATTCTACGACGCCAGGAACCAGGGAACCGCTGCGGTTTCAACCACCCAAGGGGTGCTGCTGCCCAACGGCGCCATCGAGATCAAGGCGGCCTGGCTGGAAATCACCGACCAGAGCCGCTGGCCACGCTATCGCATGGTCCAGTTGCCGATCCTCGACACACCCACGGACTCCGTCACCTCGGTCTGTCGCATGGCCCATATGGGCCTGGTCGCCCTCCACATCATCCAGAAGACGCCGCTGGGTCAGCAATTCGTCTGGGCGAGCTTCGAGCATGTCGACAACCAACCGGACTACGGCGCGGTGGACAGCACGGTTGATTACACCTATTACAATCAGAATTGCGATCCCACCACCGACCACTACCATTGCGACATCAACCATCAACCTACCTGCACCCCGCAAGGCGGTGGCCTGCTGTGCGATCCGGTGGCGGCGCCGGTCCAGGTGGTCAAGATCGTTCCGACGCCGGCCTCGACCGTGGCGCTCAACGACCATGTTCAAAATCTGATTCGCCAGGCGAACCCCGACTCGGTGTTCCAATACTACCGGTTGGTGGACTCCATGTGGCCCAATAACAACACCGTGATCCCGGCCGGATCAATGGTCAGTCTGACCGACGGCAACGCCCAGCCGCCGCTGGCCCAGGGCGGCCTGCTCAATCCGCTGATCGAAACCTACTTCCAGAACAGTCCGAACCAGAACAACGGCAAGGGCTTCCTCGGGTGCCTGTCCTGCCATGTCGCCGCACCGATCGCCGCCCAGGAAAACCCGGTCCGCTGCACGGTCCAGACCGGCGGCGGCTCGAATACGCCATCCCGATGCGCCTCGGATTACAGTTTCCTGTTCTCCAAGGCCCAATGCCCGAACCCGCTGGCCTGCCAGACGCAGTAACGGTTTTGCCGGCAAGGGAAAACATGACACAAGGGGGGCTTTGTGCCCCCCTTGCCCCCCCCCAGGGCCATGACGGCCCTGGACCCGCGTGGCCTAAGTGTCCAGGGTTCCAAGGGCCTTCGGCCCTTGGTGGGTCCAGGGCAAAGCCCTGGTCGGGGGAACCGGAGCAAAGCCCCGATACAGCACCTTAACAGCCGGTCAAAACACTATTTGTGAATGGCCTTGGCAGCGTCTTCGGCAGACTTCAGCATCGACTCCAGGCCGGCGCCGGTGGCGTGAACGGTGTTTTCGACCGCCTGTTTGAACCAGTTCTCCTTGGGCCGGAGCGCCGCCACGTCAACCGCGCGGAGTTTCTGGATCAGTTCCTTCATGTCGGCCTGCTGGTTTCCCGCCGGAAGCACCTCGGGATTGCCGGCAAGGTAGGCGATCGGGGTGCAAACGGTGGTGATCTTGGAGCCGCCGCGCAACGAGGCAAAACCAGGAGCCGTCACCTTGACCTCGGTCGCGACATAGGCCGGCGCGTCCTTGGCGGTCTGGCGCAGGATCGCCCGGTTGATGACCGGAATATAAGTCAGCTTGGCGTCATTGACCTGCTTGAAACGTGGGTTGCTGGTGTCCGGGAACTGAACGAAGAAGGCCACGTCGGCCTTCCCCTTGGCCACCTCGTCGATGGCGGCGTCGACGCTCGCGGCATTGGTGACCGGAGCATCCTTCAGCGTGTCGCTCAGCGATTTCAGGAATGCCAGGGTTGCGGCAGACCCGCTGCCCACCGGCCCCGTGACCAGCTTGAGCCGCCGGCCGAAACTCTCGACATCGCCCCAGTTGGTCAATGCGGTATTGCCGGCCGCGGCCACGGCAAAGGCGCATTCGTTGGCCACGTCATTGCGGACGACGACGACTTTGGATGCCAGATCGGGCTTCGCCGCCAGTTCCGCCGACAGGATGTCGGTTTGCACCAGCGCAAGAGAGGTCGGCGAAGTCGCCACCTGATTGATATTCTCGGCGCTGCCCGCGCTCTCTACCAACTCATACCGAAAGAACTGCTTGCCGAGAACGTCCTTAAGCAAGGGGCCGAACACGGTGAAGTAGCTTCCGGTCTTGCCACCGGTATAGATGTTGCCGTCCGCCCTGGCGGTCCCGGCGGTGACCAGTGCGAAAGCACCGGCTATACCTGCAAGAACGAGAGCCCGCTTGGATATCGTCATTCTGCCTTCCCTCCTGTGATTTGGCCCGCCCGATAAACACTGGCCACCGGCACGCGGACCGGGGCGAAGCTTAGCAAAGCTTCGCGATACCGGTGAGGTAATTCGCCCGACCGCGGGCAACCGACGGCTCCCCGCTCATTCCAGGTCATAGCGACCCACCCCGACTCTGTGCGATATAGGGGCTTCGCTTTTCCCGCCAACGCAGCAGTGGACAGGACGATGGCCCAAGCCGCCAGTTCTCTTTTTCCTCTGGGGGAGGACACCACCCCCTATCGGAAACTCACCGACCAGTACGTCACCGTCGAGCGTTTCGACGGCCAGGACATTCTTCGGGTCGACACCCAGGCGCTTCGCCTGCTGGCCGAACAGGCCTTTGGCGACATCAACCACCTGATGCGGCCGGGCCATCTGCAACAGTTGCGCACCATCCTCGACGATCCCGAGGCGTCGCCCAACGACCGCTTCGTGGCCTATGACCTGATGAAGAACGCCAACATCTCGGCGGGCGGAATCCTGCCCATGTGCCAGGACACCGGCACCGCCATCATCATGGGCAAGAAGGGCCGGCGGGTATGGACCGCGGGCGGCGACGAAGACGCGCTGGCCCAGGGCGTGGCCGACGCCTACCTCAAGCGCAACCTGCGCTACAGCCAGTTGGCGCCGCTCTCGATGTTCGAAGAGCAAAACACCCGTAACAATCTGCCCGCGCAGATCGAGCTGTATGCCGAGGGTGAAGACGCCTACAAGTTCCTGTTCATGGCCAAGGGCGGCGGCTCGGCCAACAAGACCTTCCTGTATCAGGAAACGCCGTCTCTGCTGACCCGCGACCGGCTGCTGGCCTTCCTCGAGGCCAAGGTCCGGTATCTTGGCACCGCCGCCTGTCCGCCCTACCATCTGGCCATCGTCATCGGCGGCACCAGCG
>PLTC01000097.1:0-11098 GCA_003165295.1 Rhodospirillales bacterium | reverse complement strand
GCAAGTATTTCTGCCACGACGTGCGGGTGATCCGCCTGCCCCGCCACGGCGCCAGCCTGCCCATCGGCATCGGCGTGTCCTGTTCGGCCGACCGCCAGGCGGTGGGCAAGATCAGCCGCGACGGCGTCTTTCTGGAACAGTTGGAGACCGATCCCGCCCGCTTCCTGCCCGAGATCAACCCGGCGAAGCTGGCCGGCGAGGTGGTCCAGATCGACCTGACCCGGCCGATGGCCGAGATTCGGGCCGAGTTGAGCCGGCATCCGATCCGCACCCGGCTGTCCCTGACCGGCCCGGTGATCGTCGCCCGCGACCTCGCCCATGCCAAGCTGCGGGAACGGCTGGACGCGGGCCAGGACCTGCCCGATTACTTCAAGAACCATCCGATCTATTACGCCGGCCCGGCCAAGACCCCTGCGGGCTACGCCTCGGGCTCGTTCGGTCCGACCACCGCCGGACGCATGGACAGCTTCGTGGACCAGTTCCAGGCGGCGGGCGGCTCGCTGGTCATGCTGGCCAAGGGCAACCGCAGTGCCGATGTCCGCAAAGCCTGTCAGGCCCATGGCGGCTTCTATCTGGGGTCCATCGGCGGCCCGGCGGCGCGGCTGGCCCAGGATTGCATCAAGAAGGTCGAATGCATCGAATATCCCGAGTTGGGCATGGAAGCCATCTGGCGGATCGAGGTGGTTGACTTCCCGGCCTTCATCGTGGTTGACGATAAGGGCAACGACTTCTTCCATGAGCTGAAGCTGAGCTAAGCCGGGCCGACGGCCGGTCGGGGGGCGCCGTTGCCCCCCGACCGGCGGTTCACCCGCGGCAAGGGATTTCCGGCCATGTCTCCCGACTTCGGCCCAGACGATTTCTACGTCTTTGCCGCACTGGCGATGATCGGTAGCTTTGTTGGCGCGGCCTTCCTCTTGTGGCTGTCCCAGTGTTCGCGCATGGCACCGCTGATCCGCTCGTTTCGCGGGATCGCGCCCAACTATCTCAGCGTCATCGGAGTGCTGTTCGCGCTCAATCTGGTGTTCCTGGCCAACGACACCTGGCACGCCCACGACCGCGCCCTCGACGCCGTCGTCCAGGAGGCCGGGGCATTGCACAGCATCATGGCCCTAAGCCGGCCGCTGCCCGAACCCACCCGGATCAAGGTCGAAACCGCGGTCCGAGGCTACGCCGGGCTGACCGCCACCGCCGAATGGCCGCTGCTGGCCCACCGGGGCAGCAGCCAGGCGGCCTCCGACCAGTTGGATACCCTGCTGGCACTGCTGGCCTCGGACGAGGTCGGACAGGTGCTCAGCCCCGGCGTCCACGCGCTGATCCTGCGCCAGGCGATCGCCGTCCGCAACACCCGCGGCGAGCGCCTGGCCCTCAGCCAGACCCACGTCAACCCCTTGAAATGGCTGGGTATGGCCTTTCTGGGATTCGTGATGATGATCGCCATCGTCATGGTCCATGTGGATCAGGCCCGGGCCGAAGCCCTCGCCATCCTCCTGTTCGCCATCGCCGCCGCCCCCACCGCGGCCATCATCCTGGTCCAGGGCAACCCCTTCCAACTCCCGGCCGCCGTCTCCGCCGCGCCGATTGCGGCGCTGGCGGAGACGTCAGCCACCGGGCGTTAACGCCGGCTCCGACCGGTTCCGAAAGATGCACGGCATGGACGATGAATAACGAGTAGCACAACTACACGTTGTTCTCGAAATTATTGGGCTCGGGGGTGGAATGTCGTGGTATTCGGGCGTATTATCTTCATTATAGTGCGAATTGCTTTTGCGTTACTGACACGCTGGCATCGGTTATCGCGACGGGTTAACGAAGTCAACGTCTCACCGATCCTTCTTTGCGGTCCCCGGCCCTCGGCTACCCCTGGCATGCTCTGCCCGTTCAAACCCGCGCCCGGGAATATGTGGTGGCCCGGATCAACCACGCCATTTGCCCGCCCCATCCCGCACCGCCGAACCAACCGCGGGTCATGGGTCCCGTACCGAGCTCTTTACCCTTGCTCCCCACCTCCCAATATGCTGACACGAGGGCAGCGGTCGATGGAGGCGCGCGGTGACGACGGGATGGCGACGGGGATGGGCTCTTGCCGCGACGGCGCTGGTTGCCGCGTGCAGCGCGACCGGACCCGATGACGGCTTCCTTGCGCGCAAACTGAGCTGGTTCAGCTATCTTAACGGCGATCCGCTCCGGGAAGCCTGTGCTGCGGGTGCGCCGGACCGCTACCGGCTTGTCTACAACACCGATTATACCGAAGAGGTCCGCAGCTATGACGTGACGGTGGCCCCTGACGGCGGCGCCTTGATGGTGGTCCGGGTCCTGCCGGCGGCCAACCTCGCGCGGGTCGACGGCGACCTGCTGGGACCGTGGCGGGGGCAGCGGACGGAGGTCCGCCTCGGCCCGGCGCAGTTGGCGACGCTGGTCGGCGGCCTCCGCTCCGCGGGCGTGTTTAAACCGCCGCCGGTGGGTCTGAGGCTGGCCTCGGATCAGGTCTATTGGCTGATCAACGGCTGTCACGCCGGCCAGTGGTTCCTCACCGGCTTCCTCTACCCTTCGCCGGGCTTCGAAGGTCTCGCCTTCGTTCCGGTGCTGGCGGCATTGGACACCGGCGGCGGCCCGCCGCCCGACCCGGCCACCGCCATTCGCCAATGGCACCGCGTGGTTCACCGCTGGAACAACGACGACCAGGCCGGGTTCTTTACGGTCCAGATCGGCAGCCAGGGCCTGATCGGCCCGACCCGTCTGTTCGGGCCGGCACCGGCCGGCATCGCCGCCGATGCCGGGCGCCCCGGACTGCCCTGACCCCGGGGAAAGACCCCTTTGCGAAGAACGGCGGAAGGACCAACTCTCAGGAAGGATAATTTTGCGTTACGGGTGGAGGCTCGACATGTTGTCCGATCAGAATGAGAGGAACGGCGACGGCCGCCCCGCGATTCCCCTTCACGACTTCCTTGACGCCTTTCAGGCCGAAGGCGCCGCAGCCGCCAGTCACGCCCGGCTGGCCGGGGCCGATCTCCGGTCTGCCGGCGACTGGGGGCCGGCTCATTCCGGCCCGACCGCCCGCAGTGCCCGGGAGTGGCGGGAGGAATGGCAGGTCCAACACCGCCCGGCCCTCAAGGAACCTCGAAACTGGAAGCCGTTGTGGCTGGCGCTGGCGCTGGCCATCACCGTCGGGCTGTCGATCTATGGCGTCTGCCAGATCGATCAGGCGGTCCACGAGGGCGTCGTCCCGCCCGACCTGAAGGCCGGGCATACGGCGCCGGCCATCCACTGGGGCGGGCAATAGCGGCGGGGCGGACAACGGCGGGGCGGCGGTGCCGGGAACAGTACGGCCGATCGGGTGGCCGGTGCCATCGTCACCGGGGCATCGTCGCCATAGTGTTCGCCATGGTGTTTTGCCGGGCATCGGGTAGAATGCGGCAACGCCAAGCCATCCCCGCGCCGTCGGCGCGGGGACTCCGGGAGGGCAAGCGGGCATGACAGCGTCCAAAAGCAACGAGATTCGGGCCGCCGCCGAATCCCGGGCCGCCACACTGGCCTCCATCGAAACCGGCGTTCATATGCTGTCGGTGGCCGTTCACCAGCTTATCCAGATCGATGCCAAGCTCAGCCGGCTGGCGCCGGTCATCGGCCGGCGTCTGCACGCCGACCAGCGGGAGGTCGGGGAATTCATCGCCGAACATCTGGACCGCTGGCTGCCGGCCGAACGGCGGGAGCCGCCCGCCGATGGCGTCCGCCCCCTGCCCTCCCGGGTGGCCTCGGCCCGGGCGCTGGAGTCGTCGGCCGGCTCGTGACCGCCACCGCCCCCTTCGCGGCTGGTCGGACCGGCGAGGCCGGCGCCGGCGCCGTCCACCCGGCGGTTTCATCCCCCGAGAGACCCATGCTCTGGCGTGGCCAGGGTGGTCCCGCCCCCCGGATCAGGCTGATTGTCCCATGACCATCCACAACCTTGACGCCCTCTTTCAACCGGGCACCATCGCTTTGCTCGGGGCCGGCGGCCAGTCCCGGGGCCCGGCGGCGGTCATGGCCCGCAACCTGTTCCATGGCGGCTTCCGCGGGCCGATCATGCCGGTTTCGGATCAGGTGGCGGTGGAAGGCGTGCTCGCCTACCGGTCGATCGCGGCGTTGCCGGTGGTTCCCGATCTGGCGGTGATCTGCAATCCGCCCGACCAGACTCCCGAAGTCATCGACCAGTTGGGACGACGCGGCGCCCGGGCGGCGCTGTTGATCGGCGAAGGCGGGCTGGAGCCCGCCGGTTCCGACGCCCCCGGCCTGCGCCGGCGCCTGATCGAGGCCGCCCGGCCCTATGGCCTGCGCCTGATCGGCCCCAACAGCCCGGGCGTGATGGCCCCGGCCCGGGGCCTGAACGCCTCCATCGTCCATGCCCGCCCGGCCAAGGGCGACATCGCGCTGATCGGTCAATGCGGCACCGTGACCAGCGCGGTGGTGGAGTGGGCGGGAGAGCGCGGTGTCGGCTTTTCCCAGGTGGTGACGGTCGGGGATGCCGCCGATGTCGATGTCGGCGACGTGATGGACGCGCTGGCCATGGACGGCGGCGTCCGGGCGATCCTGCTGCATATCGAAGCGGTGGGCAACGCCCGCACCTTCATGTCGGCGGCCCGGGCCGCGGCGCGCCACAAGCCGGTGATCGTGATCAAGGCCGGACGCAACCTTGAGGCGACATGCCGCGCCAGTGCCCGAGTCGGCGCCCAGCCAGGCTCGGACGAGGTTTACGATGCGGCGTTCCGCCGGGCCGGGGTGCTCCGGGTCCGGTACCTCTCCGAACTGTTCGATGCCGCACAGACCTTGGGCATGGGCCTTGCCATCACCGGACTGCCCCAGGGACCCGGCCGGCTGGCCATCCTGACCAACGGCGCCGGCATCGCGATGCTGGCCACCGACACCCTGATCGAAAGCGGCGGCCGGCTTGCCGCGCTGGCCCCCAACACCGTCGAGCGACTGGACCAGGGACTGCCGCCGGGCTGGTCCCACGGTAATCCGGTCAATATCGGCAGCGACGCCCCGGCCAAACGCTATGGCGATGCCCTCGACCTGCTGCGCTCGGACCCGACCAACGACGCGGTGCTGGTGCTCAACTATCCGTCCTCCACCGGCGACGGTGTGGCCTGTGCCCAGGCGGTGATCGAGGCCAGCCGCCGGCCCTGCTCCGGCCGGACCCGCCCGGTGCTGACCAGTTGGCTGGGCGAGGGTGCCGCCGCCGAGGCGCGCCGCCGTTTCGCCCTGGCCCGCATCCCGACCTACGATACGCCCGATGGCGCCGTCCGTGGCTTTCTCCAATTGGTTGAGTACCACCACAATCAAGAACTGTTGATGGAGACGCCGCCGTCTCTGCCCGAACAGTTCGAGGTCAACGAGGCCGCGGTGCGGCCGGTCATCGAGGCGGCGCTGGCCACCAACCGCCAATGGCTGACCGAGCCCGAAGCCCTACGGGTGATCGCGGCCTACGGCATCACCACCCAGGAAACCTGCCGGGTCGCCACCCCGGCCGAGGCCGCCGAGGCCGCCCGCGCCATCGGCCGGCCGGTGGCGTTGAAGCTGCGGACCGTTGACCTCAGCCACCGCGTCGATTTTACCGACGTGATCCTCAACCTCAAGGACCCGGATCAGGTCCGCACCGCCGCCGAACAGTTGCTCCGTCTGGCCCGGGAGGCCGAACCGCCGATTCCGGTCGACGCCTTCACGGTCCAGGCGATGGCCGACCTGGGAGAGGCCCAGGAACTGGTCATCGGCATGACCGAGGACCGGCTGTTCGGTCCGGTGCTGCGATTCGGCCATGGCGGCAGCGGCGGCGCGGTGCTGGGGGACGAGGCATTGGGGCTGCCGCCGCTCAATATGACTCTGGCGTTCGACCTGATGGCACAGACCCGGGTGTCGCGACTGATGCATGGCTACCGCGGACGCAAGCCGGTCAAGCTGGACGCGGTGGCCCAGGCCCTGATCAAGATTTCCCAACTGGTCATCGACATTCCCGAAATCGCCGAGTTGGAGGTCGACCCGCTGTTCGCCACCGAAGACGGCGTGCGGGCGCTCGGCGCCCGCATCCGGGTGGCGCCGGCGCCGTCGCCCGGCAGCTCCCGTCTGGCCATCCAGCCTTACCCCAAGCACCTGATTCAACCGGCGACGCTGGCCGATGGCACGCCGGTCCTGATCCGACCGATCCGGCCCGAAGACGAACCCCGACTCCACGCCATGATCGCCACCATGAGCGCCGAGGACCTGCGCCTGCGCTTTTTCGCGCCGACCCGGCGGCTGTCGCACCAGACCGCCGCCCGCATGACCCAGATCGACTACGACCGGGAAATGGCCTTTATCCTGGTCACCCCGGACGCCCTGGGCGGCGACATCCTGGGGGTGGTGCATCTGATCGCCGACCCCGATCTTCGCCGCGCCGAATTCGCCCCGATGGTCCGCAGCGCCCAATGCCGCCGCGGCCTTGGCACCCTGTTGATGCAAAAGATCATCGCCTATGCCCAGGTCCGCCACATCGGCGAGGTCTATGCCGAGGTGCTGAGGGAGAACACCGGCATGCTCCGGCTGGCCCGGAAAATGGCCTTCAGCCGCCGCGACAATCCCGACGAACCCGGGGTGCTGGAGGTGACGCGCCGGCTCGAAACCGCGGTGCCGTCGGGCTGACCCTGTCCCTGGGACCACCGATCACAGGATTCGCCGGACCGGATCACTCCGGCCTTGCATCTTGGCGCCATATCGTCATCCTGGGTCGACACGTTCTTTTTCCCTATGACGAGACGACGGCATGTACGATCGCCCCCCCCGTTCCTTCAATGCACCCGCGATCACCCATAGTGGGGCTCGGGCCACCGTGAAATGGTTCAATCCCACCAAAGGCTTTGGCTTTGTGACACCGGAGGATGGATCGCCCGACGCCTTCCTGCACATCTCGGCTGTGCAGTCCGCCGGCTACGATGCGTTGCCGGAGGGCGCGACCCTGATTTGCGATCTGTCCCACGGCCCCAAGGGTCCTCAGGTTGCGACCATCTCTTCGGTCGATACCACCACCGCCAAGTCAGGAGGCAGCCGACCGCAGCGTCCGGCCGCCCCGAGAAGCGACTTTGGCAGCGCCCCCCGGGGTGGTGCCCGCGGCGGCTGGGACGGCAACGACGATGACGCCGACGGCGCCACCGTCGACGGCACGGTCAAATGGTTCAATGCCGACAAGGGCTTCGGCTTTGTGGCACCGGCTGGCGGCGGCAAGGACGTGTTCGTCCATCGCAGCGCCCTGGAACGCTCGGGTCTGCAAGGTCTGGCCGACGGCGAACCGGTCCGGTTGACCGTCCGCCAGGGGCAGAAGGGGCCCGAAGCGGTGCGTGTCGAGGTCCGTTAGGGGGCCCGTCCCGACCGCCACCGGCCGGTCCCCGCCCAGGGGTTTCCGGCCGGGGTGTGGAGTCTGCGAGTCGCGCGCTTCCGACCCGAAGCGGCGCCAAGGGGATGGTTTGTCCCTCCCTGGCCTGCCGGCAGCGGTGCCGTCGACCAGCCCCCCGGAGGGCATCGTCGGCTGACTGGCCGGGTCGGCGCGCCCCCGGAGTCGGTGGCGGGTAAGGCCAGGGTTGGGAGCGAGACATGGCAAAACACGACACCCCGGACACGCCAACCCGGCCTGACAGACGGCGAATGCTGCGCAGCCTTATCTCGGCCGCGGCGACTGCGGCTCTGACGCTGGCGGCAAAGCCCGGCCGGGCCGCCGAGAACCTCGCCGATCTGCTGGCGCCCCGCACCCTGTCACTGTTCAATGTCCATACCGCAGAGCGCCTGGCCATCCCTTATGGTATCGACGGCAGGGTGATTCCGGCGGCGATGCCGGCGGTGAGCCAGCTCCTCCACGATCACCATGACGGCAGCGTTCATGAGATCGACTCGAGACTGCTCGAGGTCCTGTTCGCCATCGTCCGTTCGGTGGGTGGCGGCGGCAGTGGCGGTACGACCCTTCAGGTGCTGTCCGGCTACCGCTCGCCCCACACCAACTCCCTGCTGCGGCTCAGCGATGAAGGCGTGGCGGTCAACAGCTTCCATATGCGCGGTCAGGCCATCGACTTCTGGATTCCCGGCCTCCCGCTGACCGAACTTCACCGGGCGGCGCTGGCGGTTCGGGGCGGCGGCGTCGGCTATTACCCGGCCCACCACTTCATCCATGTGGATGTCGGACCGGTCCGCCAATGGGGTTCCTTCGGCTGGAGCCCGGCGCTGCCGCCGGGCCATG
Source organism: Rhodospirillales bacterium (assembly GCA_003165295.1). Taxonomy (GTDB): domain Bacteria; phylum Pseudomonadota; class Alphaproteobacteria; order Azospirillales; family Azospirillaceae; genus BOG-933. The sequence continues at coordinate 2,868 of PLTC01000097.1, read as the reverse complement.
GCGAGTCGTTCCAAGGCAGCACTCTGATGGTCAACGGCCGGCCGATGCACCTCACACCGATCCAGGCCAGGACTCTCGCCATGCATCGCCGCGCCCTGCTGTGGGATCGCCAGCGGCGCCGGCTGACCGGGCAGTAAAACGGGGACGCGCCGCGGCCATTGGTGCCGGCTACGACGGATCGTCGGGATAAGAACGTTTTTTTGTGGGCTCTGCCCACACCCGCAAAGGGCCGGTCGGCNNTCCTTGCGGGTGCAGGGCAGAGCCCTGCAAAGTCAAGACGATCGCGATATCCTGGCGCCTATGACCTGCGCTACCCCTCGACCACCGCGACCCCGACCCGGGATGGACAGTAGGTGAGCCACGCCAGCAGCGCGAGGCCGGGCAGGCACAACCCGGTGGAAAACAGGTAATAGGCGAACCAGCCCATGCGGTCGGCGCACCAGCCGCTGGAGGCCGCCAGCACGTCCCGGCCAAAGGCCGCCAGCGAGGTCAGCAGCGCGTACTGGGTCGCGGTGTAGGCCACTGAGCACAGGCTCGAAAGGTAGGCGACGAAGGCGGCGGTGGCCATGCCGCCGCAGACATTCTCGACGGCCACCGTCACCATCAGCGCGCCGGTATGGTGGCCGAGGACCGCCAGCGCGGTAAAACTGAGATTCGAGACCATCTGGAGGACGCCGGTGGCCAGCAGCCCCCGGACGATGCCCAACCGCCCCACCAGCACCCCGCCGATCAGGCCCCCGACGATGGTCGCGACCAGCCCGAAGACCTTGGTGACGCTCGCGATTTCAACCTTGGTGAAGCCCAGTTCGAGGTAGAACGGAATGGCCATCACTCCGGCAAAGACCTCTCCCAGCTTGAACAGCAGGATGAACAGCAGCACGCCCTGCCACGCCGGCCGGCCCATGAAGTCGCGAAACGGTGCCACCACCGCACCGTACAGCCAGGCCGCCAGCCGGGCACGCCGGCCGGCGAGGCCCGAGCGCGCCACCAACGCCGCGGCGTCAGCGGCGTCCCGGGCCAGCGCCGCCGCCGCCTGGTCCCGGACGGAACTATCACTGATGCTGACCACCGCCTCCAAGCGGGCCGCCAGATCCTTCAACTGACTGGTGGTGGACAGCATCTGGTTCAGATTCAGTTTGGCAACGATGAATTGCACCCCCGCCAGTTGATCTTGCCCTTTGAAATCCCAGGTGCCCATGCGCCGTGCGGTACCCCCAAGTGAGCCTACGATGTTGGTCCAGGCGTTGGTGCCATCCACCAGCCCCAGTTTCTGCAAACCGGTCAGTTGCACTGCCAGGTAATCAATGTTGCCGGAGCCTGTGGCGGAACCTTGCACAATCAGTTTGTCAAACCGCACGGAGCCCCTGCCGAGTTCCTGCCGGACCCGGGCCACAAACGCGTCATTGTCGTTCAAGGTTACGGGAGCGGACGGGCCCGGTTGTGGTGGGGTTGGCACCGGCATCGTAGGTGGCATTGTCGGCATTGATGGCATTGTTGGCATCGGCGGTATGGTCGGCACGGCTGGCATGGAGGGCCTTGAAGGTGTGTTTGTTCCCAAGGAAAATGCCGGGTAAGCGTAGCCCGGGCCACCGACCGTTACCGGGGGCGACACGTTCAGTACAGCGGTGGCTGCCGGGGAAACGTAGCTCACGTTCCAAGGCTGGGATCGGTAATGTTTAAAATAGCTGATCACCAGCACCACCCCCAGCAACAAGGTCAACAAACCAGTGAGCAACAGCAGGAGGATTTTGAACAATGATTTCAGGACGCCGCTGGTGGGTGCCGTCCGGCTGCGGAACACTCCGCGGCCTCCCAAAATAACCGCCGTGATGGCCACCCCGGTGACCAAGATTAAACCAGCGATGGTCAGCACCTGAACCCCCGCCCTGGGCACCGCGCCGGGGACAATGAACAGTGACCAAACCGACGTCAGCAGGCAGATTCCGATGAGGATCAAACAGCCGCCGCCGACCAGCAGGAGCGCGTAATGTAAAAACCGGTTTGTGCCGCCGAAGCCCGGTTTGGCCGCCGCCCCGGCACGCCCGGCCGCCGTGCCCGGGGCTGACGCCGGAAGCCGTCCCGGTGTCGCCGTTGCCGGTTTGGATTTGCGGATGAGGATGAACAGAATCACCGCCATCAACCCGACCACCAAAGCCATGGCCCCAATGATCAACACGATTTCCCAACCGCCCAGAAATAAGCCCCGTGAACTCCCCGTGAATGGCGGAAAACCTAACATGCCCGGGCCCGCCATGCGATGCATCATGCTGCCGGCAAAGAGAAACGATGCCAGGACCGCCAGCAACGGCAGTCCGAAGAAAAAGAACAGCACCCCCAGCAGCAGCAGGAGCAAAGCCCCGCCCACCGCGATCAGCACATATATCAATCCCCGGTTGTTTCCCCCGCCGGCGGTCGGAGGCTGGCCGGGGCCAATCGGACCCGGCGGAGGAACGCCCGCAGCGGCACCGCCGGGCGGTGGATTGACCGACCCCGCCGGCAACACGACCGTGCCGGTGGGGCCAATCGGACCAGGAGCGCCCGATGCACCGGAGACCCCTGGCGGCCGGTCCGCGCTGGCCGGACCGGGCGGATTGGTTGGTCCATTCCCGGCGGCAGGCGGCGGCGGCAACGGTCCGCCAGCGGCCGGAGCGGCGGGCAGCACCGGGCAGAAGATATCCTCATAGGCGTACAGTTCTGCGGCAATGGCCAGCGGAGCGGTCAGGAAAACGCCCACACAACAGGCCAAATATCCCACATGCCACAACACCCACGCCAGGAGGAGAAAAACCAGGACCTCCACCCAATGTTTGTTCACCATTTTGCGGCTCAATTCCATGGCCGCCCAGAAATCCAGTCCTTTGTCCATGA
>PLTC01000147.1 GCA_003165295.1 Rhodospirillales bacterium | reverse complement strand
CGACACCGGCATCGGCATTCCCCCGGCCGCCCTCGACCGGCTGTTCGGCAAGTTCGAGCAGGTGGACGGCTCGATCACCCGCCGCTATGGCGGCACCGGGCTCGGTCTCGCCATCTCCCGGCAACTGGCGGCGCTGATGAACGGCACGATCACCGTGGACAGCGTCGTCGGCGTGGGCAGCCGCTTTTGCGTCACCCTGCCGCTCCAGCCGGCGCCGTCGGAGCCGGCGCCGGCCCCGGACAGCCGGCCCCCGGCGCTGCTGGCCGGCCGGCGGATGCTGGTGGTCGATCCCCAGCCCCTGCGGCGGCGGGTGCTGGCCTGCCACCTGAAGGCGCTGGGGCTGTCGGTGACCGCCGCGGACCCTTCCGCCGCGATCGCGGCGCTGCGCCAGGCCGGAGCCGCCGGCGAGGCGCCGGCCTTCGATGCCGCCGTGGTCGATGCCGGCGGCGACGGCCCGCAGGCCACCACCGACCGGACCGCCACCGACGGAATCGTGGCGGCACTGGCCGCGATCCGGCCCGAATTGCCGGTGCTGCGTCTGACCGGCGGTTCCGGCGGCCACGGTTCCGGCCCGTGCGAAAGCTGCGACCAGCCGTGCCGGTCGATCTTTCTGGTCAAGCCGATCCGGCGGAGCGGTCTGATTGCCGGCATCGCCCGCCTGTTCGATACCCGGCTGGCCCCGGAGCCGGCGGCCTCGTGCCGGGCCTTGACCATCGTGGTCTCGCCGGCGCCATCGCCGCCGCCACGGCCGGCGGTGCCTGCGACCGAGACTTCGCCCACCGGCCCGCGCCTGCTGCTGGCCGAAGACAACCGCACCAATCAGCTCTTTGCCATGACGCTGTTGCGGGGCGCGGGTTATTGCGTGGACCTCGCCGAGGATGGCGTCCAGGCGGTGGCCGCCGCCGCGGCTCAGGATTACGCGGCGATTCTGATGGACCTGCAAATGCCGACCATGGACGGCCTCGAAGCGACCCAGCGCATCCGCGCCCTGGACGGGCCGCGGTCCCGGGTCCCGATCGTGGCACTGACCGCCCACGCCATGCCCCAGGCCCGCGCCGAATGCGTCGAGGCGGGCATGAACGACTATCTCGCCAAGCCCGTCAACAAGGCAGAGTTAATCGCAATGATGGCACGCTGGGTCCCGAGCCACACCCGAACCGGGGACGGCGCGGAAGCGGAACCACGGAACCCGAACCCGGACGCCGCCGCCGGCCCTTCGGCCGCTGCGGTGGCGTCGGACCCGTTGGCGCCGGACCCGGTGGTGCCCGATGCGGTCGCGCCCGATACCGTGGGCTCCGATACCGTGGGCTCCGAAACCGTGATTATGGACGAGCAACAGCTCGCGGAGTTGCTGACGGCGGTGCGCCCGACCGAAGTCGGCGCCATCGTCCTGTGTTTTCTCAACGACCTTGCCTCGCGGATCGACCGGCTCGATCAGGCGGTGGCCCGCCGGGACCTGCGCGCCATGACCGCCGAGGCCCACGACCTGTCCAGCACCGCGGGCAGCTTCGGCGCGACCGGGGTTATGCATCTCGCGGTCCAGATGGAGGTGATGGGGCGCGAGGGCGATCTCGCGAAGGGGCTCGCCCATTACCCGGCGCTGGCCAAAGCCACCCGCGCCCTGATCGCGATGATGGAGACGCGCTTTGCCGGCCTTCGCACCGGCACCAGCCTTCCGGACGCCCTGCCCGCCGGTGTTTGAGGCCGTAACGGTCCCGGAGCGGCGTATGTTATACCGGCGAGCCTTAAGAACGGCCGACAGGCCGTTAGGGGGCTTTGACCCGGACCCACCAAAGGCCACGGCACTGCGAGGGCCGGTCGGCCCTTTGAACCCGTGAGTTTTGGAAGTCAAGGAGGCTTGCCTCCTTGCGGGTGCAGGGCTCTGCTCTGCAAAATCGGATCCGCCAATGGCCGACGGCCCTGGAAACCCTGGACTCAAGCCGTGCGGTCGTTCGTTACGCCTCCAACCTCCCCAAGGACCATGACCCCATGGACATCCTGTTCGCCCGTCACGGCAACACCTTCGGCCCCGGCGACAAGGTCGTCTGGGTCGGCCGCGAAACCGATCTGCCCCTGGTGGACAAGGGGTGGGTCCAGGCCCGCGCCTTTGGTGCGGCGCTGAGCCGCCTGGGTCTGCCGCCCGACCGGATCGTCACCGCCGCTCTGCTGCGAACCCGAAGCTTTGCCGACACGGTGGCCGCGACGCTGGAGTCGGGCCCGCAGCCCCGAATCGACCCCCGGCTGAATGAAGTCGATTATGGCGCCTGGGCCGGCCGGACCTCGGAGGAGATTGCCGCCAGCCCCGAAGGCGCCGCCGCGCTGGCCGGCTGGAACGCCCGCGATGCCTGGCCGGTCGACGCCGGTTGGGTCACCACCGAAGCAGAACTGTTCGGCGCCCTCCGCAGCTTTGTCGACGAGGTGATCGCCGGTGCCGACGCCGCCAGCCGCCTGCTGGTGGTCAGCAGCAACGGCATCCTGCGCTTTCTGCCGCGGATGTTGGGCGCGATCGACCCGGCGCGGTCAAGCTATGTCATGAAAACCGGACACGCCGGGCTGATCTCCGGGACTCCCGGAAATTTCCGCCTGCGCTTCTGGAATCTGGATCCCGAGGTGCTGAGCGAAGATTTTGCAGGGCTCTGCCCTGCACCCGCAAGGAGGCTCGCCTCCTTGACCTCATGACGTCACCGGTTCAAAGGGCCGACCGGCCCTTTGCGGGTGTGGGCAGAGCCCACAAAATCATATCGGGCGTGGCCCCTCTGGCCCCCGTCTTCAACAGGGTATCAGGTTTCCTCTTCGGCGCCGTCGTTGTCGCCGCTGCGCCGCGGCGCAGGAGTGCGGCCCCGGTTGTTGAGGGCGGCAAGAATCCCCGTCGCCGATCGGGGCACGGGCCGGCCGGTGGGGGCGGCCACCGCCGCCGAGCGGACACCGGCGGGAAGCGGTTCCTCGGCCTGCCGCCGGGCGTGCTCGCGTGCGCGGTTGTCGGCGTCCGCGGCGACCCGCCGCTTGACCTCGGGGTCAAGGGTGGAAAACGCCCGGGAGGCAAAATCGAAGGCCGGACGCGAGCGCGTGGCCAGAACCTGCCGTAACGCCTTCGAAACCAGCACGGTATCAATCACCCCGGCGCCGGAAACACCATCCAGCGCATCGGCCAAAATCCCGATCGCTTCAAGAGTGCGGTGGTCATCAAGCGACAACTGCATTGCCATGGCGGAGTTCCGTCGGCGGAAGGTATCGAGATCCCGGCGCCCCTACCTGACCCGGTGGAAAAACTATAACCTCCGCCCCACGGCCTGTCACCTGCCGGTTAGGGCACTGCCGGTCAGCGCCCCGCCGACTCGGTCGCGACCTTGGGCGCCGGGTGCCCGCGACCCGAGCCCTGGCGTTCGGCGCTCTGGCGCTCCGCGGTCTGACGTTCGGCGGCCACCGCCAGGATATGGTTCCGAATATCCTCGTCCTGCTCGATCAACCGGCGAAAGTCGGATTCCGTCAGTTCCAGCAGGTGACAGTAGCCCAACGACCGGACATCGGCGGTCCGTGGCTGGCCGGTCAGAATGGCCATCTCGCCGAAAAAATCGCCCGGCCCCAGATGGATTGGCGTCGATCGCCCGGGCACCACCACCTCGACGGTTCCCGAGGCAATGAAATACATCGAGTCGCCCCGGCCGCCCCGTTGGACCAGAACCTCGTCGGGCAACGCCAGCCGGGCACTGAGCATGCGCGCGATCAGCGCCAGCCGGTCGGCCGGCAACCCGCCAAAGATCGGAACCCGGGCGATCAGGTCGGACAGCCGCAAACCCAGATCCAATTCGGGCGACCGCTCGACCATCTGCCAGCGGCGATCCAGATCCTGCTTGAGATCGTTGAGAATCTCCTGACTGATGATGGATTCCGCGTACATCAGGGCGTACTCGGCCTCCTCCATCCGCAAGGCCGCGCGCTTGAGGTACTGGTACTCGACCACCGGGGCATGTTCGGGGTAACGGGCGCGAAGCGCCGCCAGCGCCTGCTCGACCATGTCCCGGCGGGATTCCAGAACCGTCGCCAGTTGGCGGGCGGCAACCTCTCCCAACAACGGCGACAGTTTGCGGCGGGTCAGCGCCAGCAGCGAAATCAACACCGCGCGGTTGATCAGCAGCGCCTCGAACCGCAGCGACAGCCGCCGGGCCAGCGGGCCGCGCAGGTTGAGCCGGCGCTGAAGCCGCATCGCCCACAGCATGTGACGGGTAAAGCCCAGGGCATCCCGGGCGGCCAGCTCATAGCCGGCGAGGCCCCGGGTCTTGGCCCCGTCCAGCAGCCAGCCGGTCCGCTCGGTCAGCGCCTCGACCACATTGCGCGAGATGATGCCGGTCTTGAAGTTGTGGAGGTAGAGTTCCTCCTCGCGGTTCACCAGGATCACCAGACCGATGTAGAGGCGATCGTTGAGGCACAGCGACGAGGTCGCCGCCAACTCACCCTCAATGGCGGTCAGCCGCTCGGCATATTGTTTGACCGCCCGGCGCGTGACATCGGGGTCAACCCGGTATTCCCGGGCCACCGCCTGCACCTTTTCGACCACGGTGGACAGCGACAGCGCCAGCGCCCGGTTGCGCATGGCCAGTTCGGCCGCGGACAACCGGTCGAGACCCAGCAACCGGATCAACGGCCGCAGGGTGGTGCCGTGCAGGAACAGCGTCAGCAGCACATAGCCAGGGGCCAGCACCGCGACGAAATGGGCGATCGCCGGATCGATGTCAGAGTTTTCGCTCACCGCCAGGGCCAGGGTCAAAGACACCGCGCCGCGCAGCCCCCCCCACAGCATCACCGCGCCGTAGGCGGGCGCGACCCGCTGGGCCAGCCCCAGGCCCGACAGGATCGGCAGCAGGCCGAACAGCACCGCGGCCCGCGCCGCCAGCGCCGCCACCATCACCACCCCGAGCAGCAACACCTCGCCGAAGGTGACATGGGTCAGGTATTGCGGAACCAGCATGGCCGCCAGCAGGAAAATCATCGAGCTAGCCCAAAAGCCCAACTGCCGCCAGGTCAGTTCCAGGTCGCCCCAGGTCTCCGGCGACACCCGGGTTCGCCCGACCGAGCCGACCACCAGGGCGTTCACCACCACCGCCACCACCCCCGAAACCCCAAAGTAGTGATCGGCCAGAATATAGGTCAAATAGGCGAAGGCGACGGTCAGCGAAACCTCCGAAAGGGGCACGTTGCGCAGCGGCGTCACCAGATGACAGAGCAGCCGGCCCATGCCGTAACCGATGGCCACGCCGCCGCCGAAACTGCGCAGGAACTCCACCACCGCGTCGGCCAGCACCGGTTGGCGGTCTTCGGTCAGCATGGCCAGCAGCAGCGTGAACAGGACGATGGCGGCGGCGTCGTTGAGCAGGCTCTCGCCGGCAATCAGCAGGGTCAGCCGCCGCGGCGCGCCCAGGTCGCGGAAGATGCCGATCACCGCGGTCGGATCGGTGGTGGCCAGAATTGCCCCCAGCAACAGGCAGCCGACCAGCGGCACGCCCGACGGCTTCCACACGGCAAAGCCGACGACGAAGGTGGAGACCAGCACCGCCACCACCGCCAGCATCAGAATCGGCGCGATGTCGTCCAGAAGGCGCCGGACATCGATAAAAAACGCAGTCTCGAACAGCAACACCGGCAGAAAGATCACCAGGAACGATTCGGCGCTGAAATTGATATCGCCGAGCGAGCGCAGAAACTCGCCCAGCACTCCGAGATGGTCGAACGCCCCGGCAAAGCGAATCAGAATGCCCAGGGCCGTCCCGACCACCGCCAGCAGAACCGTGTAGGGCATGTTAAGCTGGTTGGCGAGCGGCGGCAGCAGGCTGACCAGCGCCAGCAGGCCGGCAATCCCGAACAGAACGACGTTGATATCCTGCATGACCCCGACGATCCTTGAATTGGGGCAGGGTACCGGCTCGACGGCGGCCGGGCAAGGCCGGTGGCCAGCGGTTCTCAATGCGACTGAG
>PLTC01000253.1 GCA_003165295.1 Rhodospirillales bacterium | reverse complement strand
TGTCCCAGGGCGTGTCGGAACAGGCGGCCTCAAGCGAAGAGGCGTCCAGCTCCATGGAAGAGATGGCCGCCAACATCCGCCAGAACGCCGACAACGCCGGTCAAACCGAGAAGATCGCGCGTCAGTCCTCCACCGACGCCGCCCGCAGCGGCGAAGCCGTGGGCAAGGCGGTGGCGGCCATGCGGATCATCGCCGAGAAGATCACCATCGTTCAGGAAATTGCCCGCCAGACCGACCTGCTGGCGCTCAACGCCGCCATCGAGGCGGCGCGCGCCGGCGAACACGGCCGGGGCTTTGCCGTGGTGGCCAGCGAGGTGCGCAAACTCGCCGAGCGCAGCCAGGCCGCCGCGGCCGAAATCAGCATGCTGTCGTCCCAGACCGTCACGGTCTCGGAGGAGGCCGGCCAGATGCTGACCCGGTTGGTCCCCGACATCCAGCGCACCGCCGGCCTGGTCTCGGAGATCAGTTCCGCCTCGCGCGAACAGAACACCGGGGCCGAGCAGATCAACGTCGCGATCCAGCAACTGGATCAGGTGACCCAGCAAAACGCCGCCGCCGCCGAGGAAATGTCCTCCACCTCCGAGGAGCTTTCCAGTCAGGCCCAGCAATTGCAGGCGACCATCTCGTTCTTCTCACTGGGCGAGATGCTGCATGCCGGTCCGCGGACGGGGCAGGGGCAATTCCATCACGCCACACCAAATGCTTCGGGAACGCCGGCCCCGGCCCCGGCGCCGCGGCGTCCGGCGGCCCCGGTGGCCAAACGGCCTCCGGCGGTCAGGCGGCCGCCCGGGGCGACTCCCGGAGCGGCCGGCCATGGGGCGGCGGCGGTCACGGCAGGCGGCAAGGGCTATGCCCTGAAGCTTGACGACCATTACCAGGGGCACGGTGATGCCGAAGATGTCGGCTTCGAACGATACTGATACGAGATCGAATGGAATAAAATCGCCTAAAGACCGACCTGTCATCGGCCCCCACCACGAATTTTTCGGCATGGGGCCGAGCGGATGTGGAAGCCGTCGCGACATTCCTCACCTCATCAATTTGCGCGTGAACGCAAGGTCCGGCACCGATAGCGTAAACCGTGCGCACTCGCTCGCGATCTGGAGGTCCACCCATGCGCTTCACCATAATCGCCCGGCTGGCGGTTGCCTTCACGGCAATCCTCGGGCTCTCCGCGATCTCCGCCGGTCTTGGCCTGTCCAGCCTTGGACTGGTCAACGATCAGGTGCGGGCCGTGGCCGACGGTCCGGCGACCCGGAGCAGGCTGACCCTGGAACTGGTCAGGGCGCTGTCGATGATGGCGCGGACCGAAAAGAATCTGATTCTGGAGAATGATGACCAGGCCAGGAAGGCCTATGTCGAGCGGCTGGCCACCGAACGCGCCACCTTCATCCGGCTTTTTGACCAGCGTCGGGAACTGGCCGACGAGGACGGCAAACGGAAGCTGGACGCCCTGCGCGAGATCTACCGGGAATATTCGAAATCACAGGACGAAGTGGTCGAACTGACCCAGGCCGGGACGAAGCTGAAGGCGCGGGACCTGTCGGTCCGGCGCGGCGACGAACTTCTCGATGACGCCCTCAAGCTGGCAACCGAGATCAGGATTGCCAACCTGGACGGGCCGGGAACGGCGGCGCTGGCGGAACTGCCGGCGCTGATGTTGCGCGCCCGCGGTAACGAAAAGGACCTGATCCTGGAAACCGACGGCGCCAGGATGAAGAGCGTCAACGAGCGCACCGACGCGGTGCTGAAGACGGTCCAACAGCGATTCGCCCTGCTGGGCGAACATGCCGGCACCGCCGCCCATGACGCGGTCCAGCACGCCGCCGCCGCCTGGGACGCCTGGCTTCAGGTCCACCAGCAGGTTCGGGATCTGGCCCTGGACAACGGCACCAGCCGCGCCATCGCCCTGTCCTTTGGTAAGAACCGCGAGTCGCTCACGAAAATCGACGCGCTGGTCGCCGACCTGATCGCCTATGACCAGCAGCGGATGGGCGACCGCATCGCTGCCAGCGACCGCCTTTACGCCGAATCGCACTTCACGGTAATCCTCATCACCGGATCGGCGCTGGTCATTGGCATCGGCATGGCGCTGTGGCTCTCTTTGCTGATCCGCCGGGGATTGCGCAGCGCCGGCCAGCTGGCCCAGGCGGTGGCCGAAGGCGATCTCGGGCAGTCCATCGACTACCGCGGCCGGGAGGAAATCGGCGACCTGATCGGCCTGTTGAACCGCATGGCCGGCAATCTGCGGGCCACCGCCGGGGTCGCCGGAGAAATCGCCCGCGGCAACCTTACCGTGCAGGCAAAGCCGCTCTCCGACAAGGACGTGTTGGGGATCGCGCTGGAGACCATGGTCACGCGGCTGCGCGAGGTGGTGACCGATGTTTCCGCCGCCGCCGAAAACGTGGCGGCCGGCAGCGAGGAACTGAGCGCCAGCGCCGAAACCCTGTCCCAGGGCGTGTCGGAACAGGCAGCGGCCACCGAGGAGGCGTCCAGTTCCATGGAGGAGATGGCCGCCAACATCCGCCAGAACGCCGACAACGCCGGCGAAACCGAAAAGATCGCGCGCCAGTCGGCGGCCGACGCCGCCCGCAGCGGCGAGGCCGTGGGCAAGGCGGTGGCAGCCATGCGAACCATCGCCGAGAAGATCACCATCGTNNCCGAGCGCAGCCAGGCCGCCGCGGCCGAGATCGGCATGCTGTCCTCCCAGACCGTCACGGTCTCGGAGGAGGCCGGCCAGATGCTGACCCGGCTGGTCCCCGACATCCAGCGCACCGCCGGTCTGGTGGCGGAAATCAGCCAGGCCTCGCGCGAGCAGAACAGCGGGGCCGAACAGATCAACGTCGCCATCGGGCAACTCGATCAGGTCACCCAGCAAAATGCCGCCGCCGCGGAAGAAATGTCGTCGACGTCCGAGGAGCTTTCCAGTCAGGCCCAGCAGCTTCAGGCCAGCATTTCATTCTTCTCCGTCACCGGCGAGGCCGCGGCGGCCCGGTACCGGCCGGGCACCGCGGCCAACCACGGCGGACCGGCGGCATCCGGGAGCACCGGTTACGCCCTGGTTCCCCGGCGGCCGGGCGCCCCGCTCCCCAAACGCCCGCCACTGGTCCGACGTCCGCCGGGCGGTGCGCATCCGGTCCCGCCGGCCGCCGGCGGCAAGGGTTTCGCCCTCAAGCTCGACGATCATCATCCGGTACGCGGAGACGCCGAAGATGATGGTTTCGAACGCTATTGAGGCGACAGCCGGAACCGGGCGACACTGTCGAAGCGGCCCCCGGTCGCTTTAAGGGGCCGGAGGCCGCCTCTGCGCCCGATGCCCGGCCCGCCCGTTTTCTTTCGAGGTTCTGGAGGTCAGACTCATGCTGAGCAAACTCAGGATTACCGCCCGTTTGACCCTGGGCTTCGGCCTGCTGGTGGCGCTGATCGCCCTCAGTTCGGCGCTGGCGGTGTGGCAATGCCGAGAGGCCGCCGACGCCTTTGCCAAGGCGCAGAGCACGGCCAACATCACCATCGGCCTGAAGGACACCTTGCTGAGCGTCAGGCAGGGGCGGGTCATGGCCTGGGGGTATGCCGCCACCGGCGACGAAGGATACCTCAAGGCGCGGGACGACGCTTTTTCGGTGTTCAAGACCCAGATCACCGAACTCGAGCGCACGCTGGGCGCCGATGACGGCCGGGAGCTGGTCAAGGATTGGCACGATGCGGGGCTTGAGTTCGAAACCAGCGCCATCAAGCTGAACCGCCTGAAGGCCGAGGGGATGGCGCCCGCCGCGCCCGAATACCTCGCGGCGATCAAGGAGATCAATGACGGCGCGAAACGCTACGCCGCGATCAACGACAAGGCGACCAGGTTCTTCCAGGACCGGAGCGCCGCCGCCGCGGCCTTCGCCGACGAGCGGATTCACGGCTCGGTCACCGGGATCATCGGCGCCGGGCTGGCGGCGATCCTGATCGGGATCATTGCCTCCCTGATCATCGGCCGCGGGATTATCCGCCCGATCAAGGCCATGACCGGCACCATGCGCGCCCTGGCCGAGGGCAACCTCTCGGCGGCGGTCCCGGACTCGACCAGCCGCGATGAGATCAGCGAACTGGCAGACGCGGCCCGAACCATGATCGGCAACCTGAAGGCCACGGCCGCGGTCGCCGATGAGATTGCCCAGGGCAATCTTGCGGCGACGGTGAAGAAGCTTTCGGACCAGGACCTGCTGGGGATCGCCCTTGAGCGGATGATCACCAACCTGCGCGCCACCGCGTTGATGGCCGATGAAATTGCCCGGGGCAACCTCGCGGTCCAGGCCCGGCGTATCTCGGACAAGGACACCGCCGGCATCGCCCTCGAAACCATGGTCGCCAACCTGCGCGCCAGCGCCGGGGTGGCGGAGGCGATTTCCCGGGGCGATCTCTCGGTCCAGGTCCGGCGGCTGTCCGATCAGGACACCCTCGGGATCTCCCTCGAAACCATGGTCGCCAACCTGCGCGCCAGCGCCGGAGTGGCAGAGGCGATTTCCCGGGGCGATCTCTCGGTCCAGGTCCGGCGGCTGTCCGATCAGGACACTCTCGGGATCGCCCTCGAAACCATGGTCGCCAACCTGCGCGCCAGCGCCGGGGTGGCAGAGGCGATTTCCCGGGGCGATCTTTCGGTCCAGGTCCGGCGGTTGTCCGAGCGGGATGTTCTCGGCCTGGCGCTCGAAACCATGGTGGCCAACCTGCGCAGCACCGCCGGTGTCGCCGGGGATATCGCCGACGGCAACCTCACGGTTCAGGCCCGGCGGCTTTCGGACAAGGACACGCTGGGCATCGCTCTTGAAACCATGATCGAGAATCTGCGCCGGGTGGTTACCGACGTCTCCGCCGCCGCCGGAAACGTCGCCGCCGGCAGCGAACAGTTGAGCGCCAGCGCCGAAACCCTGTCCCAGGGGGCCTCGGAACAGGCGGCATCCAGCGAGGAGGCGTCCAGCTCCATGGAAGAGATGGCGGCCAACATCCACCAGAACGCCGACAATGCCGGCGAAACCGAAAAGATCGCGCGCCAGTCGGCGGCCGACGCCGCCCGCAGCGGCGAGGCCGTGGGCAAAGCGGTGGCGGCCATGAAGGCCATTGCCGAGAAGATCACCATCGTTCAGG
>PLTC01000036.1 GCA_003165295.1 Rhodospirillales bacterium | reverse complement strand
CCCAGGCGGTGCCCACCGCGCGGCCGGCCTCGGCGGCGGCCGTCGCGGCGTCCCGACTCCACGCCTCCAGCCCCAGCACCCCAAGGCCAAGCTCCACCACCGGCGCGCCGGTGGCCCCGGCGTAGTCCACCAGTTCGGCCAGACTGGCCGGCGGGGTTTCGGCCAGGTCGGTTTCCCGGGCGTCGATCAGCCGGTCGAAGGGCTCCCGCGGCAGGTGATGGCGGTCGATGGCCTCGGCCAGCGGTCGGGCCACCTCATGGGCGGGCGCGGGCGGCCGTTGCCCGGGCGGCTGATAGCAGCCGTCGATGGCGTCCCGCCACCACTGGAGCCGCATCTGGCCGATCAGCGGCTCGGTCACCACCTCCCGGGTCTTGGCGATCTCCAGATTGAAGGCCAGCAGGGTAAACAGCCCTTCGCGGCGCCCGGCCGGCGCGAACAGCGCGGTGAGAAAGCGGTCGTTGTCGTAGCGGCGGACGTCCCGGGCGCAATAGGAAAGGTCGGCGGTCGGGGCGGATCGGGCGGAACTCGGCAACGGAACACCCCGTCCTGAGAGGGCTGCGATGGCGCGACCATGGTCCTGCACCGGGAGCGGCCGTCAACTGTTTTCCCGGAGCGGCGTGGTCCCGGACGGTGTTTTTCCGGGGAAGCCGGGCCGGCGCGGGGAAAACTGTGGAATGATTTCAAATTACGTGATAACGAGCAGCGATGCCGGTTTTATCCGGCGATCGGGACCAGCCCCCGTTCCATCAATTCGCCTCCGTCACCGGGGTTGGACCTTTCAAACCCGTCGTTGAGCAATATTTGACCAGTGGTCGGGCGCGGGAAAGCTTGCGGAGGGCGACACCACCGTCCCACCGCTTTTCCGGACCGCGCCGTTCCTTCCGCAAGAGAGGTCTCTATGGCATTCGAACTCGCACCGCTCCCGTACCCCTACGATGCCCTCGAACCGACCCTGTCGTCCCAGACCCTGCACCTGCACCACGACAAGCACCACCAGACCTATGTCACCAACCTCAACAACCTGACCAAGGACACGCCGCTGGCGGCGCTGTCGCTGGCCGAGGTGGTCAAGGCGACGGTGGGCAAGCCCGACCAGCAGGCGATCTTCAACAATGCCGGTCAGGTCTATAATCATGATCTGTACTGGTCGTCGATCAAGCCCGCGGGCGGCGGCAGCCTGCCCGGAGCCCTTGAGGCGAAGATCATCCAGGATTTCGGCAGCGTCGCCGCGTTCAAGGAGGCGTTCCAGCAGGCCGGCCTGACTCAGTTTGGCAGCGGCTGGGCCTGGCTGGTGCTGGACGGTGACAAGCTGGCCATCACCAAGACCGGCAACGCCGATACTCCGCTGGCCCACGGCAAGACCCCGCTGTTGGTGGTCGATGTCTGGGAACATGCCTATTACGTGGACTACCAGAATCGCCGCGTCGACTATCTGAAGGCATTCCTCGAGACTCTGGTCGATTGGGAAGGCGCGGCCGCCCGGCTTAAGGCGGCCTGATCCGGCCCCGGCGGTCGCGATCCCGATCTTCGGAGACCTTGTGCCGATGAACGTCGCGACCGCCCTGGGTCTGACCGCGGGGGTGGCCGTTGCGGTCGGCCTGATCGCCTGGAACGGGGTTGGGCCGGTGGTCGGCCTACTCGGCACCGGCGGCATTGGCTTGCTGCTGGTGCCGTTGTTCCATCTGGTGCCGATCCTGGCCACCACCCTGGCCTGGCGGAGTTTGCTGCGCGCCCGGGGAGTCCGGCAGCCGATCGGCCGACTCGGCTGGTACCGGTGGCTCGGCGACTCGATCAACGCCCTGCTGCCGGTGGCGCAGGTGGGCGGCGAGGTGGTTCGCGGGCAGTTGCTGGCCCGCTGCGGCGGGGTGGCCGGCGGCACGGCTGCCGCCAGCGTCATCGTCGATCTGACCCTTGGTCTGGCCACGCTGGTGGCGTTCGTGCTCGGCGGGTTGAGCCTGATGCTCGGCCGCGGTGATCCGGCGGCGGCGCCGCTGGTGCTCGGCACGGTGCTGTTCTGTCTGCCGGTGGCGGCGTTCTACCGTCTCCAGCGTTCGGGGCTGCCGCTACGGCTGGCCCGGGCGCTGGCGGCGCGACTGGGTGGCGCGGGCTGGCAGCGGCTGGCCGGCGGTGCCGGGACGCTGGACCACGAACTGGCGGCGCTTTATGCCCGGCCGGCGGCGCTGGCCCGGTCGGCGGGCTGGCGGCTGGCGGCGTGGATCGCCGGGGCGCTGGAGATGGCGCTGGGGCTGGCCATTCTGGGTCACGCCATCGGTCTTGGCGATGCCCTGATCTTCGAGGCCGTCACCCAGGCTTTCCGCAACGCCGGCTTCGCGATTCCCGCCGCGCTTGGGGTTCAGGAGGGCGGGATGATGGTGGCCGGTGCCTTGATCGGGGTTCCGGCCGAGCTGGCCCTGACCCTCAGTCTGGTCAAGCGCATGCGGGACCTGGTGTTGGGCCTGCCGGCGCTGACGGTCTGGCAGGTCCAGGAAAGCCGCCGGCTCTGGCGCCGGTAACGGGCGCCAGGACAGTGCATTTGTCTTGATTTTGCAGGGCTCTGCCCCGCACCCGCAAGGAGGCTCGCCTCCTTGACCTTATGATGTCAGGGGTTCAAAGGGCCGACCGGCCTTTTGCGGGTGTGGGCAGAGCCCACAAAACCCTTTCATTTCAATGACTCATCGTAACTTGGCGCATATCGGGCGGAGCCTCCTGGTCGCCGAAGGCCGTTACCGCCATTCTCTCACAAACCCCACCAGCACCCGGCACACCGTTTCGGGCGAAGTAAAATCAATCCTCGGATGTCGGAACGGCACCCATTGAAAACGCTGATAGAACAGCACGCCGGGATGGGGCGGGCGGCTGTAGTCGGTGTCGAGCAGCCGCCGGAAGCACTCCCGCTCGCGGCCGGTATAGCCGAGATTGCCTTGTTCCGAGCGATAAAGCCCGAGCAGTTCGCCCTTGTGCCGCACCTCCTCCGGGCTCAGCCGCAACAGAATCTGATCGGCCCGCGGGCGGACGAAGGCGTTGGCATGGATCACGCCGCCGGCAAAATTGTACTCGGCGAATTCCCAGACCGGGAGGTCGCGGCGCAGCGTCGAGGCGAGGCAATGGGCGGCATCGTGGTCCTGGTGGCCGCCTTCGTAGGCCGGAACCCACAGGGTCTCAATCTCGAAGCGTTCGAGGACCGCCAGCACTTCTTGCCGCGCCGCCGGCAGGTCGTCCTTCAGGGTCCGGCAAGGCCGGTCCGACATGCCGGCGAGTCCGGCGCCCAGGGCCGCCGCCGCCGCCGCCGCCTCGGTGCGCCTGATGGCCACCCGCAGGGCGTGCCTACGCCGCTGCCCCCGCCACAGCAGCGCCGGCGCCGGAACCCCGGTGGTCAGGTGAAAGAGAAACACCGAGGCCCCGGCCGCCACCGCGCGCCCGATGGCCGCCGCCGCCCCGACCACCTCGTCGTCCGGGTGGGGCGCCAGCACCAGAATCCGCCGGCCGATCATCCCGCCGGCTGCCGCCCGGCCGCCGCCTGGCGGACCACCCGATGCCAAACCGGCAACAGATCCTCGCGCAACACCGCATCCCAGCCCGGCAATACCGTCACCGCGGCGCGCCTTGCCGCAACGGCCATGGCATGGCGGCGCCCGGGATGGTCGATCAGCCCGGCCAGTGCCTGTTGCCAGGCGGCCGGTCCGTCGGCCACCGCCCGGCCAGCGGCATGGTCGCCCAGCACGGCGACCATGCCGCTGGCCGCCGACACCAGCACCGGCAGCCCCGAGGCCTGGGCCTCCATCACCACATTGGCAAACACTTCGATCTGTGACGGCATGGCGAAGATGTCGGCGGCGGCATAGACCCGGGCCAGGACGTTGGGGGCGAGGACGCCGGGGCAGGCCAACGGCCCCAGCAGATCCCTGACCGCCGCCTGCTGGTCACCGGTGCCGGCGCACAGCAGTTGAACCGGCCGCCCCTGGTCCACCAGCGCCCGGACGGCGGTGGCCAGGGTCATGATGTTCTTGCCGGCATTGATCCGGCCCACGAACAGCACCACCACCCGATCCTCGGCGATGCCGAACTGGGCCGAAAGCCAGGCCCGGTCCCGCAGCGCCGGGTCGAACAGCCGGCAGTCGATCCCCCGGCGCAGCAGTCCCGCCCGCTCCGGCCCGACCAGCGCCGTCACCGCGGCCAGATCGTCGCTGCGCGAGACCAGGGCGGCGGCACACTGGCGCTGATAGCGGGCGAGTTTGTTCGCCATGTCCCGTTCGGCAAGGCGTCCGACCTGCCACCGCTCGACCAGCAGCCGGTCGAGCCAGCCCGGGCCGAACAGGCGATGCACGATGTCGTCGGTATACAGCCGGGCATAGCGGGGAGTGTCGGTATGAACCGAATTGACCAGGGGAATCCCGCGCCACCGCGCCACCGCCATGGCGGTTCGGGCGAAGGCGAAATAGGCGTCGGTGGTATGGAGCAGATCGGCACCCGCCAGCGCCCGGGCCAGCCCGGGATGGAACGGCGCAAGGTCGGTGTGATCGGGCACATGGGACAGGAAGCCCAACCGGCTGGTGCTGAACACCGGCCGATGGACCAGATAGCGGACCCGGTCACTCAACGCCACCCGGCAGGGCCGGGCGCCCGAGAAGTGGACGGTGAGGTCCAGGTTCTCATCCAGCCGGGTCGCAGCCTCGGCGATGTGCTCCCAGCACTTGACATGGCCGCCCGCGGCCGGTCCCGGCTCCAGGTCGACCAGCACATGAACCCGCAACGGTGGCGCCGCGGTTGGTGTCGCCGCCGGTTCGTTGGGTATCGCCTGGGCCGGCGTCAGAAGCCACGCCGGCGCCTCAGGCGGCGGGGGCATCCGGGGTCCCGGCCTTGGCCTCTCCGGTTTCGACAACGTCCCTGGCCGCGCCCCGGCGCAGCCGGCCCTCGCCCAGGAACAGCAGGATCGGTGCCGCGATGAAGATCGACGACGAGGTTCCAATGACGATGCCGAACAGCAGCACCCAGGCGAATTCCTCCAGCGCCTCGCCCCCGAACAGCGCCAGCGGCAGACAGGCGAGAAACACCGTCATCGAGGTGCCGAGGGTCCGGTTCAGGGTTTCGTTGATGCTGCGATCGATCAGCGCCCGCAACGGCAGTTTCTTGTAAAGACGCAGATTCTCCCGGACCCGGTCATAGACCACCACCTTGTCGTTGATGGAATAGCCCATGATGGTCAGGATCGCCGCGATGCTGGTCAGATTGAACTGAATATCCGTGACCGCATAAAAGCCCACGGTCTTGGTCACGTCGAGCAACAGCGTCACCACCGCCCCGAAGCCGAACTGCCATTCGAAGCGGAACCAGATATAGAGCAGCATGGCCACCACCGCGAGGCTCAGCGCCAGCATGCCGTTGACGTACAGTTCATGGCTGACCGACGCCCCCACCGCCTCGACCCGACGGACCTGGGTTCCGGCGAAATCCCTGGCCAGCGCCCCCCGCACCTTTTCCACCGCGACCTGCTGGGCCTTTTCGCCGCCGGGCTGGCGTTCGAAGCGGATCAACACCTCCTGGGGCGAGCCGAACTGCTGGAGCGACACCGGCCCCAGTCCGAGCTGGCCGAGGCTGCCCCGAAGCGCCGAGAAATTGGCGGCGTCCGGGGTCTTGGCCTCGATCACCACACCGCCGACGAAATCGATGCCGTAGTTGAGCCCGGGATAGATGAACAGAATGATCGACGCGATACTGAGGACCGCCGAGGTGATCAGTCCAGCGAAACGACCCTTCATGAAGGGGATGCTGGTATTGTCGGGCGCCAAACGAAGCCGGTACATGACGGTGCCTTTGTTGTCCAACTCTTGCCGGAAATCGCGCAATGAAATCTGAAAACCTGAACCGCGCCGTCGTGCCGTTTACACCGGCAGCACCGTCGGTCGCCGCCAGCGCAACCAACTGACCATCATCAACCGCGCCACCACCGTTGCGGTGAAGAACGAGGCCAGGATGCCGAAGCTGATGGTCACGGCAAAGCCCTTGACCGGCCCCGAGCCCAGCGAGAACAGCAACAGCATCTTGATCAGCGTGGTCAGGTTGGCGTCGATGATGGTGGCGAAGGCGCGCCGGAAGCCCGCCTCCATCGCCGAGAACGGCGCCTTGCCCTTGCGCGTTTCCTCGCGGATGCGTTCGTTGATCAGGATGTTGGCGTCCACCGACATGCCCAGGGTCAGCAGGATGCCGGCCAGACCGGGCAGGGTCAGGGTTGCCTGCAACAGCGACAGCACCGCCAGCGTCAGAATCAGGTTGAACACCAGGGCGACGTTGGCCATCAGCCCGAACAGGCCGTAGGCCAGCGCCATGTAGGTGACGACCAGAACGAAGCCGACCAGGATCGAGTAGATGCCGGCGCGGATGGCGTCGGCGCCGAGATCCGGGCCGACCGTCCGCTCCTCGATCACGGTGAGCGGCGCCGGCAGGGCGCCCGCCCGCAGCAGCACCGCCAGATCGTTGGCGCTTTGGGCGGTGAAGTGGCCGCTGATCTGGCCACGGCCGCCCAGAATCGGCTCCCGGATCACCGGCGCGCTGATCACCTTGTTGTCGAGCACGATGGCGAACGGCCGGTTGACGTTGTTCCGGGTGACGTCGGCAAAGCGCCGGGCGCCCACCGAGTCGAATTCGAAATTGACCACCCAGTCGGCGTTCTGGGAGCTGGGGCCGGAGCGGGCGTCCACCAGATTGCTGCCGTCCACCTCGATCCGCTTGCGCACCAGATAGCGCGCCGGACCCGAGTCCGGGACGCCCCGACGGTCGACATCGGCATTGGGGAGCAACTCGAAGCCCGGCGGCGCCCGGCCGCTGGCGGCATCGGTGTCGGGTCCGAGCAGCCGGAAGGTCAGCTTGGCGGTCTGGCCGAGCAGGCGCTTGATCCGGTCGGGATCGTCGACGCCGGGCAACTGGACCAGGATGCGTTGCTCGCCCTGGCGGGCGATGGTCGGCTCGTTGACCCCGGTCTCGTCGATCCGGCGCCGGATGATCTCGATGGACTGCTCCACCGCCCGGGCGGCCTTGTCATGGAGCGCCGCGTCCGTCACCGAAATGCTGCCGTTGCCGTCGCTGCCGATATCGATCTGCAATTCCGGCTGGCCGCCGGCCAGCGGCGTCGACGACAATGTTCCCAACAGCCGCAACGCCTCGTCGCGGTCCTTCAGGTCCCGGAGCGTGAAGGTGACGGCGTGCTCGTCGTTGGCCAGGTTGACGTAGCCGATGTCCGCGGTGCGGAACTGGGTTCGGACGGCATCCTGAAGATTGCCCAGCCGCTCCTTGACCACCGCCGCCATATCCACTTCCAGCAGCAGGTAGGAGCCGCCGCTCAGGTCGAGGCCGAGATGGATCTGCCGGTGCGGCAGCCAGCCGGGCAGGCTGTTCGCGAAGTCGCGGCCGAGGAAGTTGGGCAGCGTGAACAGAACCCCGGCCAGGCAGACGCCGATGATGGTGTAAATTTTCCAGCGAGCGAAATAGAGCATGATCCGAACGTCCTGAGCGGTGCGCCGTCTGGCCCCGTCGGCCGCGGTCGGGCGGGGGAGGAAACGGCGCGCCGGTTATCTGGCGTCCCCGTGGTCCCGCGCGTTTTGGGACCCGGCCGTTATTTCCTGGCGTCGTCTCCGGCGTCGTCGGCCTTGACGGCGGGGCGGGCCGGCTCGGTCTTGGCCAGAACCGTGGTGATGGTCGAGCGCACCACCCGCACCCGCACGCCTTCGGCGATCTCGACGATGGCCTCGTCGTCGCCGCTGACCCGGGTCACGGTGCCGTGGATGCCGCCCGCCGTGATGATCCGGTCGCCGCGCCGCACGCCGTCGACCATCGCCTTGTGCTCCTTCAACTTCTTCTGCTGCGGGCGGATCAGCAGGAAGTAGAACACCACGAAAATCAATACCAGCGGCAGGAACGACATCACGTTAAAGTCGGACGAAGTCGCCGGGCCGGTCGCGGCCTGGGCGAAGGCGGTGGATACGAACATCCTTGAATTCCTCGAACTGATCATGCCGCTTGGGGCGCGTTTGGCCGGACTATAGCGACCGCGGCCGGCGTTGCAACCGAATAACCGGGCCGGACGGTCCGGCCGGGGCCGCCGGCCGCCCCCGGGACGGTCCGCCGGATGCGATGTCCACCGGACATGGCCGGGTCGCCCCGACCGCGGTGCGGCCGGCGCTGGGCGGGGCGGGCGGTTCGGGTTATGGTGCCCGCCGGGTCGGCTTCCGGGCGGGGCTCCGGGCCGCGGACGGCGGGTGAGGTTGAGTGGATGAAGAAGCGACGCAGCCTGCCCTGCCTCGGGCGGCGGCTGGCGGGTCTGGTGCCCGCTCTTGCGGCCCTGGTGGCGTTCATTCCCGGGGCGCTGGCCGACATGGTGGTGGTGCGCAGCAGCGGCGGCGCGCTCAGTCCCGGCCAGACCGTGGCGGCAGGCGCCGCGGTGACGCTGCCGGCGGGAGAAAGCGCAACACTGCTCGACCAGGACGGCAGGACCGTGACGCTGACCGGCCCGTTTTCGGGAGTCGTTGGCGCCGCTGACGCGCCTCAGGGCGATCCCAAGGTGGTGACGGCGCTGTCCCGGTTGCTGAGCGCCGCGGCGGCCGACACCAGTTCGCTCGGGATTGCGCGCGGGGCGGCCCTTCGCGACCCCTATGCCATTGACCTGAGGGGGGGAGCCCACTGCCAGAGCGCCGACCGGCGCCCGTTCTTCAGCCGCACCGCCACCGTCGGGGCCGGCTCCCGCCTGACCATCACCGCGGCCGGCGGCAGCGAATCGACGGTGATCTGGCGCGACGCCGGCCGCGACGCCGCCTGGCCCGCCGAAGACCTGCCGCCGCTCGACGGCGTCTATTTGCTGCGTCTCGACGACCAGCCGACTCCGGTTCGGCTGGTATTCCGCCGGATTCCGGCGGAGGTTCAAGGGGCGGCGGCGGTGGCGGCGTGGATGGCCGACCATGGGTGTGCCGGCCAGGCGCTGGCCCTGCTCAATGCTCTGCCCTGAGACCGGAAGCCCGGGGGCGGAAAATACCGGAGCGGAAAATACGGTGGACGCGGGAACCGGCAATGGCCTAACCTCACCGGCAGACGGACGCGCATGTCCCGAAGCTGGCCGGGTCCCGGATCGTCTCGTGATGCAGCGCCGGCTGACGGGCGATCACGGGCTGACGGGGCGTCTGGCCCGCGACGCGGAAATCGGCTGGGGTGAGCCGGGATGGGGTTCGCCCCCGCGGCGGTTGATGTCCTCCGGTCCCCGTAACGCGCGGCATACTCGAAGACGTTTGGTGGAGCCTCCGAATGAAATTCCTGGGCACTCTGGCCTTTGGCTTTTCGACCATCGCGGCGATGATTGCCGCCCTGCTGTCCTTTGGTTTTCAGGTCAGGGTCGAAAGCCCGATCAGCCCCCAGCAGGTGGCCAGGGACCAGCAACTCAGCCAGTGCACCTCCGCCTTGAGTCAGGCCGACCAGCAACTGACCGAGGCCCGGAGCACGGCCCAGGGTCTGGAAACCCGCCTTAAGGAAGCCGTCCTGGTCGCCGATCAGACCGCGGCGCGGATGTCGACGGAAATCGCCCAGGGCGTCCGGGCGGCCAACGAAAAGGCCGCGGCGGCCGGGACCATGACCTTGGTGGTCACCGGCGTCGGGGTCGGTTTGCTGATGTTCCCGTTGGGATTCCTGTTTGGCCGGCAACGTCGGGGCGCCGCGCCGGCGGCGCTGACCGGCCGGGTCCAGGAGGCGCTGGCGGTGCCCGCTCCGCAGCCGGTCAGTGCCCTGCCGCTCTACGAGCCCTCGCATCGCGGTTCCGGGCAGGCCGCCGGTGCCGTCCGTTAGGACCGGCTTTGCCGGCGGGCGGTGCCGCGGGCGGGGGATCCCGTCCGGCTCCGGCGCCGCCGTTCCTGCCCTTGAGGATCAGCCCCCCGATGCCAACGCGGCCGAATCGGTGATGTGGCCGTTGCGGCCCGGCGTCTGCGTGCTATCCTGGCTGGCTCACCAGCCCTGAGGGTTGACGGGCGCACCGGATGTCGCCCGCTTTTTTTTCCCGAGAGACACGCCATGGACCAGTTCCCGGCCCGACCGGTTTTCCTCAAGGATTACCGGCCGCCTGCCTTTCTGATCGATACCGTTGCGCTCCATGTGGACCTGCACGAGGACGAGGCGCTGGTGCGGGCCACGCTGGCGCTGCGGGCCAACCCGGCCGCGGTCCAGCCCGGAGCGCCGCTGGTGCTGGACGGCGAGCGGCTGGTCCTGCGCTCGGTGACGCTGGACGGCCGGACGCTGGCCCCGGACGCCTTCACGGTCTCGGCCACCGCGCTGACCATCCCCCGGGTTCCGGGCGCCTTCACCCTGGAACTGGTCACGGCGCTCAGGCCCCACGAGAATCTGGCCCTCGAAGGGCTCTACAGGTCGGGCGGCAACTTCTGTACCCAATGCGAGGCCGAGGGTTTCCGCAAGATTACCTACTTCCTCGATCGCCCCGACGTCATGGCCCGCTATACCACCACCATCGAGGCCGATGCCCGGCGCTATCCGGTCCTGCTGTCCAACGGCAATCCGGTGGGCGGCGGCACGCTGCCCGGCGGTCGCCACTGGCGGCGCTGGGAGGACCCGTTTCCCAAGCCCTGTTACCTGTTCGCGCTGGTGGCGGGCAACCTCGCCCTGGTCGAGGACGATTTCACCACCCGCTCGGGCCGCACCGTCGCGCTGCGTCTGTATGTCGAGCCGGGCAACCAGGACAAGTGCGAACACGCCCTGCGGTCCCTGAAAAAGGCCATGGCCTGGGATGAACAGGTCTTTGGTCTGGAATACGACCTGGATATTTTTATGATCGTTGCCGTCGGCGACTTCAATATGGGGGCGATGGAAAATAAGGGTCTGAATATTTTCAATACCAAATATGTACTGGCGCGCCCCGAGACCGCGACCGATGGCGACTTTGCCGCGATAGAAACCGTCATTGGTCATGAATACTTTCACAACTGGACCGGCAATCGGGTGACCTGCCGGGACTGGTTCCAGCTCAGCCTCAAGGAAGGGCTGACCGTCTTCCGCGATCAGGAATTCTCGGCGGACCAGAACTCGCGGGCGGTGAAGCGCATCGCCGATGTCCAGCGCCTGCGCGGCGCCCAGTTTGCCGAGGACGGGGGCGCCCTGGCCCACCCCGTCCGGCCCGACTCCTATTTTCAGATCAACAACTTCTACACCGCGACGGTCTATGACAAGGGTGCGGAGGTGGTGCGGATGCTTCACACCCTGCTCGGTCCCCAGGGCTTCCGCCGGGGCATGGACCTGTACCTGCGCCGTCATGACGGGCAGGCGGCGACCTGTGACGACTTCCTTCGCGCCATGGCCGAGGCCACCGGTGTCGACCTTGGCCAGTTCGGGCTGTGGTACAGTCAGGCCGGAACCCCCGAGGTCGAGGCTTCCGGCCGCTTCGATCCCCAGCGTCGCAGCTATCATTTGACCGTCCGCCAGCATTGCCCGCCGACGCCGGGACAGCCGGTCAAACTGCCGATGCACATCCCGCTGGCGCTGGGTCTGATCGGACCCGACGGCCGCGACCTGCCGCTGCGCCTTGCCGGCGAAGCCGCTGCCGGCACCACCACCCGGGTTCTCGACCTTCGGGCCGGCGAACAGGTCTTCGAGTTCGTCGACGTCCCGGTTCCGCCGGTGCCCTCGCTGCTGCGCGGCTTTTCCGCGCCGGTGCGGCTGAAGACGCCCCTGCCCGATGCCGAACTGGCTTTTCTGCTCGCCAACGACAGCGACCCCTTTAACCGGTGGGAAGCCGGTCAGACCCTGGCCACCCGGTTGATGCTCCGGCTGGTCACCGACTATCAGGGCGGCCGGCCGCTGCACCTGGCCCAGCCCTTCATCGACGCCATGGCCCGGCTGCTGGCCGACGCCGACCGCGATCGGGCCTTTACCGCGCGGGCGCTGGCCCTGCCCACGGAAGGCATGCTGGCCCAGCAGATGGAGGAAGTCCCGGTGGATGCCCTTCATCTGGTTCGGGAGTTCGTCCGCCGACGCCTTGCCGAGCAGCTCCGGTCGGCCTGGACCGCCGCCTATCACGCCTGCGCCGCTCCCGAGCCGTTCTCGGTGGAGCCGGCGGCGATGGGCCGACGTGCCCTCAAGACCCTGTGCCTGTCCATGCTGATGGCCCTCGACACCGAAGAGGTTCAGGCGCTGGCCGCGGCCCAGTATCGCGAGGCCGCCACCATGACCGATGCGGTGGCGGCCTTGACCGTGCTGGCCGACACCGAGACCGAAGCAGGCGAGGCGGCCCTGGCCGACTTCTATCATCGCTGGCGACACGATCCCCTGGTGGTCAATAAATGGCTGTCGATCCAGGCCGGATCGGTGCGCCCCGACACGCCGGCACGGGTGCTGGCGTTGCTCGACCATCCCGGCTTCGATCTGCGCAATCCCAACAAGGTTTATGCCCTGATCGGGGCCTTCGGCAGCGGCAATCAGGTCCGCTTCCACCAGGCCGACGGCAGCGGCTACACCCTCGTCGCCGATCAGGTGCTGCGCCTGGACGCCATGAACCCTCAGGTGGCGGCCCGCCTGACCGCTCCCTTCGCCCGCTGGCGCCGCTTCGATCCCGCCCGCCGCGACCTGATGAGAAGCCAACTGGAACGCCTTGCCCGCGCGCCCGGCCTGTCCCGGGACCTGGCCGAGATCGTGAGCAAGAGCCTGAAGGCGTGATACCGGCGGGCGTCGGGCATGGCGCACGGGGGGCTTTGCCGGCTATGCTCCGGGATACGACAGGTTATTGAAAGGAAACGATGTTGTGGGCTCTGCCCACACCCGCAAAGGGCCGACCGGCCCTTTGAGCCCATGAGTTTTGGAGGTCATGGGTTCGAAGGGCCGACCGGCCCTTTGAGCCCATGACGTCAATGAGGTCAAGGAGGCGCGCCTCCTTCGCGGGTGCAGGGCGGAGCCGTGCAAAGTTTTAATGCGCCAGCAGCACCGCCGGTCCCGGGTGGGTCAGGATGTGGCGGGTGGCGCCGCCAAGGATCATCTCGCGCATCCGGCTGTGGCCGTAGGCGCCCATCACCAGCAGATCGACACCGAGTTCGGTGGCCCGACGCAGGAGCGCCACCGCCACCGTGTCGCAGCCGGGCGTAATGGGCGAAACCCTGGCGGCGATGCCGTGCCAGGCCAGGCTGGCCGCGAGCCGGTCGCCACCTGCGGCCGGATCACCTGCGGCCGGATTGTCGGGGGCCCCGACGGTCAGGACATGGACCTGCCGGGCCCGGCCGAGCCAGGGGAGCGCCGCCGCCACCGCCCGGCTGGCCTCAAGGGTGCCGTTCCACGCCACCGCCACCACCTCGCCGACACCGGCGGAGGCGTGCGCCAGCAGCACCGGCCGGCCGGTGGACAGCAGCGCCGTTTCCAGGCATTCGGTATGAAGGCCGCCATACTGCGACGGTACCCCGGATTCCGCCGCCGCCATCACCGTAAGGTCGGCCAACCGGCCTTCGGCGGCCACCACCTGATCGATCCGGCCCATGGTGTCCCGCCACCGGATGGTGGCGCCGGCGGTGGACGCCCCGGGCACTCCGGCCTCGGGGATGCCGACCGCGGCGGCCTCGAAGCTGCGCCGGGCGGCTTGCAGCCGGCTTTGGCGCGTGGCCTCGGCCGCCTGCATGATTTCGTCGAGCATCAGGGTCGACATGCCGTCGCCCAGCACCAGCACCGAATCCCGAGGGTCGGCGGCCACGAACAAAGCCTCAATGTGGGCGTCGAAGCGTCTTGCCACCGCCACCGCCGTCTCCAACGCCGTCAGGTCGCTCTCGGCGCCCAGCAGCGGCACCAGAATCGTTTTGAGAGTCATCGTCTGCCCCTTTCGTACCGTCGATTCCGCCCGCAACCCCAGCCTCCGGCGGTCTTTCGGTCCCTTGCGTCCCTACCATATCGGCAGGCCCCGGCTCCGGGAAAAGCTCCGATCGCGGGGGAGCGTTGTCGGGTGCGTGTTGTTCGGTGTCGACGGCCCGGGTCCCGGACGTATAATGACGGAGATGTGCCGGAATGGGGCGCTGCGGCTCGTGGGTTCGGGTGACGGTTCATGATTTTATTCAACCTCAGATGCAACTCTGGCCATGATTTCGACGTTTGGTTCAAGGATGGCGCGGCCTACGACTCGCGCGCCGTCGGGGCCATCAGATGCCCGGTTTGCGACAGCGCCGAGGTGGCCAAGGCGCCAATGGCGCCAAGGATTGCCCGGGGCGGCCGTGAGGCCCCGCCGACCCCGACTCCGGAGGTCGCAGCGACCGGGCAGTTGCGGGAACTGTGCCGGAAGATCGCAGAGAACTGCGATTACGTCGGCGATCGTTTCGCCGAGGAGGCACGAAAGATCCACTACGGCGAGCGCAAGCCCAGAAGTATCTATGGGGAGGCGAGCCAGACCGAAGCCGGCGAGCTTCGGGATGAGGGGGTGGAGTTTCACCGCGTGCCCTGGGTGCCGCCGACCAATTCGTGAGCGTTGACTGCATGAGATCGCGAAACCGCCTGTCTTCAACCCCGAAATTCCCGAGCCCCGGTCACTATGATCAACGTTCTTCACGCCGTCGAAGCCTTCAGCGGCGGGATTGTCCAATCCGTCGCCACCCTGTGCCGGGCGCTGGACGGTCAGGCGCGGTTCCACATTCTGCACGGTCAGCGTCCCGACGCTCCTGAGGATGCCTCGGCCCAGGTCCCACCCGGGGTCACCCTGATTCCCTGGCCCGCGGCGGCAAGAGAGATCGCTCCCGGCCGTGACCGGCGGGCGATTGCCGAACTCCGCGCCGTGGTCGACCGGGTTCGCCCGGACCTGATCCACGCCCATTCCAGCAAGGCCGGGGCGCTGGCCCGCCTCGCCTTCGCCTCCGGTCGCATCCCGGTGGTCTATTCGCCGCGCGGTTACGCCTTTCTGCGCCGGGACAAGGGACCGGCCGGACGTGCCGCTTTCTGGATGATCGAGCGACTGCTCGGCACCCTGCCGCACATAACCGTCGGTTGCGGCCTTGGCGAATACGGCCTGGCCCGGGGCGTCAGTCGCCGCGCCGTGCTGATTCCCAATATGGTCAATCTTGCCGACTTTGCCGCGCCCGGCCACCGGCGCCCCGAGGCCGGCGCTCCGCTGCGCGTCGCCATGGCCGGCGGCATCCGTCCCCAGAAGAACTTTCCGCTGTTCCGCGAGATCGCCGGGGCGGTCCGGGATCGCGGCTGGCAGTTCCTGTGGATCGGTGACGGCGAGGTCCCCGGGGGCGGACCATTGCCGCCCAATCTCGAGATCACCGGCTGGCTAAGGCGCGCCGAAGTGTTGCAGGCGATGGCCGGTTGCCATGTCTTCATGCAGACATCCCTGTGGGAGGGGCTGCCGGTCGCCCTGCTGGAAGGCATGGCCCTGGGCCTCGCGGTGCTGGCGCGACCGGCGGTGGGCAATACCGAACTGGTGATTGAAGGCCACAACGGCTTCCTCTGCCTCGAGGCCGCCTCCTTCGTCGCCGCGCTTGATCGACTGGACCGGGATCGTGACGCGCTCGTCGCCATGGGCGCCGCCTCCCGCCAACTGGTCGAGCACCACCACGCCGCCGACCGCATCGCCCCGCGCTGGCTGAGCCTCTACCGCCATTTCGGTCGCTATCACCGGCACGGATGACCGGCCATGGACCACGACGGCGGCGACCACCTGTTGTTTTCCCACCCGCGCATGGTGGCCGACCGGCGTCGCGGCTTCGTGGACGAGCCCAGGGTGGCCGGGTTGAATCCATGCCTATCGGGTTAACGCAGACACCCACAATGGGTAGATGGCAAGCCGGTAAGTTTTTGGCGGGAACATTGACGATTCCACATGAAGCGCCCTCTATATCTGGTAGGTGTCTGCTTCAACCCGATAGGCATGGTATCTTGTACCGTTACAGTGTTTGCAGGAAAGCGACATTATACCCTCCAACTCTCTTCGTCACTGTCGCTTCGCTCGGCGACTCGAGAGTATCGCTCATCCTTTCAGTGGCCACAAGCCCCTCTTTCCGCCGCTNNCATGTATCTCTATCGAAGACCCTCCTCTTTTGACTGTGGCCTCGGGCGACGGCCGGCGTCGGTTTTCCTGCCACCGCGAGGAGTCGCGTGTCGCCCCGGACCCGGAGCGACACGCTACCGTAGACGTTGGTTGCTTCGAGGCCGGTGGCCGCAGGAAACCGGGGGTTCGCCTGGCCGGGCACCCCGCTCCTCAATCGGCGAACGGGTCCTGCATCAAGATGGTGTCGTCGCGCTCGGGGCTGG
>PLTC01000059.1 GCA_003165295.1 Rhodospirillales bacterium | reverse complement strand
GACGAGATCGAACTGGGGGCGGTCAAGCGTCTGTTCGGTTCGGCCATCGAGACCGTGTCGATGTCCTCCACCAAGTCGGCGATCGGCCATTTGCTGGGGGCTGCCGGTGCGGTCGAGGCGGTGTATTCCATCAAGGCGATCAACGAGGGGGTGGTGCCGCCGACCCTGAACCTCGACAATCCCTCCGAGGCGTGCCTGGGCGTGGATCTGGTGCCGAAGGTCGCCCGGGAGCGCAAGGTCCGGGCCGCCCTGTCGAATTCGTTCGGCTTTGGCGGGACCAACGCTTCGCTGGTGTTCAAGGCGTTTTCGTGACCGCTGGCCTTGGCGACCGGCAGCGTTGACGGCGCGGAGGCCGGATCATGGGGGCGCGTTTCCGGCTGCTGGCGGCAACCGTTGCCGTCGTGGTGGCGGTTGTGACAGGCGGGACCTGGCTGGGGCGGGAGTTGCACCGGCCCGGTCCGGCGGGGGACGGGCGCGGGGTGGTGATCGCCCGCGGCGTCGGCATCGTCCAGATCGCGCACCAGTTGGAACAGGCCGGGGTGGTTCGCTGGTGGCCGTGGTTGGTGGCGGCGGCCGGGCTGGCGCGGATTTCCGGCGATCACGAGGTGCGGGCCGGGGAATACCTCTTTGCCGCAGGGGTCAGCCCGCTGGAGGTGTATGATCAGGTGCGGCGTGGCCGCACCGTGGTTCATCGCCTGACCGTGGTCGAGGGTCTGACCGTGGCCCAGATCGTCGCTTTGGTCCAGGCCGAACCGGCGCTTTCGGGCGAGGTGGCCGAGTGGCCCGGCGAGGGCAGTCTGCTGCCCGATACCTACCACTTTTCCCTGGGCGATAGCCGGGCCGGTCTGCTCCAGCGCATGCGCGGGGCCATGGCCGGCACGTTGGCCGAGCTGTGGTCGGCGCGGACGCCGGGCCTGGGGCTGGAGAGCCCGGCCCAGGCGGTGGTGCTGGCCTCCATCGTCGAGAAGGAGACCGGTCTGGCGGCCGAACGGCCACGCATCGCCGGAGTCTTTTACAACCGCTTATCTGCTGGCATGCGCCTGCAATCGGACCCCACGGTGATCTATGCCCTGACCGGGGGCAGGGCCAGCCTCGGCCGGCCGCTGACCCAGGCCGACCTGCATGTGGACTCGCCGTTCAACACCTACCAGGTCGCGGGCCTGCCGCCGGCTCCCATCGGCAATCCCGGTCGCGCTTCGCTTCAGGCGGTGCTGGCACCCGAGCGTCACGACTACCTCTATTTCGTCGCCGACGGCAGCGGCGGTCATGCCTTCGCCCGAACCCTGGCCGACCACAACCGCAATGTCGCCCGGTGGCGGCAGCACCAGCATTCGGGCGGCGGCGGGTCGTAACCGGCACCGGCGGCATCGTGCTCTTTTTTTTGCGGACCCCGACGCTGACAGACCGCACTCTGACGCGGTGCGATGGCGGCGGCGACAGANNGATGAGGGCGGCCATGCGCTTCCTCAATCCCAGGCCCGATTACGCCTTCAAGAAAATTTTCGGGTCGGAGGCCGGCCGCGACACGAAATTGTCCAGGCCCTGGCGATCGCCAACAAGGCCGGCCTGAGCGTCGACGAACTGGAGGAGCAGGTGCGGCGCGAAATGTGGGTCGGTGTCCAGAAGGTCATGCAACTCAACTCGGAGGCGGCACGGCCGAAGGGGCTGGCCGAGGGGCGGGTGCCGGGACTGACCGAGGGACGCGCCATCGGCCTGTCGGCGGCGTCGCTCCGTTTCCTGACCCGTCGCTTCGCTACGGTGTCTCCCGCCGTCCGGGACCGCATCGACTTCGCCACCGCCCGGCAATTTGGAGGCCTGGTTCGACGCTGCCATGGAGGCCCCGACTTTGGACGACGTCTTCCGGTCCTGAAGCGACGATTCTGCCCTGCGGCCGGCGCTTGCTTTTGTGCCGGTGTTCGGTTATCAAAAGACGGGCGGGCGGGTGTAGCTCAATGGTAGANNTCGATTCCCTTCACCCGCTCCAATCAAATCAAGCTGTTAGCCAGCGACCCTCGAATAATTCTGGATTTTTTGGCACAATTCGGCACGTTGGCCGAGTCACAAGGGCCGGGCCGGATTATCAGCGCGCCTCTGCCTGGGCGCCCCTTGGGTCCGGGGGGCCGGCGGCGCGGGTCAGTCCTTGACCGCGCAAACTGTCACCTGGATCGGCGGGCGGGTTCAGACCAGGGCGGGCGACAGATTCGCGCTGAAGTCGAACTCGCAATCGCCGCCGCCCCCGCCACCCCGTCGATCACCGAGGCATCGACGGAAATCCGGGGCAGCAAGGCCGCCACATGGTCGGAAACCAGACGGGAGCCGGAGTCCGCCCGGAGCCGCCACTCTCCGGTCCGGGCGGTGACCCTGCGACGGGTGGCCGGATCGAGAATTTTCTTTCCTTTCCTCTGGGATGAAGACGGATCGACGCCCAAAGCCGCCGTGACCTCGTCCGGGGTCAGGTCATCGCCCTTTTAGCCGAAACATCCGACAGCAATTTTGAAATATGGTCAGAAACCAAGGGTGATCTCGACTCTGCCTCTAACCGCCATAGACCGGTCTTTATCCCTCCCCGAACCGTCCCTGCGATACTGAACCCCACGCAAACCTGGGAGCCGGATGCCGTAATCGGGCCCCTCAGGTTCTGGACGGGAGCGGCCCGTAAGGGCCGTCCCTGCCTCACCGGCGAAGCTCCCATGGGTCATTTCCCCGGTTCCGGTTACCCGAGGCCGGAGCCCGCGATGATGCCGAGGGCCAGGCGGTCCAGGTCGGCGGCCTCTGCGGCGCCGGGCGCGCGGCCGGCGTGGGTGATGGTTGCGGCCAGGGTGGCCAGTGCCTGGTGGCGGGCATCGTCGGCGGCGAAGGGGGGAATCTTCAGGGTTTCGATGACGCCCGCGCCCAGGCTGAGCGCCGCGCCACAGGCCGACACCGCTTCGGCCACGGCGGGGGCGTTGAGCAAACCGGTGAGGTAGGCCGCCTCGTCTTCTCCGCTCACCGGCACGAAATAGAGCTTGTGGTCGGGCACCACCACCCGCGGCCCCAGCACGTCATCAAGGACGGGTCCGAGATAGGCCGCGCAAAAGCGGCTGGAGATTTCCCGCCACAACACCTTCCAGGGGGCGAAGGTGTAGGGGCCGGTGCTCCAGATCGACCAGAACGGCTGGCCCGACTGATAGCGGCGATAGCTGGCCCGCCGGCCCAACTCGGCCTCGAAGCCTTTGAACCAGCCGAAGGTCCGGGGACAGCGGTCGGGCAGGGCGGGGTCGCCGTGCATGCCGCGCTGGGGCACCATCACCCGCAATTCGGGCTCGACCACCGCCCGGAACGGCGACAGGCCACGGCCGCGCAGCAGGGGGAACAGATGCTCGTCCTCCACCACCGCGGCGACCCGCGGCACGGCGGCGGTGCGGCCCAGTTCCGGTTGGTTGGCGATCTCCACCAGACCCGGCGCCGGGCCGACGGCGACCCGGACGAAATAGATGCCGTTGCGGTCGGTGGTGACACCCTTGCGGGCGCGGTAGCCGGCGGGCGCGGCGGCATCGAACAGGTGCTGCCACAGGGCCTGTTGCCCGACGCTGCCCTTGAGCCACGGGCCGTCGTCGGGGGCGCCGGGCAGCGGCCGGGCCAGCAGCTCCTGCACCCGGGTTGCCGCCTGGAACCCGGCGCCGTCGCGGGCGTCGCCGCCGGCAGCGCCCTTGGGCACCGCCGGCAGGCGGACCCGGTAGGGCACCGGGTAGCGGGTGGCGCCGCCGGCCTCGAGCAGCAGCAGCGCCGGATGGTTGGAGACGCCCTCGAAGGGGGCCAGCGCCTTGAGGTCCTCGACCATCAGCACCCGGCAGGCGCCCACCGGTTCGGGCACGATGAAGCGCCGGAAGCCCCGTCCCGACGGGGTCGAGAACAGGCTGGCGGTGAGGTAGAAGGCCATCCGGCCGCCGGGCCTGAGCCAGCGGGCCGGCGCCGCCAGGGTCACGGCCGCTGCCAGGTCGGCTTCGATGCCGCCGACATAGTGATCGCCGTCCAGCAGGCCAAGCCCGGTCGCCACCGGCTTGATGGCGGCGGCATAGGCCGGCGGCAACTGGCTCCAGCGGACCCAGGGCGGATTGCCGGCCAGGTGGCTGACCCGGGGAATCGCCGCGGCCGCGGCGGCGTCGGCGGCGGCTTCGGGCCAGTCGCCGACCGGCCTGGGCAGGGTCAGCGCGCAGGCCAGATAGACCGGCAGGCGGACCGGCCGCGACGGCTGGAAACGCCCGGCCAGCGCCACCACCAGCGATGCCTTGGCCGCCTGTACCGCCAGCGGATTGAGGTCGATGCCAAAGAGCCCGTCGAGCAGGGCCGCGGCCGGAGCGGCCCCGGACTCCGCGGCCAGCCGCCGCCGCAACGCCTCCAGCAGAAAAACGCCGCTGCCGCAGGTGGGGTCGAGTAACGGGTCCGGGCTCTGCCAGCCCAGCACATCCAGGGCGTGGGCGGCGAGCCCGGGCGGGGTGTAGACCTCGCCCAGGGCGTGGCGCAGTTCGCGCGGCACCAGCGCCTGATAGACGCCGGTAAACAGGTCGCCGGCCCAAGGGGCGTCGGGGTGGCCAAGCCCGGTGGCCGCCACCGCATCGGCGACGGCAATCATCACCCCGGCCACCACCGGGGCCAGCCTGGCCGCCGCCGGTCCCAGGGCGATCCAGTCGAACAGGTCGGGGCTGGTCATGCCGGCGATTCCGGCGGCGGCGAAGGGGGCACCCGAGTCGACCCAGCGCAGGCGGGCCATGGCCTCGCCGGTGGTGCCGGTCAGCGTCGTCCCAATCCCGGGCAGGACCGAGGCCGCCACCAGCTTGGCGGTGAGGGCCAGGGCCGAATGGAGAGCGAACAGGGTTTCCGGGACATGGCCGGCATAGTCGCGGCCATGGGCCGCCCCCTGAAGCTCCAGGCTGCTCCGGAGGCGGTCGCGGCGAATGCCCACCGCCTGACCGAACAGCCGTTGCCACGCGGCGAACCGCGATCCGGCGGCCGGCACCGCGTCGAACAGTCCGGTCAGCAGGGCCTGGCCAAGGGTGGTGGCGGGGGACAGGAAGGCCAGGGGCGTTGCCCCTGGACCCCAGGGCCGGTGGTCCCGGACCCCGTTAACTGTTGCGGACCCGGCGGACGAAGGCATCGACCTCTTGCCGCAGACGGTCGGTCTGGCGTGCCAGTTCCTTGGTGGCGCCAAGGACGCTGCCCGCCATGTGGCCGGTTTCGCCCGCCGCCTGGGTCACACCGCTGATGTTGCTCGACACCTCGCGGGTGCCGGTGGAGGCCTGCTGGACGTTGCGCGCGATCTCCCGGGTTGCGGCCCCCTGTTCCTCAACCGCCGAGGCAATAGTGGTGGTGATCTCGCTCATCCGCTGGATGGTGCCGGTGATGCCCTTGATCGCGTCCACCGCGGTTCCGGTCACCGCCTGCATCTGTCCGACCTGGCCCTGAATGTCGTCGGTGGCCTTGGCGGTCTGGTTGGCCAGGTTCTTCACCTCCGAGGCCACCA
>PLTC01000042.1 GCA_003165295.1 Rhodospirillales bacterium | reverse complement strand
CGGGACGCCTGCACCACAAGAAGTCACCAGGCCACGCACTCCGCCTCCGACGATCGCACCGTGGATCATTCAGCCAACAATCGGGCCCCCATCTTCGACGTGCAACTTTTCGCCGACGGCGCGTGCAGCGGCAATCCCGGGCCCGGCGGTTGGGGGGCGATTCTGCGCTATCGCGGCGTGGAAAAGGAACTGAAGGGCTTCGAGCCGGTGACGACCAACAACCGCATGGAACTGCTGGCGGCCATCGTCGCGCTGGAAACCCTGAAACGCCCGCTCCAGGTGCGCCTGCACACCGACAGCCAGTACCTGCGCGACGGCATCACCAAGTGGATCAAGGGCTGGAAGGCCAAGGGCTGGCAGACCGCAGACCGCAAGCCGGTCAAGAACCGCGACCTGTGGGAACGGCTCGACCAGGCGCAGCAGCGGCACACCATCGCCTTCCATTGGGTGCGCGGCCATTCCGGCCATCCCGAAAACGAACGCGCCGACGCCCTGGCGCGGGCGGCCATCGCCGAAGGACGCAAGGCGGGCCTGCGGGCGGGCTGATCAGGCGCCCGCCCGCCCGGGTCCCGTCGGCTTCCGGCCGTTGCCCTTCCCGACCTACTTGAACAGAAAGCGAAGCTCGTTCTTCTGGGTCTCGTTGAGCACCGTCCACAGGGCGTCGAGAGTCGGGCGGAGGTCGGTGCGGCCGGCGAGGATGGCGCGGCCGTAGTACTCGTAGGCCCGGGCGTAGTTGCGCAGCACGCCGTGACCCTTGAGGTACATCCAGCCCAGAATCTCCATGGCGTCGGCTTTGCCGTCCTGAACCTGGCGGCGGATCAGTTCCATGTCCGCGGCCGTGACGTGGTCGGTGCCGATGTCGGCCAGGGTGTTGCGCCAGGCCTCGATCCGGGCCTGACGCTCGTCTTCTTCCCGAATCCGCCGTTCCGCCGGCGCATTGACCAGATCGATGTAGGTCGGGTCCTTGGTCACGGCCTTCATGGCGGTTTGCCAGGCCGGGCACCAGTCGGGCGGGAGCAACGTCGCGCAGACCATCATGTTGTCGGCGAACGGCAGCCGCTGCCACTCGGGCACCGCCAGCGAGGTGGTCTTGGGGCGGGCGATCTCCATGGCGTCGAGCCAGGCCTGGCACCAGTCGGGCCGGTTGTCGTGGACCGCGCACAGGTGATAATTGGAGTCGAAGTCGCGCTGGAACCACGCATCGGCGGCGATCTCCCGGCCGGCGACGGCGGAGGCGAAGGCAAGCGCCAGCCCGCCGGCCAGGGCTCCGGCAAGCAACGGCAACAGGCGGATGGTCACGGACTGGGTCCCTCCCCAAACGAAAACCATACCGGCTCTGGTCTCCTGTCACCGCTCCGCCCCGGGAATGAAACGCCCGCATTCAGGAATATGGTGCGGCCTGGGTTCCCTGGGGCAGGGCGTTTTCCGCGGTGGGCGGTTCCAGATCCTGGTAAAGACCCCGGGCCTCGGCGGGCGGTCCGCGGCGGTGGCCCAACGCCACCACCCGAATCACCCGGATATGCCGGCCGAGCGGAAAGGTCAGGACCAGGCCCGGGCGGACCGGATGGTGAGGCTTGGTGACGATGGCGCCGGCGCACCGCAACCGGCCGCCGGCGGCCAGACGGGCGGCAAGGCCACGGGTCTTGCAGAAGCGGGCGTACCACAACCATTTGTCGATCCGCAGGCCGGTGCCGGCGCTATCGGCGCTATCGGCGCTATCGGCCCCCTGGTCGGCAGCGGACGGTCCGCCGGTCACGGCACCTTCTCCAGATCGGGCAGGGGGGCCAGTTCACGGAGCCGGGCGAAGGGATGTTCGGCCTCGGCCCTGGTGACCGCGGCTCCGGGACGGGGCGCGCGCGGCCGTCTGGCCGGCCTCGCCCGCCACCGGACCGAACCGTCATCGGCGGTGACCCGGCGGTAACCCAGGGCTTCGAGCACCAGGGGCAGGTCGGCTTCGGGGCAGCCGATGGCCGGTCCCGAGGGCGGGGTTCCGGCGGCGAGGGCGGTCTGGAAGCGGTCGAGGATGTCGGCGCGGATCGCCCGCGGTCCGACCAGCGGAAAGCCGATGGCGGCATGGAAGGCGTCGGGTACTCCGGGCATCGGCGCCACCGAGACCCCGGCGGGCGGCGGCACCGGCGGCGGCAGGGTCAGACCGTGGCGGACGGCATAGAGCAGGGCGCGCATGCTCACCGCCGCCGGCTTGAGCAGCGCCGGCAGGGTCAGCCAGTGGGCACCCAGGCGCACCCCGAGCGCGGTCAGCCGCCGGTGATCCTCCGCCGCAAGATCGGGCAGCAGTCCGGCCACCGCGGCCCGGGGCAGGCTGCCCAGGGCCTCGACCAGTTGAAAGGCGAGGCCCCGGGCCGGGCCGGTCAGGTCGGCGGCGGCCAGCCGGAACAAGGGCGCCAGCGGTGCCGCGATGGCGGCCTCCAGCCAGACGTCGAGGCGCTGGCGGATGCGCTCGCGCTGGCCGCTTTCCAGCAGGCCGTCGTGCAGCACCACCACCGCGGGCGTCAGCAGGGCGTCGCCCGGCGCCAGCCGTGCCACCTCCGCCCCGTGCCAGCGGATCACGCCGTCGGGCGCGAGGATCAGCGCCGGTCCGGGTTCGGCTTCCAGCCGGCGGACCCGGGCCGAGACCTCGTCGCGCAAGGCCCGGCGGGCCGCGGCCATCAGGGCGCGGCCGTCTTCGCCCTGGGCTTCGGCATCGGGGATGAAACGGAAGCCATCCAACTGGCCCACCGGGTGGCCCTCGACCATCACCTCGCCCTGGCGGCTGACGGCGGCCAGCAACTGGCCGCCACCTTTCAGGCTGCGCACCAGCAGCGCCGAGCGGCGGTCGACGAAGCGTTGGGTCAGCCGTTCATGGAGAGCGTCCGAGAGCCGGTCCTCGATGGCCCGGGTCCGTTCCTGCCAGTGTCCGCCGCAGGCCAGCCAGTTCGGCCGGTGCGAGATGTAGGTCCAGGTTCGGATATGGGAGATGCGGGTGACCAGCGCGTCGATCTCGCCGTCGTAGCGGTCGAGCCTGGCGACGTGATCGGCCACCCAGTCCACCGGCAGCCGGCCGCGGGGGGTGCTGAGATGGCGGTAGATCTGGCCCAGCAGCCGGGTATGGGCGTCGGACAGGACCTTGCGGAAGTCGGGAATCCGGCAGACCTGCCACAGCAGGTCGACGGTTTCGCGATCGGTGGCGCGGGCGGTGATTTCGGGGTCGCGGGCCAGCGTGGTCAGGGCCAGATGATCGCAGCCTTCACGGACCCGGATCAGGTCGGGCCGCGGCGGCCGTTGCTCGAGGGAGCGCAGCAGCGCCGCCGGCGACTGGAAATTCAGGTCGGTATTGCGCCAGCGCAGCATCTTCAGGGGCGGGAAGCTGTGGTTTTCCACCGCTTCGATCACCTCCTCGTCCAGGCCCTCGATATCGCCGGTGGTGCCGAAGGTTCCGTCGCTGCGGTGGCGGCCGGCGCGGCCGGCGATCTGGGCGATTTCGTGGGCTTCGAGCCGGCGCGGCGCGTTGCCGTCGAATTTGCTGAGGCCGGCAAAGGCCACATGGTCCACGTCCATGTTCAGGCCCATGCCGACGGCGTCGGTGGCCACCAGATAGTCCACGTCGCCGGCCTGATAGAGCGCCACCTGGGCGTTGCGGGTGCGCGGGCTGAGCGCCCCCAGCACCACCGCGGTCCCGCCGCGCTGGCGCCGGATCAGTTCGGCGATGGCGTAGACCTCGGTAGCGGAGAACGCCACCACCGCCGAACGCGGCGGCAGCCGGGTGAGCTTGCGCGGGCCGACATAGCTGAGGGCGGAAAAGCGCGGCCGGCTGACGAATTCGACCCGGGGCACCAGCCGCCGGATCAACGGCGCGATGGTCTCGGCGCCCAGCACCATGGTTTCTTCGAGACCGCGGGCGTGCAGCAGGCGGTCGGTGAAGACATGGCCGCGCTCGGCATCGGCGCACAATTGAATTTCATCCACCGCCAGGAACGCGACCGGCCGGTCCACGGGCATGGCCTCGACGGTACAGACGAAATAGGACGGGTTGGGCGGGACGATCATTTCTTCGCCGGTGATCAGCGCCACGCTGCCCGGCCCGCGCGCGGCGGCGATGCGGTCGTAATTCTCGCGCGCCAGCAGGCGCAACGGAAAACCGATCATTCCCGAGCGATGTCCAAGCATGCGCTCGATGGCGAGATAGGTCTTGCCGGTATTGGTCGGCCCCAGCACCGCGACCACGCGGCGCCCGATGGCCGGATCCGCTCCGGGCGAAACAAAATCGGCCGCTCTCATGACGCCAAAGATTCCCCTTCGCCGCCCCGATTGCAAGTCCGATTACGCCCGCCACCCGCCCGCCACCCGATCGCGCTCCCGCCGGTGATGCCGAAAAGTCGCGGCTCCGGCCGCGCCGCCGGCCCTTGGCGAGGGAGTCCCGGGGGAGCGGCGCTCCCCCGGCGGGCCGGCCCCCGGTTTCCGATCGGCCGGTTTCCGGTCAGAACGTAACGCTGTTCTTCCACAGGATAATGTCGGCGTTGCCGCTGACGGCATTGAGCATCGCCGTACTGCCGGTGGCCGCGGCGAAGCTCGTTACCGCACTCTGATTGTTGGTGACGCTCTTGAGGTATTCCAGAGAGGTGGTCAGCCCCGGAGCCAGGACATAGGTGGCGCCCACGGCGTAAAGATCGGCGCTGCGGGCACCCGGGAACGACGGATCTCCGGAATCATGGCCGTACTGATAGTTGGCGCCGATGACCAGGGGATCGTTGACCTGATAGGAGAGGCCGATATCCCAGGTGTACTGGTCGCTCAGATGGGTTGGTCCGCTGTGGGCCGATCCGAAAAACAGGCTTTGGGAGACCGCGTTTTCGGTATAGGCCGATTTGCCGGCATTGGCGTAGCTGCCGCCCAACTGCCACGCGCCGTAGGCCAGTTGCAGACCGGCCTGGTAGGCGAACAGGTCATGGTATTTGGTCGGATCGTTGACGCCGCCGACCGTGTTCCGGGTGGTGGCGGCGATGGTGCCGAAATTGGCGGTGATCTGGACGTCGCTGACGGCGCCGTCATAGCGCAGGCCGGTCTCCCAAATATCCTGGTAGTCGCAGGTCAGTGGGGTGGCGCTGGTGGCGCAGTTCTGGATATAGGGGCCTTCGGCGCTTGAGAGTTCGGCGATGGTGCTCCGTTGGACCCCGGTGCCGAACTGGTTGTCGTTCGGCCCGTAGCTGAAGATGGCTTGCAGGCCGGTGTGGTGGTCGCCGTTCTGCTGGAAGATGCGTGGTGTGAAGTAGTTGATCTTCTGACCATACTGGTTGTAGGTGACCGTGGTAAAGCCGCCACCAAAGTACGGCTCCAGGAAGGTGCTCTGGTTCATGATCCAGGACGGTCCCGGAGTCATGTTCCAGTCGCCGTCGACGCCGCCGGTTCCAAAATTGTTGGGGGCGCCGGTATGCATTTCATTGTTGACGCCGGGCAGCACGCCACCCTGTATTTCGCCGAAATTGCCGTTGGCGAACACATAAGCCTGATCGCTGTCGATCACGCCCGACCGCCTGCCCGACACGCTGCCGTCGACCGGGTCGGGATATCCGCCATAGGCGGCGCGGATGCTGAGCAGCGCGCCATATTCCAGGCCGTTGTCGGCATTGGCGTCGGCCATCACGGTCAGATGGAAGCGGTCGGCGAAGGTGACGCTTTTTTGGGACTGGACCGCGCCGCCGGTGGCGCCGCCGGGAGCGAACGGATCGCTGTAGCTGTTCTGATTGACGTAGCCGGCGGTGAACCAGGCATCGCCATGCAGGATCACGTCAAACTTTCCCGGGGTGCTGTCAGCAAAAGCCGCGCCCGAGCAGCCCAGCATGGTCCCAGCGGCGCAGCTCAACATTAATACTTTTTTCATGATCGTGATCTTTCTCGTAAACATGATGGTGACGCGGTCGGCATCGGACATGAATCAAGCGTTATTACCGCGCCGCCGAACTCAGACTGGCGATTCCAGACGGTTCACGCTTGCCGTATCCTTTGGCTTTTTTGTGTCTGAAGCCGGTAGCTGATAAACTATACAGGGAACGGCAATGGTTACGCTTTTGGGTTGGCGTCATTCCCGATGCCGCAGCCGCGAAGGGATGGCATCGCCAGGATCTATCCAAAAGCGCCGGATTCCCCGGTGAAATGGCTGATCGGCCCGGTCAAGGACCGGCGGTATTGGTCCTCGTGCCGCTTGTTCGTCCGGCAAGGTCTTGGAAACGGCGGGGCCGTCGTCATGGCGTGGTGGCGATGGCTTCCGGTCGACAGGGGATTGGTGGGGCTGCGGCGACTGTGGCCACCGGGACCGCCGATCGGGTTCCGGGGGCCGGCGGTTGGACGCCCCCCGGACGACCGGGGTGGCCCGAGGTTCCAATCGGCCATGGACCCGGAGGGCGGAGCGCGGTATTCCCTAGGGGTGAGACCAAACGCCGCCGCCCCGCAACGAGGGTGGTGGGGGTACGCAGTTGGAGGGTTCATGGTTCGCTCGCATATCCGTACTTGTGCGGCCGCCGCCGTCTCGATCGGGTTGATGGCCGGATCGACGGGGGCGCCGGCTGAAACCGCGGCGCCGCCGGCGGTTACCGCCGAGTCGGCCGCGGTTCTGGCCGAGACCATCGATGCCGCGCTGCGTCAATGGTTTCCGCCGACCGGTGCCACCGCCGGTTATCGATGGGAGGGGCAGGTTCAGGCCACCGCCGCCGGCGATCACTACGATGTGGCCTTCCCGGCGCTCAGCATCACCAGCAAGGACGGCAGCCGGTTGGGTCTGGGGTCGGTCAGGCTGGCGCTCGCTCCCGACGCCGATGGCGCCTGGGAGGTGGGGGCGACCCTGCCCGGGCAGATCACTCTGCTTGCCGCCGACGGCTCGTCCGATGGTGACGTTACCATCGGTGCCCAGCACTTCTCCGGCCGCTGGGTGCCGGCGCTTGGGACCTTCGTCAAGATCGACGGCAGTTATGACAATTTGCAGGCGGCATCGCCCAAGGACAGCTCGCGGCTGACCATCGGCGGCATCGCCCTGCGGACCGACCTGACCGAGGCGCCCGCCGGCCGTTGGACCGGGCCGAGCACGCTGACGATCAACAAGCTGGATATGGTCGACAGGAACGGTGCGCCGATTGTGCATCTGGGCGGCGCCGCCTTCGAACTCACGC
The DNA here is from genome assembly GCA_003165295.1 of Rhodospirillales bacterium. Classification (GTDB taxonomy): domain Bacteria; phylum Pseudomonadota; class Alphaproteobacteria; order Azospirillales; family Azospirillaceae; genus BOG-933. Next base: position 6,213 of record PLTC01000042.1, on the reverse strand, counting down.
TGTCCGGCATGGACCTGAAGCAGATCGTTGCAGTCAGCGGCCAACTCGCGGCGGCCACCGAGGCGAAGGCCGGTAAGGGTGACGAGGCGAAGGCCGGCAAGGGTGACGAGGCGAAGGCCGGCAAGGGTGACGAGGCGAAGGCCGGCAAGGGTGACGAGGCGGACACCGGTAAGGACGACGAGGAGAATGTCGGCGAGACCTTGCGTCGGGTGGCCCTGTTCCAGGACCTGTTGAACGGCATCCTGGCAAAGGTGCGGGTTAACGATCTGGCGGTGACCTCACCCCATGACGGGAGCGCCGTTGCCCTTGGACAGTTGGCGATCGAGGGTGGCATCGAGCGGACCCAGGGCCGGTCGACGGTGACCATCGGCTACGACCACGACGGTCTCAGGATCAAGCCGGCGCTGCTGCCCCCGGACCTGCTGCCGGAAAAGGCCGGGTTGTCGATCGCGGTTTCCGAACTGCCTTCGGGTGATGTGCTGTCCTTGCTTCAGCGGTTGGAGGAGGCCAGGGCCTCGGGGGATGAAAAGGCGACGGGCGACCTGACTCGGCAGTTTGCGGCCAGCTTCTACCAGCCCGGCGTGCGCCTGGGCATCAAGACTCTGCATATCGATACGCCGGCCGCGGCGCTCACGCTGGAGGGCGAGGCGCGGTTGGACAACACGACGGCGCGGGGCGGCGTCGCCGGTTTCGACATGGTCATTCGCGGCCTCGATCCGCTGCTCAAGCGGATGAAGCCGGCGCCGGGGGCCAAGATCGACGAGGATACCCAGAACCTGCTGGCCGGGCTCGCCATGCTTCAGGCCATGGGAGCCCCGGGTAAGGACGAAGGCGGTCGGGACATTCGGACCTACAAGCTTCAGATGGACGCCGATGGCAAGGTGCTGCTCAACGGCGCCGACCTGACCGCGATGCTCCAGTTGCCCCAGGGCCCGGACGCCAAACACCCGGAATCGGGTGCCGCGTCCGGCAGGCCCGCGACAGGCAAGCCGGCGGCACCGTGATCGACGGGGGTGATCCGGGTTTGATCTGGTCCAAGGCCGGAGGCCGGGAGGGTTGCAAGCCCTCCCGGCCTTCCTCATATCTCGCGTCAGGTTTTATTCTCTCACTGGAATCGGGAAGGTAACGACTGATGACCGAAGAACGGCTCAGCTTTCAGGCCGAGGTCAGCCGGCTGCTCGACATCGTTGCGCATTCGCTGTACAGCGAGAAGGAGGTCTTCCTCCGGGAGTTGATTTCCAACGCCTCGGACGCTTGTGATCGCCTGCGCTATGCGGCGTTGACCGCACCCGAACTGTCCGCCGACGATCCCAACCTGGCCATCACCCTGCTGGCCGACAAAGAGGCGCGGACGCTCACCGTGGCCGACAACGGCGTCGGGATGAACCGCGCGGATCTGGTGGAGAATCTGGGCACCATCGCGCGCTCCGGCACCGCCGAATTCGTCAACGGCGTGCGGCNNTGATCGGCCAGTTCGGCGTCGGTTTCTATTCGGCGTTCATGGTTGCCGAACGGGTTGAGGTGCTGAGCCGCAAGGCCGGCGAGAGCCACGGCTGGCACTGGAATTCTGATGGCCGCGGCGAGTTTACGGTGGGCGAGGCCGAGGCGGAGGTGCCGCGCGGAACCCGGGTGATCCTGCATCTGCGCGAGGGCGAGGACGAGTTTCTCGAAGAGTTCCGGCTGGCCGCCATCGTCCGCAAGTACTCGGACCATATCGCGCTGCCGATCCGGTTCGGGACCGGCGAGGAGGTCAAGACCCTCAACCGCGCCTCGGCGCTGTGGACCCGGGCCAGGTCCGAGATCACCGAAGAACAGTACAAGGAGTTCTATCACCATGTCGGCCATGCCTTCGACGAGCCGTGGCTGACGATTCACTGGCGGGCCGAGGGCAAGATCGAATACACCAGCCTGCTGTTCGTGCCCGAAACCAAGCCGTTCGATCTCTTCGACCCCAAGCGCGCCCATCGGGTCAAGCTCTATGTCCGGCGGGTGTTCATCACCGAGGGCGTCGAGGGCCTGCTGCCGCCCTATCTGCGCTTCCTGCGCGGGGTGGTCGACAGCGAGGACCTGCCGCTCAATGTCAGCCGCGAGATGCTCCAGAACAACCCGATGGTGGCCAGGATCAAGAGCGGCCTGACCCGGCGGGTGCTGTCCGAACTGGCCCGGAAGGCCGAGGAGGACAGTGCCGCCTACGCCACCTTCTGGACCAATTTCGGCGCGGTGATCAAGGAAGGTCTCTATGAGGACTTCGAACACCGGGACAGCCTGTTCAAGCTGCTGCGCTTCCATTCCAGCCGGGGCGGCGAGGGGCTGGTTTCCCTCGACGACTATCTCGGCCGCCTGAAGGAGGGGCAGGAGGAGATTTTCGTCATCCAGGGCGACGACCGCGACAGCCTGCTCGCGAGCCCCCAGATCGAGGGCTTCAAGGCGCGCGGCGTCGAGGTGTTGCTGCTGACCGATCCGGTTGACGAGTTCTGGGTCTCGGCGGTGGGTGCCTACAAGGACAAGAAGTTCAAGTCGGTGACGCGCGGCGGGATCGATCTTGGCAAGATCAAGGCCGACGATCCGGCCGGAACGCCCGAGCGGCCCCAGGCGGCGGAGGGCGAACTCGCCACCCTGATTGCGCTGTTCAAGACCACGCTCGGCGAACAGGTCAAGGATGTCCGGTCGTCCCAGCGTCTGACCGACAGTGCGGTGTGTTTGATCGCCGATGAAGGCGACATGGACATGCATCTGGAGCGGATTCTGCGGCAGCACAAGCAGGTCACGGCCACCGCGACGCGCATCCTGGAACTCAATCCCGGCCACCCGCTGATCCGGCGGCTGGCCGGCGACGCCGGGCAGCCCGGGGCGGCGGATCGTCTGGCCGATGTCGCCTGGCTGTTGCTGGATCAGGCGCGCATCGTCGAAGGCGAGCAGGTTCCCGATCCGGTCGCGTTTGCCCGGCGCTTTGGCAGCGTGCTGGAAAAAGGCCTGATCGGGTGACGGTCGGTTGCCGGCAGGGGGCGCCGCCCCCTGCGCCCCCGCCAAAGGCCGGTGGCCCTTGGAACCCGGTTGCGGTCGTTGTGGTGGTGGTGGCGATGATGCTGGGTGGGGGGACGGCGGGTGAGGCCGCGACCGGAGCGGCGGAGGCGGTGATCGGGACCCTTCAGACCCCCGACGGCGGGTGGCTCCGCCATGCCTGGTGGCGGTCGGCGGCGCCGCGCGGCACCGTCGTTCTGCTGCCCGGCCGCTGCGAGCCGTTGGAAAAGTATCAGGAACTGGCCGGGGACTGGGTCAGCCGGGGCTATCAGGTGTTTTCCCTGGACTGGCGCGGCCAGGGCGGGTCCAGCCGGTTTCTGGCCGACCGGCAGAAATGCCATGTTCCCGACTATGCGATGCCGGTGGCGGACCTGACCCGGTGGCTCGAGTCCGTGGTCCGGCCCCACGAAACCGGTCCCACCATTCTGTTTGCGCATTCCCTGGGCGGTCTGGTGGCCCTGCGCTTTTTGCAGGAGCAGCCGGATCGCTTTTCCGCGGTGGTGCTGTCGGCGCCGATGGTCGATATCAACACCGACCCCTGGCCGCGATTTGCCGCCGAGATGGTGGCGCGGGCCGCGGTCGCCTTTGGCTTTTCCGGGGGCTATGCCTTTGGCCAGGGCGACTACGATCCGGCGGTGGACGGGGCCTTTGAGGGCAATCCGGTCACGGGCGATCCGGTGCGTTTCCGGCGCATCCACGACGTCTACCGCGCCCATCCCGATCTGGCGTTGGGCGGCGTTACCTTCGGCTGGCTGGTGGCGTCGTTCCGCGCCCAGGCGGTGGTGGCGATTCCCGGCGCGCTTCAGGAACTGCGGGCGCCGGTGCTGCTGCTGGTGGCCCCCCAGGACCGCTTGGTTCCGGCCGAAACCCAGGAATTGCTGTGCCGCCGGCTCCATGATTGTACGGTCAGACGCTATCCCGAGGCCCGCCACGACATCCTGGCCGAGCGGGACGAAATTCGGCTTCAGGCATGGCATGATATCGATGCCTTTCTGACCCGGGTCCCGGGCGTCCGGGCCGGCAACAGCCCCCCTCCCTGATCTCCGAAAAAGCGTCACGGGTTCAAAGGGCCGCCGGCCCTTTGCGGGCGTGGGCAGAGCCCACAAAATCGTTTTCTTTCAAATATCTGCCATATCCTTGCACTCCTTCGGGCCACCCCTGGCCAGGGGTGGCCCCGGCTTGCCGCCCTTCGGGCCACCCCTGGCCAGGGGTGGCCCCGGCTTGCCGCCATCTCCGCCCTTTAACGCGAATTTTAATCACAACGATCCCGTCTCCCGCAGGGCTGCGGCCTGCCATGCTGCTTCATCAGGGAAGGCGCTGGCAGCCGCAAAAAAGCTCTGTGTCCCAGCGGTCCACAAAGGGTTGCAGCGGGTTGCTTTTTGTGGCTAAGTTTTCCCGGTATCAAGTCCTATCCCTGAGCGGTTCGAGGGTAACGATGAACACCGTGGAACACCGGCTTGACGGAACGCTGACCCTGTCGCGTCGGGGTGAGGGGCCAAACCCGATCGACGTTCATGTCGGGGCGCGACTGAGACTGCGTCGGACGTTACTTGGCCTGAGCCAGGAAAAACTGGGCGAAGCCGTTGGTATCACGTTTCAGCAGTTGCAAAAATATGAACGCGGTGCCAATCGAATCAGTGCCAGCCGGCTGTTTAATCTGGCACAGGTGCTCGGCGTCTCGGTTGGTTTCTTCTTCGATGACATGCCGCCGGCCACCGCCGGCGGCGGTAACCACGGTTATTCCGGCGGGCAGGAGCCGGTCGGGGATGCCGAGATTGGCGAGACCGGGGAATTTGCGTCCATGGCCCGGCGCGAAACCCTGGAACTGGTCCGCGCCTATTACCGCATCGCCGAACCGGGGTTGAGGCGGCGGGCCTTTGAACTGATCAAGGCGTTGGGCGGCGAATCGGTGCCCCCGGCGGTGGAAGAGGTCTGAGAACCGGGCCGGTCGCCGGGAGCGGTCATCGAGTCGCAGCCCGGCGGCTCTTGAGGCTTGTCGAGAAGCCGTGTACCCTCCGTTTCCAGATGGTTTCGGGCGCGATGCGCCGGCGGCTTGGCGCCGCCGCAGCCGTGGGTGCCCGTCAGTTTTGGGGATAGCCATGCGCCGACTGCTCCTTGTTGCCTTCATTGCGGTGATTGGTCTTCTGCCGGTTGCGGGGGGCGCCCAGACCCCGTCCGCTCCCTCGACGCCGGCGGCGGCCCAGGCGGCCCAGGCGGCCAGCCGACTCGACGACACGACCCGGGTGTTGTCGGTCGGCCTCGGGGCTGTTACCGGTATGGTGTTGCTGAGTGTGGTCAGCACCAACATGATCAGCGGCGCCGCCCTGGCCAATCTCGGTCAGGGGGTGGTGGTGTTCGCGGGCACGGTGGTTGGCGGCCTGCTTGGGAACTGGCTCTATACCCGATAGCCGACCCGACCGTCGCGCAAGCCCCTGAAGGAGCAGGCTCCGATGCACAGACTGATGATGATTGCCCTGATCGCGTTGGTCGGGATCCTGCCGCTGGTGTCGACGCCGTCCCATGCGCAACCTGACACGGTAACGCCGACCGAGGTCCGGGGGAACAGCGGTTCGCTGTATCCGATCGTGGTCGGGTTGGGGGCGATTGCCGGGGTTGCGGTCTATAACATGGCCAGCTTCGGGGTTTCGGGGGTGCCGTACCTGGCCCCGGCGGCGACCACCGGGGCGATGGTGACCGCGGGGGCGATTGCCCAGAACCGGCTTTTCACGGTGGTCAGCGCCGTGATCGGCGGTTGGGTCGCCAACTGGCTGTATGGGAATTGAGCCCGAACCGCTTCGGTCACGGAGGACGCATGCGCAGGCTGGTGGTTTATCTGGTGGCGGGCACCCTTGCCACGGCGGGCGTGATGCCGCCTGCGGCGGTCAACGCCCAGGAACCGGAGCAGGAACAGACCCAGACCCAGGCCCAGCCGGAGAACCGTGACCTGACGCTGCTGGTGGTCGGTCTTGGGGCGATCATGGGGGTGATTGCCTTTAACATCGCGGCGCCGCCGGTGGTCAGTTGGGTCGGTGCGGTCGGCCGGTCGCTGGCCAATGTCCGGGCGGTGACCGGGGTTGCCGGGCAGCGGGTGATGGCGGGGGTGATCCGGGCGGTGCCGGCGGCCGGCGCGGCGGCGGCCGAAGCGGCGCCTGCGGCCGAGGCGGTTCCGGCCGCCGCGGCTTCGGCGGCGCC
>PLTC01000255.1 GCA_003165295.1 Rhodospirillales bacterium | reverse complement strand
TGCGCTCGATCATGGAAGGGATTCTCCTGGAGCCGATGTTCGAATTGCCCGGTTTGCAGGGCGTGGATCAGATCGTGATCAATAAGGAAGTGGTCGAAGGGCGGACCAAACCGTTGTACATCTATTCGGATCGCCGCGGCGAGTTGTCGCCCAGCGCCTGAACCGGTCCTTGGTGACCGGACCCTCGGGAGCCCCGCCGGGTGGGACCGGCGGGTGCCGTGCGGTTCCGAACGCGGGCGCGAGCCGGCGTCAGGCGCCTTGCCGGTTTGCGGGAGATGGCCCGGTTGCCGTAAAACCGGCAAGGGCGTTGCCTGCCCTTGAAGCGACCCGGGGGCTGTGCCACCTTACTGTTCGAGCCAACAGGCGGTTATCGCGCCCCCAGGGCGGGGCGGACTTAAGGTCTGGCCCCAGGGCCGACGGCGTACACACCCAAGAGGCACGTTCTCATGTTCGAAATTTCCCGTGGTGCCCTTTATCCCGTTCTGCCGCTCCGTGACATCGTCGTTTTTCCGCATATGATCGTTCCGCTGTTCGTCGGTCGCGAAAAGTCGGTCCGGGCGTTGGAAGACGTGATGAAGGACGACAAGCAGATACTGCTGGTCACCCAGAAGAACGCGGCCCAGGATGATCCCAGCCCGGCCGACATCTTCAGCGTCGGGACGGTGGGTACAGTGCTGCAACTGCTGAAGCTGCCGGACGGCACNNACGGCACGGTCAAGGTGCTGGTCGAGGGCGGTCAACGTGCGGCCATCACCCGTTATTCGGAAAATGAGGACTTCTTTCAGGCGACCGCAGAGCTGATAGAAGAAAAAATTGGCGAGCCACAGGAGTTGGAAGCGTTATCGCGCGCAGTGGTCTCTCAGTTCGAGCAATATATCAAGCTGAACAAGAAAATTCCGCCGGAGGTGCTGGTCTCGATCAACCAGATCGAAGAGTCGGGTAAACTTGCCGACACCGTCGCCTCCCATCTGGCGTTGAAGATTCCTGAGAAGCAGCAGTTGCTGGAATGTTCGGTGGTCAGCGAGCGGTTGGAGCGGGTCTATGCCTTCATGGAAGGCGAGATCGGGGTGCTTCAGGTGGAAAAGCGCATCCGCAACCGCGTCAAGCGACAGATGGAGAAAACTCAGCGTGAGTACTATCTGAACGAGCAGATGAAGGCCATTCAGAAGGAGCTGGGGGAAAGCGAGGACGGCCGCGACGAGGCCGCCGAGATCGAAGAGCGGATCAACAAGACCCGCTTTTCCAAGGAGGCCCGGGAGAAGGCGCTGGCCGAACTCAAGAAGCTGCGCTCCATGAGTCCGATGTCGGCCGAGGCCACGGTGGTCCGCAACTACCTGGACTGGATGCTCAACATTCCCTGGAAGAAGCGTTCCAAGGTCAAGCGCGATATCAAGGTCGCCGAGGGGGTTTTGAACAACGATCACTACGGGCTGGAGAAGGTCAAGGAGCGCATCCTGGAGTACTTGGCGGTGCAGCAACGCATGGTCAAGGTCAAGGGGCCGATCCTGTGTCTGGTCGGCCCGCCCGGTGTCGGCAAGACCTCGCTCGGCAAATCCATTGCGCGGGCCACCGGTCGTAATTTCGTGCGGATGTCGCTGGGCGGGGTTCGTGACGAGGCCGAGATTCGCGGCCATCGTCGCACCTATATCGGCTCGATGCCCGGCAAGATCATTCAGGGCATGAAGAAGGCGAAGGCTTCGAACCCGCTGTTTCTGCTGGACGAGGTTGACAAACTGGGTGCCGACTGGCGTGGCGATCCCTCTTCGGCGCTGCTGGAGGTCCTTGACCCCGAGCAGAATTCGGCTTTCAACGACCATTACCTTGAGGTCGACTACGACCTTTCGGATGTCATGTTCGTCTGCACCGCCAACACGCTTCGGATGCCCCAGCCCTTGCTCGACCGGATGGAGATTATCCGGGTCGCGGGCTACACCGAGGATGAGAAGGTGGAGATCGCCCGTCGGCACCTGCTGGACAAGCAGACCAAGGTGCATGGTCTCAAGAAGGGTGAATTCTCGATTTCGGACGAGGCGCTCCGCGACATTATCCGATACTACACCAGGGAAGCGGGCGTCCGCAACCTCGAACGGGAACTCGCCAATCTGGCGCGCAAGTCGATCAAGGACATCCTGATGAAGGGTGTTGATAAGGTCGCCATTACCCGGCGCAACCTCGACAAGTTCGCCGGGGTGCGACGTTACCATTTCGGCGAGGCGGAACTCGAAGATCTGGTGGGTGTCACCACGGGTTTGGCATGGACCGAGGTCGGCGGCGAGATTCTTTCCATCGAGGCGGTGACCCTGCGCGGCAAGGGGCGGATCACCACCACTGGCAAGCTCGGCGAGGTCATGAAGGAGTCGGTGCAGGCGGCCGAGAGCTACGTCAAGTCGCGCGCCACCGAGTTCGGCATCCGGCCGCCGGTGTTCGAACGCAAGGACATCCATGTCCATGTGCCCGAAGGCGCGACTCCGAAGGATGGGCCATCAGCCGGGGTGGCCATGGTGACGTCCATCGTGTCGGTGCTGACCGGGATTCCGGTCCGCAAGGATGTCGCCATGACCGGCGAGATCACCCTCCGCGGACGGGTGCTGCCCATCGGCGGTCTGAAGGAAAAGCTGCTCGCGGCGCTGCGTGGGGGTTTGAAGACGGTGTTGATTCCAAAGGACAACGAGAAGGATTTGGCCGAAATTCCCGATAACGTCAAGCGGGGCCTCAACATCGTGCCGGTGAGTACCGCCGATGACGTGTTGCGCAATGCTTTGACGAAGCCGCTGGTGCCGATCGAGTGGTCGGAACCGGTGGAGGTGGACACGGTGGCGTCCAAGGTTGCCGATTCGGATCACGAAGACGTGATTCGTCACTGAGGGTCGCGAAGAGCGAAGTTTTGCGTTGCGCGCCCGCCGGACCCGGGGGAATTGACGGGTGCGGCGGTCTGTGCTTAGGTCCCCAGACGATTCAGGCAGCCGGTCACCGCACCAGACTGCGTGAACGGATATTGGATGGGGGCCATAGTGAATAAAAATGATCTGGTTGCGCACGTTGCGGAGGCGGCCGGTCTGCCGAAAAATGATGCAACCAAAGCGATTGATGCGGTCTTTGCGGGTATTGCGGCGTCCCTGAAACAGGGTGAAGAGGTGAGGCTGGTCGGGTTTGGGACCTTTGCGGTTGCGGACCGGCCGGCATCCCGGGGACGGAATCCCCGGACCGGCGCCGAAATTGATATTCCGGCCTCCAGGCTTCCGAAATTCAAGGCCAGCAAGACCTTGCGCGACGCCCTGAATTAGCGCGAAACTGCCTTGGGCCGGTGCCGGTGGACCGAAGGGGTTGCCGCAACCGGATCGGAGACGGTAAAACAGTTTGGGGGCGATTAGCTCAGGGGTAGAGCGTCTCGTTTACACCGAGAATGTCGGCGGTTCGATCCCGTCATCGCCCACCATGGACCACAGGACTCCCCGGCGACACGAGGCGTGAGACCGCCGTGCCGGGTTTGCTGAGGTGTCAGGGGCACTCCGCTTCGGGTGGTGGCGGAGGGGCGGGGTAAAGGGCGCAAAGGCGGCTGACGGGCGCATCGGCGGGCCGGGCATGGCCCGATTCCGGGACGGGCGCTGCCAGTCGGGCAAAAGGGGGGAGGCGCGGGTGGCGGAAGTCTGGCGGCTGGATGAAACGACGGTGCGGTTGTTGGCAACGGCGGTCGACCACGGGGATGCCGACGTCATCGAACTGATACAACGGGCAGTCGCGCGCGTCGCCACGCGCGAAACCGGTACCGCGCGCGTCGGCAATTCGGGGGACGAGCGGCGGTTGGGCGACCGCATCCTGTGGGCTCTTGACCTGGCACTCGACCAGGAAAATCTTGATGTCGCGGAGCATCTGGAGTTGGCCTTCGAGGCGGCAATGACCCGCTTCGGGGGGGCGGGGGCCGTTGAGCAACGCGAACTCCCCGAAGGGATGCTGCGGGTCTACGAACGGCTTGACGACCTGCGACGGCGTCGCTACCGCCTCTGACCGGCGGCGGTAAAAAGCGGTCGGCGAAATTTTTTTGACCAATCTTGCATTGACAGGACGTGGTGGCTCCGTTAAAAACCGCTTCGTTCTTCGCGGCGGCGGCAATCGGTTGGAGCCGGCAATTTCGAAGGCAAAATGCAGAAAAGCGGGTGTAGCTCAGTTGGTTAGNNGGTTCAAGTCCCGTCACTCGCGCCAATTCTCAAAACCAATGGTGCCAAGGTGTCGCGTCCGTCGGGTGTCCGATTTGGCAGGCGTCAGCAATGCGTTTGCTTCGAGCGCCGCGTGGCCGGTGGTCTGGTTGCCGCGAAGTGTCGGCCGGTGCCGCAGCGGCCTGGGCGACCGATTTAGTTACGGTTCGTGCCCGATCCCGCAGCGATCGCCAGCGACGCGGTCGTGCAGGTCGGGAATACGTAAAAGGCTCGAAGTGCCGCCGGGGTCGATCGCCACGCGGCCGGGACGAGGATTGTCATGAGCAACCCGCTGGTCTACGAGTACTTGCCGATTCTGGTCTTTCTCGCCATCGCCATCGTGATATCCGGCGGAGCTATCTTCGGCTCGTATCTGGTGGCAAAACAGAATCCCGACAGCGAGAAGCTTTCGCCCTATGAGTGCGGCTTCGAGCCGTTCTCGGACTCCCGCACCAAGTTCGATGTGCGCTTCTATCTGGTCTCGATTCTGTTCATCATTTTCGATCTGGAGGTCGCGTTTTTGTTTCCCTGGGCGATTTCGCTGGGCGACATCGGTGCCCTCGGCTTCTGGTCGATGATCATCTTCCTCGGCGTCCTGACCGTCGGTTTTGTCTATGAATGGAAGAAGGGAGCGCTGGAATGGGAGTGATACCAGCCAATGTGGTACCCGCAGGCGGTGGGCTGCCGGTGCCGGCCGCCGGCCAGGATGCCCTGTTTCAAGCGGTGACCCAGGAAATCGAGCAGAAAGGGTTTCTCCTGACCCAGCTCGACGCGGTGCTCAACTGGGCGCGGGCGGGCTCCATGTGGCCGATGACCTTCGGTCTGGCCTGCTGCGCCGTGGAAATGATCCACGCCTACATGGCGCGCTACGACCTGGACCGCTTCGGTATCATTCCGCGGCCAAGTCCCCGCCAATCCGACATCATGATCGTTGCGGGCACGCTGACCAACAAAATGGCCCCGGCCCTGCGCAAGGTTTATGACCAGATGCCGGAACCCCGCTGGGTGATCTCGATGGGCAGTTGCGCCAACGGCGGTGGGTACTATCACTATTCCTATTCGGTGGTGCNNGCGACCGCATCGTGCCGGTGGACATCTACGTGCCGGGCTGTCCGCCCACCGCGGAGGCTCTGATCTACGCCCTGCTTCAGCTTCAGACCAAAATTCGCAACGGCGGCAAGCGCATCTCCCGCTAGCGGCACCGGGCGCAACCGCGGCAGAACTTCACCGGCGGCAGACCAACATGACCGATCAATCGCTTACGGATTTGGGGGGGCACGTCGCGGCCAAGCTTGGCGACGACATCCTTGCCACGGAAATCAGGCTTGGCGAACTGACGCTGACGGTGCGCCGAGACGCCATCGTCGCGGTACTGACCTTTCTGCGCGACGATCCGGAGTGCCTGTTCCAGGAACTGATGGATGTGTGCGGCGTCGACTGGCCGGGCCGCGAGGAGCGGCTCGAGGTTGTTTATAATCTGCTGAGCCTCAGGCACAATCGGCGCATTAGGGTCAAGCTGCGGACCGGTGAGGGGGCGGCGGTTCCGTCGGTGACCGGCCTGCATCCGGGGGCCGACTGGTTCGAACGGGAAACCTGGGATATGTTCGGGGTGCTGTTTTCCGGCCACCCCGATTTACGTCGCATTCTGACCGATTATGGCTTCGAGGGACATCCCCTGCGCAAGGACTTCCCGCTGACCGGCTACGTCGAGATGCGCTATGACGACGGGCTGAAGCGCGTGGTCTACGAGCCGGTGAAGCTCACTCAGGACTTCCGGACCTTTGATTTCCTCAGCCCGTGGGAAGGCATGACCACCGTCATGCTGCCCGGTGACGAGAAGGCCGGAGCCGCCAAGACCGGGAGCAAACCCTGATGGCCACCGTCGTCAATTTCCAGGAAGAAGAAGCGCCGATCAAGACCTATACCGTCAATGTCGGCCCCCAACATCCGGCGGCGCACGGTGTGCTGCGGCTGGTGGCGGAGATGGCCGGCGAGGTGGTGGAGCGGGCAGACCCTCATATCGGTCTGCTGCATCGGGGCACGGAAAAGCTGATCGAGTATAAAAGTTATCTCCAGTCCATGCCCTACATGGACCGGCTCGATTATTGCGCGCCGATGGCGATGGAGCACGTCTTTGTGCTTGGCGTCGAGAAGCTGCTGGGCGTCAAGCCACCGCCGCGGGCGCAGTTCATCCGGGTGCTTTACGCCGAAATCAGCCGGTTGATGAATCATCTGCTGTGCCTGACCACCGGCGCGCTCGACGTTGGCGCCACGACGCCGGCCCTTTGGGGCTTCGAAGAGCGCGAGAAGCTCATGGAGTTTTCGGAGCGTGTCAGTGGCGCCCGCATGCACGCCAACTACTTTCGGGTGGGAGGCGTGGCTTGGGACCTGCCGGCCGGTCTGGCCGACGATATCTACACGTTTACCGAGACCTATCCGAAATACATTGACGACCTTGATGCGCTGCTGACCAATAACCGAATTTTCAAGCAACGCACCGTTGACATCGGCGTCATCAGCAAGGAACAGGCCTTTGCCTGGGGCATGAGCGGTCCGATGCTGCGCGGCTGCGGCGTCCCATGGGATCTGCGCAAGGCGCAACCCTACGATGCCTACGACCAGATGGAATTCGACATCCCGGTCGGCCTGACCAATGACTGCTGGGCGCGCTATCTGGTGCGCGTCGAAGAGATGCGCCAGTCGGTTCGGATCATGCGGCAGTGTCTGGAAAAAATGCCGGACGGGCCGGTCCGGGCCGACGATCACAAGGTGACGCCGCCGAAGCGGGGCGAGATGAAGCGCTCGATGGANNGCGCTGATCCACCACTTCAAACTCTATACCGAAGGCTTTCATGTGCCGGCGGGTGAGACCTACACTGCTGTTGAGGCCCCGAAGGGCGAACTGGGCATCTACTTCATCGCCGATGGCACCAATCGGCCTTACCGCTGCCACATTCGCTCGCCCGGGTTCGCCCATCTGTCGGCGCTGGGCTTCATGTCCAAGGGCCATATGCTCGCCGATATGGTCGCCATGATTGCCTCCCTCGATATCGTTTTCGGAGAAATCGATCGATGAGCACGCCCGCCGCGGTCGCCGCCCATCAACCTGACAGCTTCGCCTTCACGCCAGACAACGTCGCGGTTGCGGAGAAGATTCTCGCGCGCTACCCGGTGGATAAACGTGCCAGTGCGGTGCTGCCCTTGCTCCATCTGGCGCAGCGACAGAACGCCAACTGGCTGCCGAAGGTGGCCATGGACCATGTTGCCGGCCTGCTGGGTATGGCCCCGATCCGGGTGTACGAGGTTGCGACCTTTTATACCATGTTCAACAAGGAACCGGTGGGCAAGCATCTGGTCCAGGTCTGTACCACGACGCCGTGCTGGCTCCGTGGCTCGGACGAGGTTCTGGGCGCGTGCAAGCGTCGTCTGGGCATCGGGCCGGGCGAGACGACGCCTGACGGGCAGTTTACGGTGGTCGAGATCGAGTGCGCCGGCGCCTGCGTCAACGCGCCTGTGGTCGCGATCGGCGAAGACTATTATGAAGACCTGGATGGTCCGGCGATGGTGGCATTGCTTGACCAACTGGCGCGCGGCGAGACGCCGACGCCGGGTTCGCAAACCGGGCGTCGGGGCTCCTGTCCGGCAACCGGGCCGACAACGCTGACCAATCCGCCGTCGCCGTCGGCCCCTGCCGACGCCGCGACCGGTGCCGACGACTGATCGCCCAAGGGGGACGGTGGGATGCTGCGCGACGAAGACCGCATTTTTACCAATCTCTACGGCTTCGAAAGCCCGGGCCTTCGGGCCGCCCAGGTGCGCGGCGACTGGGCCGGGGCCAAGGAGCTTCTGCTCAAGGGCCGGGATTGGGTGATATCGGAAGTCAAGGACTCGGGGCTGCGGGGACGCGGCGGGGCCGGCTTTTCGACCGGCCTGAAATGGTCGTTCATGCCCAAGAAGAGCGATGGCGGCCCGGTCTATCTGGTGGTCAACGCCGACGAGGGCGAGCCCGGCACCTGCAAGGATCGCGACATTCTTCGCCACGACCCGCACAAGTTGGTTGAAGGCATCCTGTACGCATCATTCGCGATCGGCGCCACGGCGGCCTATGTGTACGTTCGCGGGGAATTTATCCGCGAGATCCAGCGGCTCCAGGCGGCAGTCGACGAGGCTTACGAGGCTGGCCTGATCGGCAGGAATGCGTGCGGCAGTGGCTACGACCTGGACGTTTACGTTCATACCGGCGCGGGCGCGTATATCTGCGGCGAAGAAACCGCGCTGATCGAGAGTCTGGAAGGAAAAAAGGGGCAGCCGCGCAGCAAGCCGCCGTTTCCCGCGCAGGCTGGTTTGTACTACCGACCGACCACGGTTAATAACGTCGAGACCATTGCGGCGGTCCCCACCATCCTGCGTCGGGGCGCCGGCTGGTTTGCCGGCATCGGCCGGCCAAAGAACACCGGGACCAAGCTTTTCTGCATCTCGGGGCACGTCAATAACCCGTGCAACGTGGAAGAGGCCATGGGTATCCCGTTGCGCGAGCTCATTGACCGGCACGCCGGCGGCGTTCGCGGTGGGTGGGATAACCTGCTCGCGGTGATTCCGGGCGGGTCGTCAACCCCGGTGATTCCGCGGGCGCTGTGCGACACGGTGCTGATGGACTACGACGGCCTGTCGGAGGTCAAGTCGGCACTGGGGACAGCCGGCGTGATCGTGATGGACAAATCCACGGATATCGTTCGCGCGATTGCCAGGCTGTCCCACTTCTATGCCCACGAGAGTTGTGGTCAGTGCACGCCATGCCGTGAGGGTACGCCCTGGATGGCGCTGATGATGGATCGTCTGGTCGAGGGCAGGGCCGGGGTCGAGGAAATTGACTTGCTGTTCGAAATCAGCAAACAGATCGAGGGCCGCACCATCTGCGCCCTCGGCGACGCAGCCGCTTGGCCGATCCAGGGGCTGATCCGTCACTTCCGGCCCGAACTGGAGCGCCGCATCGCGGTGGCGCGCCAGAGCGCCGCCGCTTGACCGGCTACCGGACTTGAAAGGCAAGAGGCTCGCATGCCGAAACTGACCATAGACGGGACGGAAATCGAAGTCGAGGCGGGGACGTCGGTACTCCAGGCCTGCGAACAACTGGGCATCGAGGTTCCGCGCTTCTGTTACCACGAGCGGTTGTCGGTGGCGGCGAACTGCCGGATGTGTCTGGTGGAGATGGAACGCTCGCCGAAGCCCATTGCCAGTTGCTCCATGCCCTGTGCCGACGGCATGGTGATTCGCACCAATACCGAGCAGGTTCAGAGAGCCCGCAAGGGCGTGATGGAATTGATCCTGATCAACCATCCGTTGGATTGCCCGATTTGCGACCAGGGCGGAGAATGCGATCTTCAGGATCAGGCGGTTGCCTACGGCTTCGACCGTAGCCGTTACACCGAAGAAAAGCGATCGGTCAATGACAAGGACTTCGGGCCGCTGATCAATGCCGAGATGACGCGCTGCATCCATTGCACCCGCTGCATCCGGTTTTGCGAGGAAATCGCCGGAGTTTCGGTTTTGGGGGCGGTTGGCCGCGGCACCCACACCGAGGTCACCACCTATGTCGGGCGGACCATTGACTCCGAGCTTTCGGGCAATCTGGCCGACGTCTGCCCGGTCGGTGCCCTGACCAGCAAGCCGTATCGTTTCACCGCGCGCCCGTGGGAGTTGCGGAAGACCGAAACCATTGACGTGCTTGACGCGGTGGGCTCCAACATCCGCGTCGACACCCGCGGCGGTGAGGTGATGAGGGTACTGCCGCGCCTCAATGAAGACGTCAACGAGGAATGGATATCGGACAAGACCCGCTTCGCGTGCGACGGCCTCAAGCGCCAGCGGCTGGATCGCCCCTATGTCCGTCGGGACGGCCGGCTTCAGCCGGCGAGCTGGGACGAAGCCCTTGCGGCGGTCGCCACCCGGCTCGCGGGCGTGGCTGGGACCAGGATCGCCGGGCTGGCCGGTGATCTTGTCGATGCCGAAGCGATGGTGGCGCTTAAGGACCTGCTTCAGGCACTGGGTTCGCCGAATATGGACTGCCGGCAGGACGGCGCCCGATTTGACGCCTTGGAACGGGTCGGTTACCTGTTCAACACAACGATCGCTGGTATCGAGCAGGCCGACGCCATACTGTTGATCGGTACCAATCCCCGGATTGAGGCGCCGCTTGTCAATGCCCGCATTCGCAAGCGTTACCGGGAGGGTGGCCTCAAGGTTGGGGTGATCGGGCCGCAGCTCGAACTCACCTATTCCTACGACCATTTGGGCAGCGGACCGGAAGTCCTGACCGCTCTGGCCGAGGGGACTCATCCGTTTGCGGCGGTGCTAAAGGCGGCGAACCGCCCGATGCTGATCCTGGGGGCGGGAGTGCTGGCGCGGGACGATGGGCCGGCGCTTCAGGCCGCGGCGCGGCAGGTCGCGGTCACTGCCAATCTGGTGCGTGCGGACTGGAACGGTTTCAACGTCCTGCATCTGGCGGCGGCGCGGGTCGGCGGTCTGGATCTTGGCTTCCTGCCTCAGGCCGGTGGTCGTGATACCCGGGGGATTCTCGAGGGCGCGCAGGCGGGCGAGATTGAGGTTGTCTACCTGCTGGGTGCCGACGAGATCGACGCCAGCCGCCTCGGCTCGGCCTTTGTGATCTATCAAGGTCATCACGGCGACCGCGGCGCCCACCGCGCCGACGTGGTGCTGCCGGGGGCGGCCTATACCGAGAAGAATGGCACCTACGTCAACACCGAAGGCCGCGTGCAGCGCGGTCGGATGGCGGTGTTTCCGGTGGGCGAAGCCCGGGAAGACTGGAAGATTCTGCGGGCGTTGTCGGAGCGTTTGGGACACCGGTTGCCTTACGACAGCCTGGCTCAGGTCCGTGACCGTCTGGCCGCGGTCAATCCGCTGTTCGCCGGGGCGGAAAATCCGGCGTCGGCTCTTTGGCGGCCGTTTGGGCAGTCGGGTGTGCCGGGTTCCGAGCCATTCCAACCGCCTTTTGACACCTTCTACATGACCGACCCAATCAGCCGGGCGTCGCTGACGATGGCGAAGTGCATCGACGCCTTTGTGCCCAGCCGCGAGGGGAAGACCGGGACCCATGGCTAGCTTCTGGACGTTCGTTTGGCCGTTGATCGTGATTGTCGCCGGGATCGTGGTGATCATCATTCCGGTTCTGATCGGCGTAGCCTATCTCACCTACGCCGAACGCAAGGTCATGAGCGCCATGCAGCGTCGGCAGGGACCGGCGTTGGTGGGTCCGCTCGGTCTCCTGCAGCCGGTGGCCGACGGACTCAAGCTGTTTGGCAAGGAGATGGTGATCCCGTCGGGCGCCAACCCCGGTGTGTTTCTGTTCGCACCGTTCCTGACCTTCGTGCTGAGCCTGGTTGCCTGGGCGGTGATGCCGTTCGGTGCGCATCTGGTTCTCTCGAACATCAACGTCGGTATCCTCTATCTTTATGCGATCTCGTCGCTGGGCGTTTACGGCACCATCATGGCCGGCTGGGCGTCCAACTCCCGCTACTCGTTTCTGGGCGGGTTGCGCTCGGCGGCGCAGATGGTGTCGTATGAAGTTTCGATGGGTCTGATCATGGTCACGGTGCTACTCTGCACCGGGTCGTTCAACCTGTCGGAAATCGTGCTTCACCAGCAGACCGTTTGGTTTGCGGTGCCGTTGTTCCCGATGTTCGTGATTTTTTTCATCTCAATTCTTGCCGAGACCAACCGGGCACCGTTTGATTTGCCTGAGGGTGAGGCCGAATTGGTCGGCGGGTTCTTTACCGAGTACTCGTGCATGAACTTTGCGCTGTTCATGCTCGGTGAATACAGCAACATGATCCTGATGAGCGCCATTGCGGTGGTGCTGTTCCTCGGTGGCTGGTTGCCGCCCCTGAATTTTGAGCCGTTCGCGCCGCTGGTGAACTTGGTGCCAGGCCCGATCTGGTTTGCGCTGAAGATCGCCTTCGTTCTGTTCTTCTTTATCTGGATGCGGGCGACATTTCCGCGCTACCGCTACGACCAGTTGATGCGGCTCGGTTGGAAGATATTCCTGCCCTTCACCTTGCTTTGGGTCGTTGTCACCGCATCGGCGCTGGAGATTTTTGGGTGGCTGCCGAAGGTCGTGCCGTGACCCGGGGGGAGCTGCGGGTGGCGAACGGGCGAGAGTCAAAGGAGACGGGACGTCATGGCGTTTATTGATCGCACCGCGCGTGCCTTGCTACTCACCGAGCTGGTGTCGGGCATGGCGCTGACCTTCCGCTATATGTTCAAGCAGAAGGTGACCCTGAATTATCCCCACGAGAAGGGGCCGATCAGCAGTCGCTTTCGTGGCGAACATGCCCTGCGCCGCTATCCGAACGGTGAAGAGCGGTGCATCGCCTGTAAGCTATGCGAAGCGGTCTGCCCGGCCATGGCCATCACCATTGAGGCTGAGCCACGGGCCGACGGCAGCCGTCGGACGACCCGCTATGATATCGACATGACCAAGTGCATTTACTGCGGCCTGTGCCAGGAAGCATGTCCGGTGGACGCCATCGTCGAGGGGCCGAACTTCGAGTATTCGACGGAAACTCGTGAAGAGCTATACTACAACAAGGAAAAGCTGCTGGCCAACGGTGATCGCTGGGAGGCGAGGCTGGCAGCCAATTTGGCGGCGGAGGCTCCTTATCGTTAGCGCGTGGCCGCCGCCGCAAGGCGGCGAAATGGGGCGTTCGCACCATAACCGGAGCCGGGACCACCAACCCACGGATAGACCCACCATTGAGGCGCCGGAACGGGCGGTGCTCAACCCTCCGCAGGGGAGGCGGGGAATGCGATGATTGTCGAAAGCTTGGTGTTCTACACATTTTCTGCCATTCTGCTGGTATCCGGCGTGATGGTGATTTCCGCCCGGAACCCGGTTCATGCCGTGTTGGCGTTGGTGGCGACGTTTTTTCTGGCAGCCGGTCTGTTTGTGCTGCTGGGCGCCGAGTTCCTGGCGATGACCCTGGTCATCGTCTATGTTGGCGCGGTTGCAGTTTTGTTCCTTTTTGTCGTGATGATGCTTGACATCAGCTTTGCCGAGTTGCGGCAGGGGTTCCTGCGGTACCTGCCGGTCGGCGGCTTGGTCGGGCTGGTGCTGGTGGTCGAGCTGCTACTGGTGGAACTGCACTGGACGGTGGAGCCTGGCGCGGTGGCGAAGGCGGCGGCTCCAATTCCGCCACCGGACCAGATATCCAACAGCCACGCCCTCGGGCATATCCTCTATACGCAATATTTCTACCTGTTTCAGGCGTCGGGCTTGATCCTGCTGATCGCCATGATCGGCGCCATCGTGTTGAGTTTGCGCAGCCGGGCCCATGTGCGTCGCCAGTCCATTGCCGATCAGGTGGGGCGTCGCACCGAGGACGCGGTGGCGGTGCGGCAGGTGCCGACCGGAGGAGGTGTTTGATGGATATCGGGCTGGGACACTACCTGACGGTTGCCGCGATCTTGTTCACGATCGGGGTCTTTGGCATCTTTCTCAATCGGAAAAACGTCATTACCATTTTGATGTCGATCGAGTTGATGCTGCTGGCGGTTAATATCAACTTCGTGGCGTTTTCGGTCTACTTGCATGACTTGGTGGGGCAGGTCTTCGCCATGTTCATCCTCACGGTCGCAGCGGCCGAGTCGGCGATTGGTCTTGCCATTCTGGTCGTGTATTTCCGCAACCGCGGCTCCATCGCGGTTGAAGACATCAACATGATGAAGGGCTAGGACGGCCGCCATGGGAATGGAACTCGCCGCTGTCTTTCCGCCGCTCTTGGGCTCGATCATCGCCGGTTTCTTCGGGCGTTGGATCGGTGTCATGGGCGTGCTCGTGGCCTCCTGCATTTGTGTGGTTATTGCGGGGGTTGCCTCGATCTGGCTGTTTTATGATGTGGCCCTGCTGGGTCATGTCCGAACGGTCGTCTTATTTACCTGGATCAACTCGGGGACGTTTTCCGCGCCCTGGGCGTTGCGCTTCGACACGCTGACGGTGGTGATGCTGATCGTCGTGACTTTTGTGTCGTCGGCGGTCCACATCTACACCATTGGCTACATGGAGAAGGACCCGCACCGGCCGCGGTTCCAGTCTTATATCAGCCTGTTCACCTTTGCCATGCTGATGCTGGTAACCTCCGATAACTTCGCCCAGCTCTATTTCGGCTGGGAGGGCGTCGGTCTGTTATCGTATCTGCTGATCAATTTTTGGTACGACAAGGCCAGCGCCAACGACGCGGCGATCAAGGCCTTCATTCAGAACCGGATCGGTGACTTCGGCTTCGCGCTGGGCATCTTCGGGGTGTTCTACCTGTTCCACGCCATCGATTTCGGCACGGTGTTCGCCGCCGCTCCGACGGTGGCGGCGCAGTCCATGCACTTTCTGGGTTACGAGATCAACGGCCTGACGCTGTGCTGCCTGTTGCTGTTCATGGGCGCGGTGGCGAAGTCGGCGCAGGTTGGTCTGCACTCCTGGTTGATCGACGCCATGGAAGGTCCGACCCCGATTTCGGCGCTGATCCACGCCGCGACNNTGGCGCGGCTGTCGCCCCTGTTCGAACTTTCGCCGACCGCCTCGGCGGTGGTGACGGTGTTCGGTGCCACCACCGCCTTCGTCGCCGCCACCATCGGCATGACTCAGTTTGACATCAAGCGCATCATCGCCTATTCGACCATGAGCCAGCTCGGCTATATGATGTTCGCGTGCGGCGTGTCGGCCTATAACGCCGCCATCTTCCATCTCATGACCCACGGCTTCTTTAAGGCCCTGCTGTTCCTTGCGGCGGGTTCCGTGATTCACGCGATGTCCGGGGAACAGGATATCCGCAGGATGGGCGGGCTGTGGAAGCTGATTCCGACCACCTACATCATGCTGTGGATCGGCAGCTTGGCCCTGGCGGGCATACCGTTGTTTGCCGGCTACTTTTCCAAAGATTCGGTGCTGGCGGCGGCCTATGCCGCAGGGACGCCGGTTGGCGCCTACGCCTATTGGCTTGGGATCGTCACCGCGGCTCTGACCGCTTTCTACTCCATGCGCCTGCTGTTCCTGACCTTCCACGGCAAGCCGCGTGCCGATCACCATGTGATGGATCATGTCCACGAGTCGCCACTGGTGATGCTGCTGCCCCTCGCCTTTCTGGCGGTGGGTGCGGCGTGTTCCGGCGCGCTGGCTTACTCGTGGTTCGTGGGCGATGGGCGGGTTGGGTTCTGGCACGACGCCGTGCTGATCCTGCCGAATCACGACAGCATTGCGGCGGTGAACAACGGTGCGCTTCCGGCCTGGGCGGAAAACCTGCCGACGGTGGTGGCGGCAGCGGGGATCTTCATGGCCTTCCTGTGCTACATCGTCTGGACCGGCCTTCCGGCCTTCTTTTGCCGGACGTTCAAGCCGATTCATAACCTGTTCTTTAATCACTGGTACTACGACATTCTCGTCAACCGGTTTATCGTCTTCCCGCTGCTGGGACTGGCCCGGCGCGTTTGGAAGGCCGGCGACGGCACCGCCATCGAGTATCTCGGGCCCAAGACGCTGGTCGCGGCCACCCAGTATTTCGGGCAACGTGCGGTCCGGTTGCAATCGGGTTACGTCTTCCATTACGCCTTTGCCATGGTGATCGGCGTCGTCCTGCTCGTCACCTGGTTCACTCTGTATCGCTGAGTCGAGAGGGGGATTTACCATGGCCGGCTGGCCGATCCTGTCGCTGACGACCTTCCTGCCTCTGGTCGGCGCCGCGTCCATCCTGGTGATCCGCGGTGAGGCGGAGGTGGTGGCGCGCAATGCCCGGAACATCGCCTTGTGGACCTCGCTGGCGACGTTCGTCCTGTCCTTGCTGCTGTGGGCGGGTTTCGATCCGGCCGCGGTCGGCTACCAGTTCGAAGAGCGGGCGCCGTGGCTTCCGGCGTTCAACATCAACTACCACATGGGTATCGACGGCATTTCGTTGTTCTTTGTGTTGCTGTCGACCTTCGTCACGCCGTTGTGCATCCTGGCCAGTTGGGAGCGGGTGCAGCACCGGGTCAGGGAGTACATGGTGGCCTTCCTGGTTTTCGAGGCGGCCATGACCGGAATGTTCTGTGCGCTCGACTTCCTGGTGTTCTACCTCTTCTACGAAGCAGTGTTGCTGCCGATGTTCATTATCATCGGCGTGTGGGGTGGGGCGCGTCGGGTGCCGGCGTCGTTGCAGTTCTTCCTCTACACCATGCTTGGCTCGCTGTTCATGCTGATCGCCCTGATGGTGCTCTATCTCAACCTCGGCACCACGGACATTCCGACCCTGATCGACCAGGGCCATACCCTGTCCAGGACCACCCAGATCTGGCTGTGGTTGGCGCTGTTGGCGTCCTTCGTGATCAAGGTTCCGGTGTGGCCGGTTCACACATGGTTGCCCGAGGCCTACAGTGAGGCGCCCATTGGGGCGGCGGCGCTGTTGGGGGGCGTGCTGCTCAAGGTTGGCGGTTACATTTTCCTGCGCTTCTCGATCCCGATGCTGCCCGCGGCCACGGACATTCTGGCGCCTCTGGTCTATGCCCTGGCGGTGTTCGCCCTGATCTACATCTCCTTCGTGGTGTTTATGATCACACAGGCCCACGGCAGCCTCAGGAAGTGGGTGGCCTACGCCACTCTGGCCCATATGGGCTTCGGCTACATCGGCATGTTCACCCTGACTACCCAAGGGCTCCAGGGGGCCGTAATCGTTCTGGTATCCTACGGACTGATCGCCGTGGCCTTGTTCTGCGCCGTCGGCATGCTTGAAGAGCGCGCGAAAACCAGCGAAATCGCCAAGATCAGCGGGGTGGTCAGGACCATGCCGATCTTCGCCTTCTCGACCATGGTCTTCATTCTGGCCTCGGTGGGCATGCCGGGTACCAGCGGCTTCGTCGGCGAATTCCTGGTTCTGGTCGGGGCTTTCCTGGCCAGCACCTGGCTTGCGGTGTTCGCCGCCACCATCATTGTGCTGGGGTGCATCTACGCTCTTTGGATGTATCGGCTGGTCATCTTTGAAAAGGCGGAGCGGGCGGACTGTTCGGGGTTCAAAGACCTTAATCTTCGTGAGGTGGCAATCGTCGTGCCGCTGATGCTGGTGATTCTCTGGATCGGCATCTATCCCGACAGCTTCATCCACGAGACCACCACCACGGTGGCCAATCTTATCAACCACTATCAGACCGCGCTGGCCGATGCCGGCAGCATCACGGTCACGCTTCATTAAGGCGCGGGGCAGGAGACATGACAATGGGCGAATTTCCTAGCATCTTGCCGGCGGCGCCTGAGATTTTCCTGGCCGGTTCCGCGTTGGTGCTGCTGTTGTTGGGGGTGTTCCGGGGGGATGGTTCGACCCGGCTGGTTTCCCATCTGGCGGCGGCGGCCTTGTTGGTCGCGGCAATTCTGGTGCTGAGCCACACCGGCCCCCGCGAGCTGGCCTTCGGCGGCTTGTTCGTGGTCGACGGCTTTGGGGTGTTCATGAAGACCCTGGTGCTGATCGGCGCGGCGGCCGTGGTGATGGTGGGGCAGGGCTATGCCGAGCGGCAGCGGATGGATCGTTTCGAGTTTCCGGTTCTGATCGTGCTGTCATCGCTTGGCATGATGATGATGATCTCGGCCAACGATCTGATCGCGCTGTACATGGGGCTGGAGACGCAGAGCCTTGCGCTTTATGTGCTGGCGGCCTTCCGGCGCGATAACCAGAGATCGAGCGAGGCCGGCCTCAAATACTTCGTGCTGGGGGCGCTGTCCTCGGGGTTATTGCTGTTTGGTGCCTCCTTGGTTTACGGCTTCACCGGGACCACCAATTTCGACCAGATCGCCGCGGTGCTTGCCGGGGCGCCGCAGTTCAAGGCGGGAATCATCGTCGGCATGGTGTTCATGGCCGCCGGTTTGGCGTTCAAGGTGGCGGCGGTGCCTTTCCATATGTGGGCGCCGGATGTCTACGAGGGGTCGCCGACCTCTGTGACCGCATTCTTCGCGGCGGCGCCCAAGGTGGCTGCGGTGGCGTTGCTGTTGCGGGTGCTGGTCGACCCCTTCGGCGGCCTGACCGACCAGTGGCGTGAGATCGTGACCTTCATGGCCGTGGTCTCCATGATCCTGGGGGCGGTTGGGGCGATCCAGCAGACCAATATCAAGCGGCTGATGGCTTACGGGTCGATCGGGCACATCGGCTACATCCTGCTTGGCCTGGCCGCGGGCAGTGAGATGGGGGTGCGGGGTATCCTGATCTACCTGGCGGTTTATCTGGTGATGACCGTCGGTACCTTTGCGGTGATCCTGTCGATGCGCCAGCAGGGGCGGCCGGCGGAGGAGCTGGCTCATTTTGCCGGGCTGTCGCGGACCCATCCGATGATGGCCCTGGCCATGGCGGTGTTCATGTTTTCCATGGCCGGGGTGCCGCCACTGGCCGGGTTCTTTGGCAAGCTCTATGTGTTCCTGGCGGCGATCAACGCTCACCTGTACGGGCTGGCGGTGATTGGCGTGATCACCAGCGTCGTTGCCGCGTTCTACTACCTGCGGATCGTCAAGCTGATGTATTTCGACGAAAGCCCGGCCGAGGCGATCGATCGTCAGGATGACGGGACGGTTGCAGCGGTGTTGGTCGGGAGTGCGGTGTTCACGGCGTTGTTTTTCATCTTCCCGGTGCCGATTTCGAGCGGCGCCGCGGCCGCCGCGGCAGCGTTGTTTCCGGGATGACGGAACCACCGGAATGGGGGGGGGGCCGGGCGGACGGGGCGGCCCTTCCCTTTTTGTTGTCGGCGTTCGATTGCCTGGACAGTACCAACGACGAGGCGCGGCGGCGCGCCGAGGCCGGCGCCGCTGCGGGAACAGTTGTTTGGGCGGGGCGGCAACTCGCGGGGCGCGGGCGACGGGGGCGGTCGTGGAGTTCCCCGGAAGGCAATCTTTATTGCTCGCTGGTGTTGCGCCCTGCTTGCCCGCCGGCGCTGGCGGCGCAATTGTCTCTGGTGACGGCGGTGGCGGTAGGCGCGGCGGTGGTCGGATGTTTGCCGCCCGAGCGGGTGACCCGGTTAAAGTGGCCAAACGACATCCTGATTGATGGCTGCAAGGTGGCCGGCATCCTGCTGGAGACCGGCGCCGACGCCGAGGGGCGTGTGACGTGGCTGGTGGTCGGAGTCGGCATTAATGTCCGGCACTTTCCTGCCGATGCCGGGTACCCCGCGACGTCGCTGCTGGAAGCGGGGCTGGCCGGAGAGGGTGAGGTTGAGGTCGTGCTGAAGAGTTTTCTCGACCAGTTCGGTCGCTGGTACCGTGTATGGCGGGATGTCGGGCTGGAACCGGTGCGGGCGGCGTGGCTGGCCCGCGCGGCGGGTCTGGGGACGCCGATTTCCGTGCGGTTGCATCAGGAGACGGTCTCCGGCCGGTTTGCTGGCCTGGATCTGGATGGGGCATTGCTGTTGGCTTCCGGCGAGGGGGGGCAGGTCGTCCGGGTAACCGCCGGTGATGTCTTCTTTCCCGGTGGCGTCGGTGGTCCGGCCACACTTTCGCCGCTTCATCCTTGAGCGGTCGCGCCATGCTGCTCACCATTGATGCGGGAAACACCAACGTCGTTTTTGCCGTGTATGACGAGGGGCGGCAGCGTGGGCTGTGGCGTTGTGCCACTGATGCCAAGCGTACCGCCGACGAATATGCGGTGTGGCTCACCCAGTTGTTTACGCTCCGTGGACTCTATCCCCGGCAAATTTCGGATTCGGTGATTGCCAGTGTCGTTCCCGGGGCGACCTTCAATCTCAAGCGGCTGTGCAAGGATCACTTCGGTTGCGAGCCGTTGATTGTTGGCGATGCCCGGGTCGACCTGGGAGTCAAGGCGGCGGTTGGGCGGCCGGAGGAGGTCGGCGCCGACCGGCTGGTCAACGCGCTGGCGGCAGCGCAAGCCTACTGCCCGCCTTTGATCGTTGTCGACTTCGGGACCGCGACCACCTTTGATGTGGTGAATGCCGATGGTGACTATTGCGGTGGGGCGATCGCTCCGGGAATCAATCTGTCGCTGGACGCGCTTAATCTGGCGGCGGCGAAGCTGCCACGGGTGGAAATCGTGCAGCCGGCACGGGTGATCGGGACCAGCACCGTGGCGTGCATGCAGTCGGGAATCTTTTGGGGCTACATCGGCTTGATCGAGGGGCTGGTGGAGCGCATCCGCAACGAGTTTTTGGCCGAGGCGCGGGCGTCGGCGATGCCGGTCATCGCCACCGGCGGGCTGGCGGTGTTGTTTGCGCGCGCCACTGCGGTCATTGATCATGTGGATGCGGAATTAACCTTGCGGGGGCTGGTGCTGATTCACAATCGTAACAGGTCAACATGACCGGAACTGCGGCCTCGCATCGCCCGGGCGCGGACGCCCTGTATTTCCTGCCGCTCGGCGGTTCGGGCGAGATCGGCATGAACCTGAACCTCTACGGTCATGCCGGAAAATGGTTGATGGTGGATCTGGGTATCGGTTTCGGTGACGAAACGATGCCGGGAATTGATATCGTCGTTCCGGACCCGGCCTTTATCCGCGAGCGGCGGGAGGACCTGGTTGGGTTGGTGCTGACGCACGCCCATGAAGACCATCTGGGGGCGGTGGGTCATCTTTGGCGGCAGTTGGAATGTCCGGTCTATGCGGCGCCGTTCACGGCGGCGGTGCTGCGTCGCAAGCTCCATGAATACAGTTTGGGCGGGCGGCTGGCGATTAATGAGGTGCAGACCGGGCGCCGCTTTGATGTCGGGCCGTTTCAGATTGAAATGATTGGCGTCACCCACTCGATTCCGGAATCGCAGATTCTGGTGATTCGGACCGGGGCGGGTACGGTGGTTCATACCGGGGACTGGAAGCTGGATCCGACGCCGCTGGTCGGGCCGGTTACCGACGAGGCGACGCTGGCAGCGCTGGGGAGCGAGGAGGTGCTGGCGCTGGTTGCCGACTCGACCAACGCCTTCGTGGCCGGCTCCTCGGGCTCCGAGGCGTCGGTGCGGGAGGGGCTGACCGAGGTGATCGGGCGCTACAGCGGCCGGGTCGCCGTAACCTGCTTTGCGACCAACGTGGCCCGGCTGGAAAGCGTGGCGGTGGCCGCGGCGGTCCACGACCGGAGGGTGGCGCTGGTCGGACGGTCCTTATGGCGCATCTTCGAGGCGGCACGCAGTTGTGGCTACCTGAGCGGTATACCCGAGTTCCTGAGCGAACACGATGCCGGCTACCTGCCTCGCGATAAGGTGGTGCTGATCTGCACCGGCAGCCAGGGGGAGCCGCGCTCGGCACTGGCCAGGATCGCCGCGGGAGATCACCCGCAGGTGGTGCTGGGGGCCGGAGATACGGTCATCTTTTCCAGCCGCGACATTCCCGGCAACGAGCGCGCAATTGGCCTGGTTCAGAACCGTTTGATACGGCAGGGTATCGAGGTTGTCACCAGCTACCGCGAGCCGGTTCACGTTTCGGGACATCCGGCGCGCGATGAATTGGTGCGCATGCTTAATTGGATCAGGCCGCGCATTGCCGTGCCGGTTCATGGCGAACAGCGCCACCAGGCGGAGCACGCCCAACTGGCGCGGGACTGTCAGGTGCCGGAGGTGGTGATTCCCAGCAATGGGTCGCTGATCCGGCTGGCGCCGGGGCCGGCTGCGGTGGTTGCGGAGGTGGCGCATGGCCGGCTCGCAGTGGATGGCAAGCGGCTGGCGCGGCTGGACGGCGGCGCCATGCGCAGCCGCCACCGGGTGATCTATAACGGCGCGGCGGTGGCGACGGTGGTGCTCAACCAGCGGGGCGAGTTGATGACCGCGCCGCGGCTGGCGGCGTTGGGGCTGGTGGACGAGGAGGAGGATCGCGACCTGCTGCTTGACGCGGTCGATGCCATTCGCGAAGCGGTGGCGGCGGTGCCGAAGCCGGCGCGCCATGACGATCAGGTGGTGATCCAGGCGGTGAGAAGCGCGGTGCGGCGTACCTTTAACGCCAGCCACGGAAAAAAGCCGCAAACCGAAGTCCATTTGGTTCGGCTTTAGCGGATTGTCCGAAGCGGCGGAGGGGAGGGGACGGGTCATGATCGGAAGGCTCAATCATGTGGCCATTGTCGTGCCGGATCTGGTGGCGGCGAGCGCGCTTTATCGCGAGACCCTGGGCGCCGCGGTGTCGGCGCCGGTCGACCAGCCGGCCCACGGCGTGACAGTGGTCTTTGTCGAGCTGCCGAATACCAAGATCGAATTGCTGGCACCGCTTGGGGAAGGGTCGCCGGTGGCGAAATTCCTGACCGGCAGTCCTTCCGGGGGCATCCACCATATTTGTTACGAGGTTGACGACATACTGGCGGCCCGCGACAGGCTGCTGGCGGCCGGCTCCCGGGTGCTCGGTGACGGCGAGCCCAGGATCGGCGCCCACGACAAGCCCGTGCTGTTCCTGCACCCCAAGGACTTTTTGGGAACCCTGGTGGAGTTGGAACAGGCATAGAAAAGGGAGGCGTCCGGCTCCCCGGGCAATGCCAGGGCCTTGAGGCCGGTGTGATCGCCGGTGTGGTGGCATAGATCGGCGCGATCCCGGGCGCGGCAATGCGGGGTGGTCAACTTTGTCCTCTGGAAAGACGGCCGGGTCATGTTCAGATTTCTTGTCCGCGTGTTGGCCCTGTTCGGGTTCCTGGTGCTGGCCGGATTGGCGGGCGGCGGATATCTCCTTTATCAGGCCGTGTTCGCGGCGCCGGAGTTGCCGGGCAAGGTGGTTCTGACCATTGATCTTGACCAGAAGGTGGTGGAGCAAACCCCGGATGATCCGGTGGCCGGGACCTTGTTGGGCGGTGGCACCAGCTTGCGCGACGTGGTCGATGCCCTTGACCGGGGCGGCCACGATCCGCGGGTCAAAGGGGCGATTCTTCGGTTTGGGGGTGACGGCCTGGGCATGGCCCAGGCGCAGGAACTGCGGGTGGCGCTGGGCCGGTTCCGGGCCGCCGGCAAGTTTGCCACGGCCTATGCCGAGACCTTTGGTGAGTTTGGTCCAGGCAACCAGAGCTATTATCTGGCCACGGCATGTGACCAGATCTGGTTGCAGCCGGTGGGCATGGTTGGCCTGACCGGCCTTTCCGCGGAAATGCCGTTCGCGCGGAAAATCCTCGATCAGTATCACATACTGCCCGATGTCGAACATCGCGAGGAATACAAGAGCGCGATGGAGACGTTGACCGAGCGGTCGATGTCGGGACCCCACCGCGAAATGTTGGAAAGCCTGTTGGACGATCTGACCGAGCAACTGGTGGGCGGCCTGTCGGCCTCGCGCAAGCTGGAGCCGGCGGCGGTGCGCCGATTGATTGACGCCGGGCCGCTGCTGGACCACGAGGCCAAGGACAGCGGACTGATCGATCGCATCGGCTATTACGATGAACTGGTGGAGGAGTCTCTGGACAAGGCCGGCAGCGATGCCGGGCTGGTGGTGTCCGGCGACTACCTGGACGCGGCCGGCGAGTTGCACGACAGCGGCCCGACCATTGCCCTGATCTTCGCGGTGGGCGGGATCGAGCGCGGCGACGGGGGCGTCAGTCCGTTGCTGGGGGGCGAAACCATGGGCTCCGGGGCGGTGGTGTCCGCGTTCCAGGAGGCCATTGACGACGAGGATGTGCGCGCGATCCTGCTGCGCATCGACAGCCCGGGCGGTTCGGTGGTGGCCTCTGAAACCATCCGCCGCGCTGTTCTTCAGGCCAAGGCGGCGGGCAAACCGGTGATCGTCTCCATGTCCGATACCGGTGCCTCGGGTGGCTACTGGATCGCCATGGACGCGGACCGGATCATCGCCGAACCGGCGACCCTGACCGGTTCCATCGGTGTGATCGTCGGCAAGGTGGCCACCGCGGGGCTGTGGGACAGCCTGGGGATCACCTGGGATCAGGTCAAGCGGGGGCAGAATGCCGGCATGTGGTCCGATGTCAACGCCTACAGCCCGAGCGAGCGGGCGCGGGTGACCGCGGTTACCGACGACATCTACGCGGCCTTTACCGCAAAAGTGGCCGAGGCCCGTCATCTTTCCCCGGATCGGGTGCGGGAAATCGCGCGCGGCCGGGTCTGGACCGGCCATCAGGCGGTCGCACTCGGCCTGATCGACGAGTTGGGCGACCTGGATCTGGCGCTGCGCCGGACCCGGGAGGCGATTGGCTTGGCGGCCGACGCTCCGGTCAGCCTTGATGTCTATCCGCGACCGCGTACCGGGATCGAGCGGCTGGCCGATCTGGTGTCGACCAGCGGTGCGCGCATCCGCAGCGTGGTCCAGGCGGTGGCCCCGGTGGCACAGGCGGTGGCGCCGTTGGTGCGGGGGGGGCAGGAGCTGAGGATGCCGACGTTGGGACTGACGCCGTGAGGCGCACCGGGTCTCGGGGTCGGGACGGGATCAGGAAGACGGCGGTGGTTCGGGGTCGGGCCGACCGGCGCCGCCGGCGCAGAAGGTCTCGTAAAGAATCGCGATGATTCGGGCCGCGGGCGGGCTGTCCAGGGTATAAAAGATGGTCTGGCCGGCCCGTCGGCTGCTGACCAGCCGGTCCTTGCGCAACAAGGCCAGATGCTGGGACACGGTGGTTTCGCGGATGCCGATCAGTGCGGCGATCTGGCCCACCGACTTCTCGCCTTCGACCAGATGGCACAGGATTTTGAGTCGATTGGGACTGGCAAGCGCCTTCAGCAGGTCGCTCGCGGCGGTGGCGGCGTTGTCCAATTCATTCGTCATCATATCTTCATGACTACGCAACCGAAGCGCCGGAGTCAAG
Organism: Rhodospirillales bacterium; assembly: GCA_003165295.1. Taxonomy (GTDB): domain Bacteria; phylum Pseudomonadota; class Alphaproteobacteria; order Azospirillales; family Azospirillaceae; genus BOG-933. The sequence continues at coordinate 3,782 of PLTC01000255.1, read as the reverse complement.
GGGAGCGGTGGGATCGGTGATACCCGCGAGCCTTAAGAATGCCCCGTCGAGGCTTTGCCCGCGAAGCCGAGACCAGGGCTCCCGCCAAGGATGGTCAACATCAGCCGCCCGTGCGGCGTGGTGGTATCAGCCCACACATCAGCCAAGGAGCGGAAGCCCGCCCCCTTGTCGGCAACGGTCTTCAAGGCGTGCAACAGGTCGAGCGTCGAGCGGGCCGGTCCGTCGAGTCGCGTCACCAGCACCACATCGCCCGAGTCGAGCGCGTCGATCATCCGGCGAAGCTGGACGCGACCGCTCTTCGCCCCGCTCGCCACTTCGCGGTACACCTTCGCCGCTCCGGCGGCGGTCAACGCGCCGGTCTGCGACTCGACGCTTTGGCCGTCCGTGGAGACCCTTGCATACCCAAAAATCGTGCCCCCGTTATGAGGCTGACTTATGGAAAAGAAAACCCCTTCCGAATCAACGGCCTAGATTTCTTCCATAAGTCTTGAATTCTGCACACGACGCAATCATTGAATTGCGATAGGGTTTTGCGATAGGGTTTTGCGATACGCAACCTACTGAAATCGTTGAAGCGAAAAAAATATGTCACAAGGAGTCCTTTATGCGATTAACTGCTGAAACGAGTTAAACAGCTTTCGGCTGTTCCGGGCCAAGCACCGGCTTTTTGCTTCACCTTTGGTATCTGTGTTATGAAGGCAAAGGGACCGGTAATGAACGATTCAAGAGTTCGACTGAACATGGTAAAGGCAGCAAGCTCCGCACAGCGATCAATGAGCTTGGTTTTCGAAGACAGTTCGGGCTGTCCAACCTTCACGACCTCGCATCGTTGTGCGTTCGAGAACTACGCCCGCGAAAAGTGCCTTTCGCCGCTTTTCCTTTACGGCAACGCTCTCACGGTTCTAAAAGAAATTCCGGATTGCTCTATCGACTGCGCGATGACCTCCCCGCCTTATTGGGGAAAACGCGAATACGAGAATGGCGGAATTGGTCAGGAAGACGATTATCGGGATTTTGTCAAAGATCTTGCCGCGATTTTTTTTGAACTGAAACGGGTACTTAAACCTGAAGGCTCATTCTGGCTCAACATCGGCGATACATATGAGAATAAGAGACTTGTAGGAATACCGTGGCGCGTTGTCTTTGAACTGACAGACTGTCAAGGATGGATTCTTCGCAATAGCGTAATTTGGAATAAAGTAAAAAGCGGGATGGACAACACGAAGGACCGATTAGGGAATGTTCACGAGCACGTCTTTCATTTTGTTAAACAAGCAAAAGGTTATTACTACAATGCTGACGCGATACGCTCTAAGCCACGCGAAGCAAAGATTGTCAATGGGTCGGTCATTTCGGCTACTGGTGTTTCAGGTGTCCGTTACAAACGTCAGATAGAACTCTCTACCGACCTTACATCCCAACAGAAAACAGACGCCCTCAAGGAACTTAACAACACACTCGCCGAAGTTGCCGCTGGAAAAATTTCTGACTTCAGAATGATTATTCGTGCCCAACAACGAACGACCCATTCAGATAGCGAAAAAGTGTCAGGCCGCGCAAAAGAGCTTCGAGACAAGGGATTTTATTTCCTGCGTTATCACCCGAACGGGAGCAAGCCCACTGATGTGTGGGACATCATTCCTGAGGACACCCAGAAAAGGGAATCTCACTTTGCTCCCTATCCTGTGGACCTCTGCCGAATTCCAATCCTCGCCACATGCCCGGAAGGAGGCATGATGCTTGACCCATTTTGCGGAACGGGGACGACTCTCTTAGCTGCTCGCAACCTTGGCCGCAAATCTGTTGGAATCGACATTTCGTGCCAGTATCTCGAACAGGCTCAAGAACGATGTGCGGGCCTTCTATGAGCAACGTTGTCGAATTGTTTGGGCATTCTTTGGGTGATCTTGGTGGGAACTGGGCCACCATCGTCGAGCAACAGCAATGCCCATTTCTCGGGAAGCGCTGTTACAAGGTCCGCAAGAGCGACCCTAATACCTCGATCGGTACATGCACTGTTCTCTATGGCCGCGCCGCCGAGCCAATCATTATATGTCCGACCCGTCTAATCGAGCGCCGTCAGATATTTACTGATTGCTTACACTTACTCACGACCCATGAACCTGGCAACGAGCTACACATAGTTTCTGAAGTTTCCATCCCCGGTGGCAGCGTCGATTATTTTCTGGTGTCTGCACGGGACGGACGCGTTAGAGATTTCGTCGGTATTGAACTGCAAACCCTCGACACCACAGGAACCGTATGGCCGGAACGCCAACGGCTTCTAAAGGATATTGGTATCCCGCGTGGTGACAACGCCGAGACGTCTGACAAATCATACGGCATGAATTGGAAGATGACGGCCAAGACAATTCTCGTTCAGATGCACCACAAAATTCAGACCTTCGAGCACGTCAATAAAAAGTTAGCTCTTATAACCCAAGATAAATTGCTCGCCTACATGACAAAAGAGTTTAACTTCGGCCACTTGAGCAACCCGCCCGCTCTTGGAGATGCCATGCACTTCCACGCTTACCGCATGGCAGAACAGCCGAACCATTCCTATCGACTCGCGCTACAGTCCAGACTTAGCACTGATGCTGAGGGTATCGCGCTGTGCCTCGGATTGCAGGCGGAGGCCCGCGTTGACCTCGACGCGATTATAAGGGCTCTACAGGCCAAGATTTCAGCCATGACATTGTTCACACCGGTGTGACGTTTCCCTTTTTATCCGCATCCGCCACTGTTCCAAGCCAGTTGCAAAAACGAATCGTTACAGCGATATCTGTTTATCCTCTCATGTCCGATAAGCAGACCATTATCGGACATGAAAGGCCGCGCGTCGGGTGGTCGTTCGGGTGTGTGGCGATAGGTAGCGGGGTGTAGTGACCTTCGGACCCAAAAGACGCCTCGCCGTGATCAAAGTCGCTGGAACCCGTGACCTCAGGCGGGTCCAGGGCCGTCACGGTCCTGGTGGGGGGGCAAGGGGGGCAAAGCCCCCCTTTTTTTCTGTCAGTCCTTCCGCGCCACGGCCGTTTACAGGGCGATGTCGTTACCCAGGAACCGCTCCAGCAGCGCCATGGCCGCCGCGGTCGGCGGTAACGCGCCGCGGCGGACCCGGTCTTCGAGGTCGGAGAGCATCGCCCGGACCGCGGGATGGGTGCGGAAGGTGTCGACCAGGGTTTCGCGGATTTCGCTCCACAGCCAGGCGGTGGCCTGCTCGGCGCGCCGGGCGGCCAACGCGCCGCTGGCGCCAAGCCGGGTGCGGTACTGGCCGATGGTTTCCCACACCTCGTCGATGCCGGCGCCGGTGCGGGCCGAGCACTTGAGCACCGGCGTCCGCCAGTCCCCGGTGGCCGGGCGCAGCAGGGTCAGGGCGTGGCGGTATTCGGCGACCGCCAGACCGGCGGCGTCCAGCAAGGCGCCGTCGGCCTTGTTGACCACCACCAGATCCGCCAGTTCGACGATGCCTTTCTTGATCCCCTGCAATTCGTCGCCGCCGCCGGGCAGCAGCAGCAGCAGGAACAGGTCGACCATGTCGGCCACTGCGGTTTCGGACTGGCCGACGCCCACCGTCTCGACCAGGATCACGTCGAAGCCCGCGGCTTCGCACAACAGCATCGCCTCCCGGGTGCGGCGGGCGACCCCGCCCAGGGTGGCCCCGGCCGGCGAGGGGCGGATGAAAGCCTCCTCCCGCCGCGACAGGCACTCCATCCGGGTTTTGTCGCCCAGAATCGAGCCGCCGGTGCGCTGCGACGACGGGTCGATGGCCAGCACCGCCA
>PLTC01000195.1 GCA_003165295.1 Rhodospirillales bacterium | reverse complement strand
GCCCGGGTCCTGCCGCTGCCGCCGGAGTTCATCACGCCCCAGGACGGAGCGGAAAAGCAGGACAGGACTGCGAGCGTGCCGCGGCCAAGCGTTGGCTGGCTCGCGTTGGTGCTACCCTGGCGCCGTTCCGGCCGGTCTATCTCGGCGACGACCTTTATGCCTGTCAGCCGATCGCCGAGGCGATTCAGGCCAGCGGCGGCGCCTTCATCCTNNGTCCGGAAAGAAAAGCACCTTCATCTACCGCCGGCTGACTCAAGTTCCGTTGCGGGACACCAAAGACGCCCTGATCGTCAACGGGTTCTCCGTCGAAATTCTGAATGCCAAGGGGCGCCGGACCTATCACAATTCCTTCGTAACCGACCTGCCGGTGACCGCTGAAACCGTTGCCGACCTGGCCGCCTGCGGCCGGGCCAGATGGAAAATCAAGAACGAGACCTTCAACGTTCTCAAGACCGGCGGATACAATCTCNNCTTCTCCTTCCATGCCGTCGCCCATTTCTCCGCACTGGCTTGGAGAAACGCCGTCGCCGCACGCGGCGCCTCATACAGATTCTTCGAGCACCTGCGCACCATCACTGCCTATATCGTCTTCCCCACATGGGACGGCCTTCTGGCAGCCATCGCCGACCTCAACGCCCGCCCACCCTGAAAAAATTGGCCAAACCGGCCAATGAGAATTGCTGCTCATCCCCTCCCCTTTAGGCCGGCCTGGGAATGAGGTGAGAGGGGCGCGCGGATGGAATTGACAGCAGGCGGGGTTTGCGATTCACCCTCGGAATCAAGATCGATGATACGAGACAGCAGCGCGACAAACGCGCCCCATTCCGAGGTCAGGAGAGACGCGTATTGCATCTCTCCTATGAATTACATTGGGATTCCTCTCGTCAAGGCCCTATCCTAGCGCACATGGGGCGGAGCCCTGCAAAATCAAACGATCGGAACGCCGGTGGCGGTGATTACCGGGACGCCCCGGGAATCCGGTATTCGAAAGCGATGGGATCGACGGCGACGCCGGTCTGGGCCTTGACCGCCCGGAAGTGCAGCCGGGTTCCCGCCGGCAACCCGGCACAGGGCAGGCGGGGCGCCGCCGGTGGCCGTTCCGCCGGCAGTTCGGCCATCGGGGGCGGCACCGGGTCAGCCGCGACGACGAGGTCAACTTCCACGTTCAATTGGCCGATACCCTTGTTCCACGCCGCGTTCTGCCGGTCGCGCTGGTGGAAATACGCCGGCAGTGGAAACGGCGGGCCGTCCGGGGCGACGCGGGGGGTATAGAATACCCCCGGCTGACCGCCGGTCAGCGTCATGTCGCCGATGGTCTTGCCGTCCTCGAGCGCCACCGCCACGGTCAGGCACTGGTCCGGGTTGGGGCCGACCAGCACCGCCGCGACGGTGTTCAACCAGATGGTTGAAGGGGAAATGACGCCATCGGCGCCGGTATGGGATTTTGTGACCTCAATGGCGACGAAGACATCCTGCTCGGGCAGCGCCGGCAGCGGCAGGGTCAGATCGGCGCCGGTGCCGGTCCGGCACTCCCCGCGCTGCTCGAACCCCTCCAGCCTGGTCGCGGCCGAGGGCGGGGGCGGAAGCTTCACCCGCACCGCCGGCGCGCCCGTCACCGGAATGCTGAGGATTTTCCCAGCGACGGGGCCACCCCGGTCAAAATCGCCGTCGGCAATCGGGCGGGTCAGCGCCCGATAGCTGAGTCCCGCCTGGGCCGCCGTGACCGTTATGCCGGTGGCAGCCCGCCAGGCCACCACCAGCCAGGGCGTCACCTCCAGGGCGGGATTGGCGCGAACGAAGACCGGCAGGGCCACATTTAAAACCGCAGTCTCCGGCGCTCTCGCGGGCTGCTGCTGGAATGTCTTGGTGGCCCTGATGCGCAAAACCGTATCATCGCGCAGCGGCACGCCCGGCAGCACAATCGAGTTGCCGGTACCGGGAACCGCCTTGCGGTTCGCGGAAAGAATTTGATCCTGTTCCGCCTGTTGCAGGCTGGTGGGATCGGCCGGGGCGCCGGCCGGAAAGTGGACCAGCCGGTACTCGACGCCCCGCTGGCTCCGGTCCAGCACCACCTCCACCGTCGCGTCGAAATCGAGGATGGGCGTGCCCGGTCCCGGCCAACCCTTGATTTCGGCCTTCAGGCTCTTGTCGAGTCCGACCTTGATGGCGGCGGTCTGAAACAGCCGGACGCCTGGCCGGTCCGGCTTGTTGGCCTGCACGACAAAGGTGGTATCGACCGTGATGGGGTCGGTCTCGAGCACCAGGGTTCCACCGGTGCCGGTATCGGTGTGACGAAAGGTGGTATCGACCGTGATGGGGTCGGTCTCAAGCACCAGGGTTCCACCGGTGCCGGTATCGGTGTGACGGGGACCGGGCGGGGTATTCGGGCGGCCCTGGAGGCGCAGCGCGTAAACGACGCCGCGCTGGCTGCTTTCAATGGAAATGGTCGTGCTGCTGCCATGGGGCACCATCGCCGCCGCGGCCTGGACCGGCAGATCCTGCAAGGGACTGGTCTGTCCCAACCGGAGCCATTCGATCAGACGGTCACGGGCGTCCCGGAAGCGAAGGGCGACCGCGTCGCTTGCCTCGGGACCCGTGACGCCGCCCGGACCGCCGGCCTGACGGAAGTCCCGCAGCGCCGCCGTCCAGTGGCCATGGAGAGCCCTGAAGACCTGCATCCCGGCCGGGTCCAGCCAGTACAGGCGCGGGATCAGATGGGCCGGCGCTTCCTGGCCGACCGTCTGGTGAACCGCGGTCGCGAAGGGTTTCAGGTGGTCGGGCAGGATCAGGGTCAGTTGCAGGGAAAACGGGTCCGGGCCGGCGGCATCGGCCAGGAAGGGCTCGCTTTGCCCACGATCCTTCTCGAGGGGGCGCAACAGGATGTGTTCGATGACGAAAATGCGGTCGCGCTCGGCGTCGGTGCAGCCCAGTTTCAGCCTGATCCGAACCGCCAGCGGCACCTCCTGGTCCAGCGCCGCGCTGTCCAGGTTATGGCCGCAGCCGCGGGCACCGCTGAGCCAGGGGAAGCCCCGGAGAAAGGCCCGTTTGGCCGCGATCGAGAGCAGTCTGGTCTTGACGCCCGCCGGGCGTGGCGACGGGTCGTCCCGACCGGTGGCCGTCCCGTCCTGGGGAACGTCGGACAGTTCTTCTCCGAAACGGGCGAGCAGGTGGTCGAGAAAGCGGTTGCGCCGCCGCAGGCCGGCAACTGCCTCCTCGGGTTCCACCAGCGCCTGAAGCGTCCGGGGGTCGAGATCGTCACTCACCAGCGGCGGCGCGCCCGCCCCGTCGCCGGAGTCGAGCGGTTGCGAGAAGTAGCTTTGACTGCCGTCGTCCTCGAAGGACAGCAGGTCGCGGACATGGGCAAGCTGCGCCATTTCGTTGGCCAGGATTTGCTCGAACAGGGCCAGATAGGCGCGCAACTGGTGGGCCTGGGCCTGGCGCGCGTCGGGCGCCGAACCGGGCAGGCCGGCGCGGCCGACGCCGTAGGCCGCGGGCAAATCGTCGCACAGGGAATAATAGCTGGCGACACTGCGGTCGGTCCCCCGCGGCGGGATCAGGTCCCGCCGGTCCCGCGGCAGCGGCGGAAACCGGCGGATGCGCCTGCGCCGTTCGGCGTGGCGCCTGGCGACGTCGGCGGCATCGACGGCAATCTCGAGAGCGTCCTTGTACAGCCGGATTCTGCTGTCGTCGAAGGCGAATTGCGGCGTTCCGCGGGTGGTGTCGACCGGCAGCGACCACAGTTGGTGGTTCTGAACCCCCCGCAAGGCCAGCGAGATGCGCCGCACCGCCCGGACCCCGGGCACCGCCATGAGGGCGCGGATCAGGTCGCTGCAATGAAGCTCCTGCCGGCGCCCGACCGCCTCAACGGCGGCGGTGTCCAGGAAGCCGTGGTTCAGGGCCGGACCCTCGAACAGGGCGTCGGTGTCGACGCCGCGCGCCAGCCCCTCGGTCAGGGTGCTGAACGACGGCGCCGGCGAGAACCAGGCGTCGATGCGGTCATAGACATCAAACAGCATGTCTTCGCCGTTGGCCGCCACGTCGATTTCGATGGCGGCCTCAACCGTCACCGGCTGGGGCGGCACCACCCGGATTTCGTCGAAATCCTCGCACAGGGCGCGGTTGGCATGCAGGCGTTCGGCGACCCGGCGGCGCAACGTCAGGTCATCCACGTCCTCGAACCCGGACTTCTCGATAAGCACGCGGTAAAGGCCGGACAGCGTCACCGGCCGCCCCGAAAGCGGTGTCGCCGGGGTGGTGGCGATGCCGGCGGTCAGGGTCCATATCCTGTCCCCCGGCTGCGCGGTGAGGCCGGTGCCGGTCGCCGGTTCGATCCAGACATTCCTGACCCCGGGCACGTCGAGGACCAGCTTGCGCAGGTCGGTCAGCGTCACCGCATGGCCGGTCAGCACCTCGGCCGGGCTGAACAGGGTCGGCGGCGGCCGGCCGCCGTCGGCCAGCAGGTCGGGCAGCTCGTGAAAGATGCGGAAGCCAAGATCGGTCAGGCCGTAGCACGCGGCCTCCAGCAGCGTGATGCCCGGGTCATGGCTGTTGAAGTCGGTCCAGCGGTCGCCCGACAGGCGTTCGAGCAGATCGATGCCCTCCCGGACCAGGGCGGCGTAGTCCAGCACGGGATGTTCGGCCGGCTGGTCGGGGAGGGTCGGCACATCCATCCATGGGCTCCGTGGCAGGCGTGAGCAAAGCAGGTCAGCCTGCGGTCCGGGCCTCATCTTCGGCCGGCGGCGCCAGTTCCTCTTCCAGGACCTGGATGGCGCCGCTGATCCGCAGCAGGGTCTGGCGCAGGGCGACCGCGTCGTCTTCCAGTTGCTTCAGACGCTCCTGGCCCTTGGCAAACTCCTGCTTCAGGTGCGTGACCCGTTCCCGTAGTCTTTGCTGCATGGTCCTCAGTCTCCGGTGTTGCCGGCCAGCGGCCGGGGGGTTGCGGTACAGGTTGGGCGTCCGGTCAACGCTTGGGCAGAGCGGCCCTGAGTTCAGTAATCGCGACCTGCTGGTCTTTGACCACCCGGGTCAGCACGGCGACGATGCCGCTATAGCAGATCATCTTGCGATCAGCAGTCGTAAACTCGGGCGACATATTCTTGGCCACGAAACCCTGGTGCAAGACGTTTTCAGGCTCACCCTTATAGGTAAACTCCTGCGGGTTCATTTCCTCGATGAACGACCAAGCCTTCCCAGAGTCCATGGAGTAAATCTTTTCTTTGTCATTATCCAATGATAATTCATAATATCTTCCTCTTTGGTCGATTCTCGCGTTTATCTCCGAGCCTGACCCTGTACCGAACTCAATGATTCCCCGATTACACAATACTATCCTTTCAGGTGGCTGATTAGGCTTATCTGAAGAGGCCGGCGAGCTTTGACCTATAACAAGAGTCTGGCAACTGTTATCTGTAACATAATAATTTCTAACGTATGAAGTAACTCCTGATTTTGTCGAGAACAAGATTCCGTGCTCCTTATCCTTAAAAGATTCTGATGCACTTGGTTTTATAGCTCCTTTACACGATATATTGCCATCTACCGAAAGCTTTTCGGTGGGATTACTGTTTCCAATCCCAACGTTACCGCTAGAAAGGGTCAAATATTCTTGTGTGTTCAAGCAAAGTTCGAGTTTAGCCTTCGCATTCAGGCGCATATTCCCATGTTTATCCAGTCGTAGAGCATACTCCACCATATCTGATTCTGTAATTCCTGCATGTGAAATAAAAAAACCGCCTGCGGCTTCGTTATGTGTTCCTATAACAGCATTTCCAGCAGATACAGAACCAAGAGTTCTAATCGTCAGGTTGCCGAGCATCTTCGGTATCGCCGATGGATCGACATCTCCAACATAAAGCACGCCATTTACATGAGCGTCTCCATTTATATACGCTCTGCCGGGCTCGCCACTAACTTCGAACAAATATTTATTCTGAATTTTTATCCCGAATGACGAATTATTCCTCGACTCCAAAACAAGCATGGGCTTTTTTTCTTTTCCCTCCGATCTTTTGTGAGAAAATTTATAGGCGTCGTTCTGTCCGAAACCAATCAGTGTCTCGATGTCTTGGTCCGTGATATTATGCACGCTGCCGATTCCGACACCGGCTGCGGCATTCAGCAGGATCCGGGCCTTGGGGTGGTCCGCGATGCGAAGCTCAACAGTGGGTATCCCGTCTGGATTGTGGTAGGCGAACCATGGGGTCATCTCGGTACCAACGGCGGGGATCGGCGAGAACTGAATGCCCGAGGTGTTCGAGGTGCCCGACGCCAGCCGCAAGGCACCGCCGGAAACCTCGAGACGGGCCTTCGGGCTCTCGGTTCCAATGCCGACATTCCCGGAGCTGTCGAGCACCATCTTATTGACGTTGGCGAGGCGGAAGTGAATGTCACGAGGCGAATTCAGGCACGTCCGGCCCCGCTCGTTGGTCTCGTTGGATTGAAGAAGGGCGTAGGACTTCTTGTTCCCCCGAACCACGTCCCCGTGGCCGATGAGAACGCTTTCCCGATTATCGGCCAGGGTGCCGATATGCAGGCTGGCGGCCCCGTCGATGACCAGGCGCTTCTCACCGTTGTAAGCCTCGATGCTGAGCCCGACCGGGTCGCTATAGTTCGTCCCCCGCCGATGCAACACGACGGACAAGGCCGGCTTGGCATCGCTCAGTTTCACATAGAGGTCCAGCGCCTTGTAGACGCCCTCCGCCCCGGCCCCGCCCCCGCTGCCGGCCTCGATGCTGAGGGGTTGGCCCGCTATCCGGACCACGCCGTCATCGGCCTGATTCAGGGCGCCGTCGATCAGCAGGGCGAAATGGTCCTGGGTGGGAATGGCGTTCCTGGTAAAGAAGCCCTTCAGGACGGAACGGACCTTCTTGCGATCATCGATGTTCATGGGTGAAACTCCACTAAAAGAATATTTTTCATCACACCCGGCGATCCGGCCGGGCAAACCTGGGAACGGCGGTTCAGGATACGATAAAGTCGAGTCCGATCCGCATGTAACCCACCCCCTGGAAGTCTTGGGCGTTGAAGGTGTCGCCCGAGATGATGTCGATCACGTGCTGGGAGGCCGCGACCAGCACCGTATCGGCGCCGGGGTCGCTGACGCAGTCCCCGCCCCCGCCCCCGGCATCGGAGGACGGCGTCAGGCTGAACGTATGGCCATCCCGGCTGGAAAACAGGTTCACCGCGGCAACGAAGTCCACATAAGGCTGCTGAGCGGCAAAGGCAACGATGCTGTTGGCGAAGAGGCTGCGGTTGATGACGATGTCGGCACCGTCGTCGTAGGCCCAGGGTGACAGGTAACGGTTCAGGGCATCATTGAGCCGTTTCCGGTTGAACTCGTCGTTGTCGCCGCGGAAGCCGACGCCGAGACGGATGCGCACCTGAACATAGGTCGGGTTGCCGACCTCGATCCGGGCGCCGGGTGGCGCCAGCGCGGTCAGACGGGCCGCGATGCGGCGGTGCAGGTCCGACGACGCCTTTGGCTCGAAAGGATCGAAGGTGGTGGTGTGGCGGATGTCGGGAATCACGATCAGCCGCACCACACCAGGATGCCCGGACCGGGCGGCACCAGGATGCCCGGACCGGGCGGCACCAGGATGCCCGGACCGGGCGGCCTCGCCGGCAGGCAGGCACTTGACCTTGTAGACCTCGGGAAAGTAGTCGAGCACCAGCCGTTCATAGTCCCACGGCGTCACCGCCCGCCGTTTGTGGCGCAGGCGTTCGGCGATCCGCCGGTGCCGCGCCGCCTTGTCCTCGACCGCTTCGGCGCCGAACGAGGGGTAAGGCTGGCGGCATGCGGCGATACCGGGCAACGACTCCGCAGGCCCGGTGATCGCGCCCGCCGGCAGCGGCGTGGTGTAATGGTCCGCCCCATTGCCGTCGTCGATGAAACCGGCGGGCACGGCCTGGGCGTGAATATCGACGCAATCGCACACGGCAGCGGCGCCGATGGCCACCGATGCCCGCAACCAGGACATGCCGGCCGGCAGCCGCGGGTTGGCGGCGGTCTCGGGCAGCACCAGTTCGACGATGCCGGACGCGGTCAGGCCGTTGGTGCTGTCGTCGCGGAGGCTCTCTCCGGGCAGCGGTCGCCAGCCCTCGGCCGAGAGGGTGCTCCAGGCCACCGGCTGTTTCGGGACGTCGGGGTTGGCGCTGCCGTCGGCCATCTGAAACAGCAGGGACAGGGTCCGGCCGGGCCAGGCGTCGGCAATGCCGATGTAAAGTTCGCCCTGCTGATCGTATTGGGGCAGAAAGGGAACGCCGTCGCTGCCGGTGGCCGGCGGCGCGATCTCGTCATAGCCGAACGGATGGACGTGGAAAATCTGATCGGTGGCGGGTCCGGTCCGGTAAGCCGTCAATGTCAGGTCCTGCGACGCGACGAAATCCAGGCTCAAGGTCTTCAGTTTGGGGGTGTAGGGTGGCGCAACCTGATAGTCGCCCGCCTGGATCGCGCCCGAATTCTTCCCCGCCGCCAGATTGGCAATCGCCGCGGCCAGCGCCGTGGATTTCTGCGCCATCAGCGTCGGCCAGGCGGCGTGTCCGAAGTCCGACCCCGAGAGCTGCCATTGCAGATAGCGCGGCCACGACCGCACCTCCGGCGCCGGCGCCGGAGCGTCCGGCACCGGGTAGGGACCGGCGGCGACGGTGGCCCCGGGCAGACATTCGGGGGACCATGCCAGTGACGCATTCTCGCCGCTGAACAGCTTGATGGCGGGCAGGCCGGTCCGACCGACGCCGGCCTGGACCAGGGTCACCGCCGCCGCCAGTTCCGCGGGCTTGAGGGCGTAGCCGGCGTAATGCGTTGTCAGGTTGGCGGGGCCGCCCATCCAGGTCAGGCTGAAGCGCAGTTTCCGAAGCGGCTTGTGAAACAGATCGGGATGGCCGATCGCGAGGCTGGCCCCGACCGCCGGCGCGCTTCCGAACGGCTCGAACGGTTTGCTGCCGTCAAGCACCCCCCCGTCGCCTTCGAGGGACAACGGCCAAAGCCCTTCACCGTCCGCGCTGACATAGCTGCCGACCGCCACCGACAACCGAAGCTGCGCCAGCCGCAGGGGACGGAAATCCTGATAGCCGATGACGAACCGTTCGTCGGTCGCGTCCCGGCGCTGCCGGAGCCGCAGGCGAAGCGCCGGCCAGGGACAGCCGGGAATGGCGTCGCTGCCGGCAAGCGGAGCGATGGCGGCCTCGGTGGCCGGCAGGGTCACGGTGATCTCGAGCCAGACCAGCGCCGGTATCGCCCGAAGACCGAATTGCGCCTGCGTCGCCCCATGGTCGGCCGCGCGCAGCATCACACTTTTCGGCTCGATCCAGCCCTTGGCGGTGCTGAGCTGAAGGGTGAACGGGTCCCCGGCCAGAACCTCCTTCCCGTTCTGCGCCCCGCCCAGGCCATGAAACCCCAGGGTCAGCGTGATCTGACGCCGACCGACGCTCAGCGCCAGCAAAGGCGACGCGATGGCCCAGCCGAGGGTTTCGGGCGGCGGGGCGCTGCCCTTGGCCAGGGCGGCAGGCCGGCCAAAGGTCTTCCAGCGCGCCACGTCACCCTGCCGGACCCGGATCGACTCGACGCGGTCCGATCGCGCGTCGGGGTTGGCGTAAAGGTTGTACCACTTCTCTTTGATCGGCACCGGACGGGGCAACCGCTCGCGCTTTCTTTGTGCCCGCTCCAGGATGTCAAAGATCAGGTCGCTCGAGACCGACTCCAATTTTCTTGTTTTTTTCAGTTCCGAATCGGCTGTCTTCAGAATTGCCAGATCGTCTGCGGAAATGAAATCGGCGATCCGGTTGAGCAACGGGACGACGGCCGAGGTCGGCGCGTCGTCCAGCGCCAGCACCAGCGCGTCCCGAAAGCCGTCATGGGGCTTGCCACTACCCGCCGCATCGAATCGCGCCTTCAACCGGGCGCGGCGCCCGGCATAAACCTTTTGGACGTAGGCCTCGCCAAGGATGTCGTCAACGACCTGCCACTCCCCGATGGCCGCAGGCCGCTGCGCCGTCCCCCCAACCTCCGGCGCACGCTTCACGGTCGCCATCATCAGCGCAAAAGCTTCGGCGCTCATGAAGAAATACTTCTCAAGATCAACAATACTGTTATAATATACGTCAATATCGCTACAGGATACGGAAGCAAAATCGACCGGCCCCACCGCTGCATTGAGGTTTTCGGCAAAGTTGGTCGGGTCTGCCGGAGCGGGAACATCACTTCCGGCGGCGCGCCGCTTCCTTCGTCCCGCACGTTCCAGCAAGGTGTTGACGACATGCCAGTCATTGTCGCTGGCGCGCTTAAGTTCCATCATTTTCTTGAAATCGGCCACCTTCATGAACAGTTTTTGCCCGATTGCCTTCGGGACCTCCTGCAGGTAAATATTCGCGTAGAGATCGTCGACCGTCTTGATTTCATCCGGCAGATCCCTCAGATCCGGAGCCGCGCCCAGCACCGTCTCAAGATTGGCGGCGAAGTTGCGGGAGGACCCCAGGCTGCGCTGCCGCCCCGGACCTCCCAGCCGCTCGTTGCCCGCCCCTTCAAGAATGCGGTTGATCGTCAGCCAGTCCGCCTCGGCCCCATCGCGGCGGCGCTTCAGGGCGACCAGCTTGCGCAGCTCATGCACTTCCAGATACAGGTTTGCCGTGCAAAACCGGACAAGCGCCGCGAGTTTTTCCAGGCGCGGCCCATCGACCGGTTTCCCGTCAGTGCCATAATTGGGAAGCGGGCCGCCGGGACCGGGGTCGCCCAGCGCCAACCGAAGCATCGCGGGCAGGCCGGGTTCCTGGGAGTCCAGCCCTCTGGCCCTGGCCCCGGCCAGGTCGATCACCTCCTTGTGGACGAACACCGACATGACCTTGGCGACGGTTGCCCGGTTGACCACCAGTTCGCGTTCGGTGCGGTAGCTGCGGTCACGGCCGCCGGCGTCCCGACCGGCGGCCAAAAGGGTCCCGGCGGGCACCGGGGCATCGTCCACCCCGGCCGCCGGCTTGAACAGCACGAAGACGCGGTCCGGCACGGCGGGCTTGACCGTCATGCGCAGCACGTCGTTGTAGTAGAAATCGAGGTGACGGCCGGTCACGCCGTTAAGGGCGTGCTGCGCCCTGGCAAACAGCTTGAGCAGGGTGAGAAACAGCACGAAGTGCGGCCGACGCAGCACCGGGTCGGTAAAGTCGTCGGGCCGGGCCAGGAATGCCGCCACCTGCTCATAAGTAAGACGGTCCCGGCCGTCGCCGGAACCGCCGGAGGCGGCGCCGATGCGGTCGAAAAAGCCGGCCCAGGTTCCCGCCGGCCGGTTGGTGTCGTCGTAATAAACCAGCTTTTCGGCAAAGGCTCGGGCAAAAGCCAACAGCTCCGGCATCGAGCGTTCGTCGATGGGAAAGTCATCGGGATTCAGGGCCACCACCTTACGGGTACGCTGGCTGGTCCCGTCGCGGGCGGAAGCGGCGATTTGTGTCACAAGTTCGGGCATGTCGTCCTGATCCTCAAACCCATGTTCCCCCTCAACCGATGCGGACCGCGGTGTTGGCCGTGGTGAAGCTGCCGCGGCCGGAATACCGGGTCGTCGTGTCGGGAATCGGGGCGCCCGGTCCCGGCGGCGGCTGTTGCGCCGGGGCCTGCACCTCGAACACCGCGGTAAACAGGCTGCCCTTGAGCAGCACCGCCTTGCCGCCGGCGGTGCCGGTCCGCGCCTTCTGGTCGCCGGCCAGTTGGGAAATCTTCAGGGTTCCGGTCCCGGGGATGGAGTATTGCGGCGTGCAGTACGAACAGCCGGCCACGCTGACCGAGGTTTCGTCTCCGGCCACGCAGATTTTTTTTGTGCCGACGCTGGCCGGGCTGCTGGCGCTCAGGGCTCCCGGCCGGACCGCCACCATCGCCGCGCCGAACGCCGGCAGAAAGGTCGCGGTATCGCCGTCGACCAGGACAAGATCACTCATGGATCAGCGCCCCCCTTCCCCGGACCGGCCCGCTTCCCGCAGGTAAAACGGATAGACCAGATTAAAGCGGGAATTGGTGGCACGAACCGTGTAATGGATCGAAATCAACAGCAATCCGCTGGTCTCCCGGCTTTCGGTCACCTCGAGTCTGTCCAGGCGAATTCGGGTTTCGTGGTAGAGCACGGCATCCGAAACGGCGGCGGTGATGGCCCCCAGTAAAGCGCGGTCGGCCTCCTCAAAAACAAAATCACCGAGGTTGCAACCAAAGTCCCCGCGGAGCACGCGCTCGCCCGGTGTCGTTGCAAAGATGATCTCCAGGCTTTGACGGATGTCATCCTCACCGGCGACCATCACCGTATCGGCGCCACCCGCGGTAAAGCGGGGCGGGAAATTCCAGCCGCGTCCAAGAAACGACGCATCCCGACTCATGACGCCGTCCGCCGGTGACGGCTGGTGGCGCGCCGGAACGCGGTCCGGGCGGTCATCGTTGTTTCCCTGGGCATGACCTTCGCCTCCATAATCATCGAGATCTCGGGTTCTGGATCTTCGATCGATATCAGTTCATTTTAATCGATGTGCCCTTGATGATGACATCGCCACCAGCCTCGATTTCAAATTTGGTTTTCGCGGTGATCTTGATGCCGCCGTCGCTCATGGCAATGCTGTTACCGTTCTGATCGGTGATGGTGAGGCTCTTGGCGCCGTCATCGAACACCAGTTGATTACCGGCGCCGGTCTTAAGGGTCAGCGCGGGCTTGTCGCCGTCGGTGAACAGGATGGTCGTTCCCGAGCGCGTGACGATGCCCTTCCTGAGATTGTCGGCCGACCCGTCGGCCAGGGCCTTGGGCGGAACATTCCTCGCGCCATGGAGGCGACCCAGAATAACCGGGTGCCGTGGGTCATTGTCAAGAAAGCCCACCACCACCTCGTCGCCCGCCTCGGGAT
The DNA here is from genome assembly GCA_003165295.1 of Rhodospirillales bacterium. Lineage (GTDB taxonomy): Bacteria > Pseudomonadota > Alphaproteobacteria > Azospirillales > Azospirillaceae > BOG-933. The sequence goes on along the minus strand of PLTC01000195.1, from coordinate 9,833 downwards.
GGAAAAAGAAGCCCCGCTGGTTGCCGGCATCGGGCATGGCGACACGGGCCCACAACGGATTCTGCTGGTCGGCCCCGAGCGCCGGAATCACAAGGCGGGCGCGCACCTGCTGATCCGGGTCATTCTCAAGCGCCGCCACCGTCGCGAGATGGAGTCCCGAAACCGGCGGCAGCAGGCCGCCCGCCGCCATGTCCGCGAGGTCGGGAAGTTTGCCCGCCGGTTCCCTGGCAAGACCGAACTGGATGTCGGTGCGAAAGCCGTTGCCGGTCAACTGGTGGCGAAAGCCGGTGATCAGGGCGTTGCCGTCAAAGCGGTCGCCGAAACCGCTCAGGGCGGCAATCTCCATCGGCTTGAGATCGGCGATGCCGGGCACCGTCACGCGGCCGCGGATCAGCGACAACCGGCTGCGGGCCATCCGCGCCCTGGTCCAGCTCTTGATTTCCGCTTCGGGCATCGGGACCATGTGGGACAGGGTCAGGGCGGTGCGGCCAAGCGCCTCTCCCACCGGCGCCCGGTCAAGTCGGCCCTGGGGCAGCGCCAGAACGCCGGCCTGGGCGGTTTTCCGTGGCGCCCCGGTTGCGGCATCCCAGCCCGTGCCGTCGATGGCGGACTGCTGGTGAAGGGCGTTCAACTCGAACTCCACCGCTCCGAGGGTGCCGGTGCCCAAGGCGAATTTCCGTGTCGGGCCGCCGCTGACCGCCATCGGCTTCAAGGCGATATCGTCGTCGCCGACGACCACCACCAGCCCGTGGGCCTCGGCCCGGGTCAGGACGAAATCCCAGTCGGTGGCCTGGAACTGGACCAGGGCGGCGTGAACCGGTTCGGTGGCGGGCACCGCGCCGGCCAGCGTCTGCCCACCCTTCTGGAGAATCTGGCGGATGACGGTCCCGTCATTCTGGTTCCGCCAGACCGCGCTGCGCCGGACCCCGGTCAGCCTGACCGCGGGGCTCTTCATCTCCACCGTCAGAAACAGCCCGTCGCCGTCGCTCCGAATGGCCATGCCACTGACCAGACCCTTGAACACCGTGGCTTCCTTCCCGGCCACGCGGATGCCGATGACCACCTTCGCCCCCGGCGCAAACGGACGGCCGCTCAGGAAACTCTGGCGCGCCTCCAGGCTGCCCTGGGCCGCCAGCACGATCCGGGCGTCGGGAATACGGTTCACTTCCCGGGTGACATGCACCGAGACCACCGACAGCGTGCTGTCAAGCGGGTTGCCGTCGACCTGGATGATCGGAATGGCGATGGCGCCTGCGGAACTCATGGCGTTACCCGGTGGACGATGAAGCAAGCGGCGGGAAACGCAGTTCCTGCCCGGGCGTCAGGCGCCGGAACTGGCTGAGCCCGTTGAACCGCGCCACCCGCAGATAATGCCGCGGGTCGCCATAGACCTCTGCGGTCAGCAGCGGCAGCGTGGTCCCGCTGGTGACCTGCCGGCTATGGGAAACGTCGGGAGAACTCAGGGCAAGCCGCGCAAGCTGCTTTGCCAGATCTTCGTCGGCCACCAGATGGAGATCGAGTTCCGCCCGCAGCGGCAACCCGCTGCGGTCGAAACTGGTATAGGTGACGGTTGCCCGGCTCAGACGGCAGGAAAAATGGAGCGCCCCCCAATCGACAATCAGATAAGCCGGTTCGTGGGTCTCATCCTTGACCTGATAGACATTGGCGAGGAACTCGTCGATCTGGTCCTTCACCGCCTTGCCCGGCGCCGGCGTCGAGATCAGGCCGATGTCACCGACACCGGTGCCGTCAATCAACAGCTTCAGGTTCAGGTCCGTCGGCAACGCGCTGCCAAAGCTCGCCACCTGGGCCGGGTTGTTGACGCCACCCCCGGCCAGGTAACGGGTCTGGAAGGTCTGGCTGAGCGACTCGGGATTGAACATCGCCCGAAAGGTGTAAAACGGGGTTCGCCGTTTGCCGTCCTTGTAGGCGCTGATCCTGAGCTTCTCAAGCTTGAACAGGTCGGGAAAGGCCATGACTCACCGCTCCTCCAGGCGCCGCAGAATCCGCAGGGTTTCGGCGACGCAGGTCTCGATCAGCTTCTCGCGATCGAGACCCTCATCCGGTCGGCGCTCCGCAGCACCGGCGGGCTGGGGTTCGACAACCGCCCGGATCACCAGTTCCCTGACTTCAATCGACATCGTTCAAATCCGAATCATCTGCATGCGGGTGTAGGCGAGTTCCAGTGTATCGATCAGCAGCGAGGTCTGGCCGGCATCCAGGTCCGAGGTCGCCCATCTGACCGGATAGGCCTTGATGAACAGCCAGCCCGCCACCGGCATCCTGTCTTCGCTGAAAACCGTTACCAGGACGTTGGACGGCGCGAACTTGAACTGCGACATGGCGGTGTTGAATTCGATGGTCAGCGGCGACCCCACCACCATTCCCCGCTCAAGCACCAGATTGTCGTAAGTAATGGCTTCGGGCAGCCGGTGGGAATAGAGGTTTTGCCCGCCTTCCCGGTGACTCTTGATCTGGACGCTGCAATTCAGACCGGAAACCCGCTGAAACCGGATATCGATCGGGTTCGGAACCAGGCCGCCGACCAGGAAGAACACGCCAAAGCGGAAGCCCGGCACCATGCTGTCAGCCGGCATGCTCAGTTCCCCCGAAACGACTGGCGGCGTTGCCTTGGTATCATCATCAGGACCTCCGGGTCGGAATGCGTGACGGATCAGAACCGCTCGACGGAAATGCCACTCACCATCAGGTCGAGCTTTTCGATGGCAACCTGAGACGCGCCGGCGTCAAAGGTCGGGACTTCAAGCTTGACCGGCACCGCCCGGGCGATCCGCCAGACGACCATCGGCTGCCCGTTCCCGTCACAGAGGCTGATCTCCATGGGGCGTACCGCCGATCTGGCCTTGATCCAGTCGTAAAAAAATCCACTACCGGCAACTGTACCCTTTTTCAGTGAGACCGGTATATACTTTGGATAGGCGTATCGGGTCAGGGTCTCGCCTTCCCAGAAACTGAGTCCGTGACGGTACGTCACCGTCTCGCACTCGAGAACAATGCCGGAAACTTCGGCAAAGCTTTCCGTCACCCCGTTGACCGTAACCCTGAAATTGTAGGCCGGTAACGGATAATGTTTCTTTTGGAAGGCGGGGGTTTCGGCCATCGGTGGTCATCACGCCGCTTCGATGATGATCGCGTCGGCCCGCAATTCCATGCTTTCCACCGCCGCTTCGTTCGACTTGGCGTCGAAGCTGGGACCATCGAGCTTGGTCGGAAAGGCATTGATGATTTTCCAACTGATCACCGGCTTGCCGGCTTCGTCGCAGAGACGGACGAAAATATCCTTCTTTTCGATCTGATTGAGGGTGATCTGCTTGATCCAGTTGTATAGGTTGACCAGACTGGTCATCCGGGTCAGTCCCTTTTTCAGGGTGACGTTGACGTCGGCGCGCTGGGCCGGCATGTGCATGACTCTGGGGCCGGCGACACCGCTGGCGGTCTGGCTTTCCTTGTAGGTGGTGGTTTCATAGTGGATCGACAGACCGGATACTTCCGAAAACGCCACGGCATCGGCACCGATCTCTACCCGGAAATTGTAGAGCGGGAGCGGATAGGATTTTTTGATCTCATCGACGGAAATGGCCATCGGTTTGGTTCTCCTTGGGACGGGCATGCGATCCGCAGTGGCGAAGCGCCGGACGGCGGGTGGCGGAGCGTGGCGGGAGGGCGCCGGGGACGTCCACCGGCCCCGGCACCATCGGCATGAGTCTTAAGCCTGCTGAAGTTTGTGCATGAAGCGAAGGACGATGAACTCCGCCGGGCGCACGGCGGCAACTCCGATCTCGATAATCAGCCGCCCCTCCAGCACGTCCTGGGGTGTCATGGTCCTGCCCAGCCCGACATTCACATAATAGGCCGCCTCCGGTGTCGCGCCGGCCAGCGCCCCCCGTTCCCACAGACCGTACAGATAGCTGTCGATCATGCCCTTGACCTTGAGCCAGGTTGTAGCGTCGTTGGGCTCGAATACCGCGAAGGCGCTGGCCTTGCGGGTCGATTCCTCGATGGTGATGAACAGGCGGCGAACCGGCACGTAACGCCATTCGTTGTCATTGCCGGCCAGCGTCCGCGCCCCCCACACCAGCGTCCCCTTGCCGACGAAGTCGCGGATGGCATTGATGGATTTGCCCGCGGTCGGGTCGACGTTGAGGTCTTCCTGCTGGGCATCGGTGATTTTCGTGAGCGGCCCGATGACGGCGGCCACGCTGACATTGGCCGGCGCCTTCCAGACCCCGCGGTCCCGGTCGACCCGGGCGTAAATGCCGGCGATGGCCGGGCTGGGCGGCAACGTCACCCGTTGCCGGCTCATGGCGTCCTTGATCTGGTTGTAAAGCGCGGTCTCGCCGGTCTTAAGCTGGTTCAGCGTCACTTCGACCGCGGTCAGGGACGTGGAATCGGAGGCGACAGTGACCGCCGCACTGCCCTCACCGTCGATGACGACGGAAAAGCCAGCGGCCGAATTGGTCTTCACCCAGTTGTCCCACTTTGCGACAAGTGCCTGACCGGTCTCGCCGCCGGTGGTAGAAATTGTCAGCGTCGGCGTGGTGTCCTTGGTTGCGGCAAATACTGACGTACCGCTTTCAATTTTCACCGCCGGGGCCGGTGAGGCGGTATCCAGGACGATGATCTTGAGACCGGTGCTGCCGCTGTTGGCCCATGCCGAGGTATTTTTTGCCAAAGCGATCGCTCCCGGACTCACCGTCCCGGTACCGTCACCGACAAACGCCAGTGTGAAGTCTTTGGTGCTTTGGGGATTGCCTGCCGCCCAGTTAATCCAGTCACCGACAATCGCCGCCGCATTCTTACCGGTCCCCGACGTAATGGTGAGAGTCGGCCCTGAGTCGGCAATCGTGAATGCCGACGTCGTCGCGGCGGCGGCAGCGCTAACCGTAACCTGCGGCGTTCCCGAGGTCGTGCCGGTGAAAACGACCTTGAGGCCCTTATTGCCTTCGGTGATCGCGTTGGTCCACACCGTGGCCGGTTGCAACGGGACGATCCCGGCACTCGGCACCCCGGCACCATTTCCAAAGAAGCCAAGGATGAAGCCCTTGGCCTTTGTAGCGTTGGCCACCCGCCAGGTGTTCCACGCCGCGACGATCTGCTGACTGGTGTGTTGTCCCCCGATGGAGATGGTAAGAGAATTTTCGGAAGGAGCGAGCGAAAATCCCGGGGCCTGCGCGCCGTCCCGAATCCGAACCGCCGGGGCCTGGGGCGGTGTGCTCTTGTACGTGACCTTGATGCCGCCACCGGTATTCGGAAATTTTGTCGAGAACAAGTGCGGACGGGCCACCTTGATCCCGCTCTCATCGAAAGCGAAACTCAGCGATGTCTCAAGATAGGGATGGTAGGCCGCACCGTAAGACAGATTATTGGTGCCAATCTTGTTCCGGAATACCTTGTCTTCCCCTTTGGGAACATCAAAAATGACGAATCGGTCCTTCAGGTCTTTACATTGATCGAGCGCCTTGGTGTACACTTCGAAGCAATCGTCGGTATTCAGCCGCACGGCATCGACCGGAACGATCAGTGTCGGTTCGTCTTCCTGGCGGAGCAGCTCAAGACCCTTCAGAAAATCATCCTTGGCCGGACCGACGCTATGATTACCAACAGAAACGATATGGCATGGTCCGCCGCCATTCTTAAAATAATGGTCGACGGCGTAGTATAAAAGACGCTCCGGCAGGTGTTTCTGCGTCGAGCGGGTGGTTGGTTCAATTGTCTTGATCGATTCCTGTTGGGTTGAACCATCGAGGCTGGTGGTTACCGTAAATTCAGTTGGCTTGGCATTTCCGAAGATCTCCTTGAATTCCAGTATTGTGGAAACCCGTTTGATCAGCGGCGCGTTCCCGCCTTTCTCGGTATACCCGAGAAAGGCCGGAACCGCGGTCGAAACCTCCGCGACTGACGGCGGAAGCGTGGAAATTTCCTGGACGTACACGCCCGGTGTCTTGAAGACTGTCATGTCTCTGGCCCCTGTTGAAGCGGTCGTTAATTTACCAACATGGTTATGACTTGGTAGCAGTGCCGTACCCAGACGTCCCCCAACCGCACGCGGTGCGGTACCGAGGGGAGGGGCAAGGCCGGTAACAAACAATTCTGGCCGACCCGAAGCTCCAGAATGGTCGCGGGCGCCTGTCGGCAGGCGACAGCGGCGTCGGACATGAAGCGCACGATTTTCCGTCCGCCAAAGCGGTGAGCCAGGGCAAGGGCCACGGCGTCGGTGCCATCCGGGGTCTGGGACAGGTCGACCCGGCCGGTGCTGCCGAAGACGATCCGGTTCGCCGATCCCGGGGTGACATCGACGACGTGGAGGCGGCCAACGTCACCGGACGGGTCGGTGAGCAGGTAATAGCACCACCGCACCGACGCCACGGCCCAAGGAATCTGGTACAGGCGAGGCCGTCCCGCACTGACCCGACTCTGGAGCAGGTGATCGTCCACGGTGATCTCAATCTCGGCAAAACTGTCCCGTGGCCGCTTGGGGCGTACCGGATAGGAGAGGGTAAAACCGGCACCCGGCCGGGCGCCGCTGGTGTCCACCGTGACGCGCCGGTTCCGCGTGTCGACTGCCTTGACCGTTGCGTTTGCCCCGTCGCTGACGATCACATGGCGGGCCTCGGCCTCCGCCAGCGGCGCTTCGGGCAGCACGAACACCTCATTGGCGGCGGGAGTCTCGACGGCCAGCCTCGCGCTGCCCCATTGCCGGCGCGAGACCGGCTGCAACCGCAGTAAATCCCCTTCGCCACCGCCGCTGTCGTTGTCGCTGAACACCGGCGCCGCCAGCCCGGCCATCGGACTCAGATCGCAAAAAGGCAAAAAATCCGGGTTAGCCAGGCGCAAAACGAAGCCCAGCGTCGTGGCCACCGGTAGTTTTGCACAGGGTTGCCCCTGCGAATCAAGTTCCGCAAACATTTCAAGATAACTTCCAGAGTGCCTCCACAACAAATTCAGCCTTTTCATCAAGATTACGGTTGCCTGGTTCGGCTCCACAATAAAATCATCGCAGATTCCGTTTGTATAATACTCACTGACGGCGCACAAACTAAATACATGTTTGAATTTATTGCTCGACATTAATCCTCACCTCCGAAATGACTGGAAGTGCCTGGGGCGCGTGGTCTTCGAATACAATCATTTTTATTTTATAGACAACCGATGGCCGGTAAGTTACGCGCAGCATCGACCAAAGGTTATTTTGCTCAGAAAGGGATAACGTGGTCATCTCAACCACCAGCCTGTCGATCCGCCTGTCCAACTTTGGTGCGGTTTCCCGGCAGAACACGCGATGCTTCAAAAAAAACTGGATAGTCATGGAAATATACAGTAATGACTGCCCGTAATTTTTAAAGTTTGCGACAACCAACACATACATACTGATGGCAATGCCGGGCTGGACGCGAAACGCCGGGCCTCCCTGGCTAACATTGAGGTAGCGATCGGGTGCATGCGCCCCGACTTCTTCCGCGAGATTGATCAGGAGCAAAGTTACGGTCCCGAGTCGGAACGGGCTGGCATCGAGTTTTTCACCATCCGGAAAAACCACCAGCGCGCCATGCTCGGCAGGCGAAGAGGCCCGGGTCTGAGACCCAAAATATCCTTCCAATTGCTCTCTCAGGAACACGGCAACGGAATCTATCATGTTTCATAACCAAGCATAGCGGCGTCCCCGGGGATGATGGTCACAAAACCCATCGGGTTTGTCCAGGGCGACGTTTCCGGGGGCCTTGTTTCGGGGATCGCGGTAAGGAGGCGCTGTCCTGAGTCCCCGCTGTATGGCGCCCAGACGACGGAATCACCGCAACACACTTGTATTATGCCTTTCCGGTAGAGTAATTATTAGTAATTACTAACTCCATATTCTACTATTGATACAAGTAATTATCACTATAATCCATATTATAAGTGGCTGATCATACCATTTTACCACAGCCCAATTTATGACGAAGTTCCGCCGATACGAGCGCCCCACGTCAAGAATTAGGCGGTACAACCGCGCTGATAAGACTGGCGTCGACCGTTACAGCACCTGCCAGACGAGGGAACGATTAGGGCAACCCCCCTGATTTACCGCAGTGGTCCTGGCGAAGGGACGTCTGTCAAAATTCAACGGGGATCGGCCACCCGGCAGAAGCCCCGCCGTTGGCCGGAGAGGCCGTCAAAGGTCGCACTTTCCTTGCGATGGTCAATTTATCTCGGTTCCAAACGCCCTGAAAAGCGGCGAGACTCGGGTAGATCCCGGAGATTCCGAACCGCGACCCGGTGATCACGAAACCAGCCCGCCACCGTCGCCTGATGGGGCATCCCGGCACCGTCGCGAAGGTGGAGAGCCACCCTCGGATTTCAGGCGGCGAGGCTGCCGGCCTTGGCCCAACGGATTGCGATGGATGAATTGCACGGTAAAAGCCCCGGTTTCCAAAGGCCACCGGCCAAAGGTTGGGTCCAGGGCAACGCCTTGGTCGCCGAAGGCGTTTTGTAGGGGCCTTGCCCCTACGACCCCGGCACCCTACGCCAGCGGCCGGGCCTTGGCCAGGCGGTCGAACGCCAGCAGGGTCTCCAGCAGCGCCGGCAGGTCCCTGAGCGCCATCATGTTCGGCCCGTCGCTGGGGGCGCGGTCGGGATCGGGGTGGGTTTCCAGGAACAGGCCGGCGATGCCCACCGCCACCGCGGCACGGGCCAGCACCGGCACGAACTCGCGCTGGCCGCCCGAACTGCCGCCCAGGCCGCCCGGTTGCTGGACCGAATGGGTGGCGTCGAACACCACCGGATAGCCGGTGGCGGCCAGCACCGGCAGCGCCCGCATGTCGGAAACCAGGGTGTTGTAGCCAAAGCTGACGCCGCGCTCGCACAGCAGGATGTTGTCGTTGCCGGTGGCGCTGAGCTTGGCCGCGACATTCTTCATGTCCCACGGCGCCAGGAACTGGCCTTTCTTGACGTTGACNNGGCGGGAATCTGGAGGACATCGACGGCCTCGGCCGCCGCCGCACAGTGGTCCGGCTGGTGAACGTCGGTCAGCACCGGACAGCCGTGAACCTCACGGACCTCGGCCAGAATCTCCAGCCCCCGGGCCAGCCCGACGCCGCGGGCACTGTCGAGGGAGGTCCGGTTGGCCTTGTCGAAGGAGGACTTGTAGACCAGCCCGAGACCAAGCCGCCGGGTCATCTCCACCAGCGCCCCGCTGACCTCCAGGGCATGCTGGCGGCTTTCCAGCACGCAGGGACCGGCGATCAGGGACAGCGGCCGGTGGTTGGCGAAGGTCACGGCGCCGATCTGGACGGTACGCGGGTTGGCCATGGTCTTGATCCCTCCTTCTCCCGCCGGAACCAGGAGCCGATGCCTAAACCAGCCGGCTCTGTTCGATGGCGGCGCGGATGAAGTCCTTGAACAGCAAATGGGGCTCGAACGGCCGCGACTTCAATTCCGGGTGGAACTGAACGCCGATAAACCAGGGATGGCCGGGCATTTCGATGATTTCCGGTAGTTCGCCGTCGGGCGACATCCCGGAAAAGCACAGGCCGGCCCGCTCCAGCCGGGTCTTGAGATTGATGTTGACCTCGTAGCGGTGGCGGTGCCGCTCGACCACCACGGCCTTGCCATAGATGCCGAGCGCCCGGCTGCCCTCGGCCAGCAGCGCCGGGTAGGCGCCCAGGCGCATGGTGCCGCCAAGATCGCCGTTGGGATGCCGCCGCTCCACATCGTCGCCCCGCGACCACTCGGTCATCAGGCCGATCACCGGATCATGGTTGCGCTGGAACTCGCTGGAGCCGGCGTTGGGCATGTCGGCCAGATTGCGTGCCGCCTCGATCACCGCCATCTGCATG
>PLTC01000160.1 GCA_003165295.1 Rhodospirillales bacterium | reverse complement strand
GACATCTTTCAGGTCGTGCCGTCCCAACGCTTCACGATACCGTTCAAGCATTCGCCTTTTGCCTTCTATCGGTCGCTGCGCCGGCTGAATCCCTCGCCGTTCCTGTTTTATCTGGCCATCGATGACTTCACGCTGATCGGCTCCAGCCCGGAAATCCTGGTCCGCCTGCGCAACGGCAAGGTCACGATCCGTCCCATTGCCGGAACCCGTCGTCGTGGTAAGGACCGGGCCGAGGATGAGACGCTGGCTCAGGAACTGCTGGCCGATCCCAAGGAGCGGGCCGAACATCTGATGCTGCTCGACCTTGGCCGCAACGATGTCGGGCGGGTGGCCCGGGTCGGCAGCGTCCACGTCACCGAGGGTCAGCAGGAGAAGATCGAGCATTATTCCCACGTCATGCATATCGTCTCCAACGTCGAAGGCGAACTGGACACCGAACGCTTCTCCGCCCTCGACGCCCTGGCGGCCGGCTTCCCCGCCGGCACGGTCTCGGNNGCGCCCAAGGTGCGGGCGATGGAGATCATCGACAAGTTGGAAAAGGTCCGGCGCAGCTTTTATGGCGGCTGTGTCGGGTACTTCTCGGCCAACGGCGACATGGACACCTGCATCGCGTTACGGACCGGCCTGATCAAGGATGGGAACCTGTACGTCCAGGCCGGCGGCGGCGTGGTCGCCGACAGCGACCCGGAGGCCGAGTACCAGGAAAGCCTCAACAAGGCCAAGGCGCTGATCCGCGCCGCGGATGAGGCCGAACGCTTCGCCTGAGACTGCCCGCCCCGGGAACCGGTCCGGCGAGGCCAATCCCTTCGTGGCGTGCCGAAGCCGGTGCCGGGCCGGTCATCGCAAGCCCCGAGCGGGATCACGGTCAATCCGAAGGCCGTGGCATCGGCGGCCACGAATCGCCTATAACCGGACTCATGGTCGTGCGGGACCGTGCGAATCGGAGCGAGCAAATCGAATCGCCCCGGGGACTGCCGGCCGGGCCATCCCTTTTCGCCAACAACCGATGGATTCCCCGATGACTCTGAGATGGACTCTTCTCGCCGCCGTGGCGCTTGTTGCCGTCGGTGGAACTCCGGTTCGTGCCGACGACGCCATCAAGATCGCCATGGCCGGCCCCATCACCGGATCCACCGCGTCCTTTGGCGAGCAGATGAGGCGCGGCGCCGAGCAGGCGGTCGCCGACATCAATGCCGCTGGCGGCGTGCTGGGCCGGAAACTGGTGTTGCAGATCGGCGATGACGCCTGCGATCCCAAGCAGGCAGTGGCGGTGGCGAACCAGTTGGCCCAGGCCGGCGTCAGCTTCGTCGCCGGGCATTTCTGCTCCGGCTCCTCGATCCCGGCGTCGGCGGTCTATAACGAGGAAGGCATCCTGCAAATCTCGCCGGCCTCGACCAATCCCAAGCTGACCGAACAGGGATTCAAGAACGTGTTCCGGGTCTGTGGCCGGGACGACCAGCAGGGCGCGGTCGCCGGCGCCTGGCTTGCCCGTCACTATCCCACCGGTAACATCGCCATTCTCAACGACAAGTCGGCCTATGGCAAGGGTCTGGCCGATGACACGAAGCGCACGCTCAATCGGGCCGGCGTCACCGAGAAGCTGGACGAGGCCTACAACGCCGGAGAAAAGGACTTCTCGGCCCTGGTCAGCAAGCTCAAGCAGGAGCAGGTCGACGCCGTTTACATCGGCGGTTACTATACCGAAGCGGGCCTGATCACCCGGCAGTTGCGCGACCAGGGCCTGAAGGCCCGGGTGATCTCGGGTGACGCCATGCTGACCGACGAATATTGGGCGATCACCGGCCCCGCCGGCGAAGGTTCGATGATGACCTTCGGCCCCGACCCGCGCAGCAAGCCCGAAGCCAAAGCCGCCGCCGACGAATTCCGCAAGGCCGGCTATGAACCGGAAGGCTACACCCTTTACAGCTATGCCGCGGTGCAGATCTACGCCGAGGCCGTAAAGCGCGCCGGCGGCACGGATCTCGCCAAGGTGATCAAGGCGTTACATGGCGGTCCGTTTGAAACCGTGATGGGTACGCTCGGCTTCGACGAGAAGGGCGACGTGACCAGCCCGGCTTATGTCTTTTACCAGTGGCACGACGGCAAGTTCCACGAAATCGCCGATTGAGAGCAACGGACGCAGAGAACAACACAAGGGGGCTTTGCCCCCTTGACCTACCAACCACACAAGGGGGCTTTGCCCCCTTGACCCCCACCAGGGGCGTGACGCCCCTGGACCCCCGTCACTTAAGTCGTGGGTTCCAAGGGCACCGCCCTTGGTGGGTCCAGGGCAAAGCCCTGGTCTGGGGAACGGCGACGAAGCCCCCACGCCTCAATGACCGGACCCGCCGGTCTCAATAGGCGAAGTCACGAAACACCGGATCGACGCTGCCGCCCCAGGCACCATGGTAGCGTTTGAGCAGCACCGCCGCAGGGGTTTCTCCCGAATCGGCAATCACCCGGAGCGGTTGAAGAAACACACTCTCATCTTCGCCGCAATCGCTGTGGCGGGCCCGCCGTTGCAGGCCCGCGGAAGCGATCTCCAGGGTTTCCAGCGCCAGTTCACGAACCGTGCGGTTGCGGAACGGGGTGGCCAGGGCGTGGCGCGGAACATTGCGGCGCAGGCCGGCCCGCTCCTCGGCGGTCCAGTCCCGAACCATCTCCCAAGCCGCGTCCAGCGACTGACGGTCGTAGAGCAGCCCGACCCATAACGCCGGCAGCGCGCACAACCGCTGCCACGGCCCGCCATCGGCCCCCCGCATTTCCAGAAACCGCTTCAGCCGGACCTCGGGAAACAGTGTGGTCAGATGATCGGTCCAGTCGGTCAGCAGCGGCGTCTGGCCGGGCAGTGCCGGCAGCCGGCCGGCCAGGAAGTCGCGGAAGGACTGGCCCGAACAGTCGATATAGCGACCATCGCGATAGACGAAATACATCGGAACGTCGAGGGCATAGTCGACGTAACGCTGAAAGCCGAACCCCTCCTCGAACACGAACGGCAGGTCGCCACAGCGGTCGGGATCGGTATCGGTCCAGATGTGGCTGCGGTAGCTGTGGAGGCCGTTGGGTCGGCCCTCGGTGAACGGCGAGGCCGCGAACAGCGCGGTGGCGATGGGCTGGAGCGCCAGACTGACCCGGAACTTGCGGACCATGTCGGCCTCGTCGGCAAAATCCAGGTTGACCTGAACGGTACAGGTACGGGTCATCATGTCGAGACCGAGCTTGCCCCGCTTTGGCATGTACGCCCGCATGATCCGATAGCGGTCCTTGGGCATCCAGGGAATGTCGTCGAGTCGCCACTTGGGCTGGAAGCCAAGACCGATCATGCCGGTTCCCAGTTCCTGGTCCACCGCCCTGATCTCGGCCAGATGGCGGTGGACCTCGGTACAGGTCTCGTGAACCGTGGCAAGCGGCGCTCCCGACAGTTCGACCTGGCCACCGGGCTCCAGGCTGACGCTGGCCTGCCCCTTGGTGAGGGCGATGATCCGCCCGTTCTCCAGCACCGGCACCCAACCGAAACGGGTGAGAGCGGTCAGCAGCGCGGCGATGCCGTCCGCGCCTTCGTAGGGCAGCGGTCGCAGATCCGAAAGCCGGAACGCAAATTTCTCATGCTCGGTGCCGATGCGCCAGGCGTCGGCCGGCTTGCCGCCGTCTTCAAACCACGCGGTCAGTTGACGTGGATCGATAATCGGCGCGCCGGATGCGGTCGGAGGTGCGGACATGGAAACTCACGGTTAAGGACAGGGGGGGCCGGCCCGGAACGGCGGACGGACGTCCACCGAACCTCCGACCGACCAGTCACCACGCAGCGCCTGCCAGCAGACGAGCGCGGCCACGGCCGCCGTCTCGGCGCGCAGAACGCGCGGGCCGAGACCGACTGCTACAACAAAGGGCCGTCCCGCCAGTTCGTCAAGCTCTCCCGCGGAAAATCCCCCTTCGGGACCGACCAGGAGCGCCGCCGGGCCGGGCGCCAGCGCCACGGCGGCGGTGGCCATGGGCTGTACCGGCCCGGATTCGGCACAGACCAGGAGCTGTCGCCCGGCTTCCGGCCAGTCATGCAGTACCCTGGTCAGAGACTCGGGCGGACAGATGTCGGGCACGGTCAGGCGGTCACACTGTTCGGCGGCCTCCACCGCAATGGCGAGCAATCGCTCCCGGTTGACCCGCGCGACGCCGGTATGCTGCGTTATCACCGGCAGCAGCCGGGTCACGCCCAGCTCGGTGGCCTTTTCCACCAGCAGCTCAATGCGCGTCCGCTTGATCGGTGCGAACAGCAGCCACAGATCGGCGGGCGGCACCGGCGGCGGCGCCCGCCGCAACCGCACCACCGCCAGCCGGCAACTCTCCCTGGAGTACGCGACGATCTCCGCCTGCCACTCACCGTCGCGGCCGTTGAACACCGCCAGCGCCGCGCCGACCGGCAGGCGCAGAACATGGCGCAGATAGTGGCTCCGCTCCGGCCCCAGCTCCGGCATGGCTCCCGGCGCCAACGTCTCGTCCAGGAACAGCCGGACCCGGCCGGCCTTCGCCATACCGGCGACGCCGTCCTCTTCATCCTCCGCCTGGGGCGTCCGCTCCCTGCGCCGCGCCACCGGCCGCCTCCCCTGCCGTTCCTTTGTCCCGACAGTGCCCCTGAATGCCGCCGCATGCAAGCCGCCCGCCCGTCCGGGCACCCTTGCGCCCGAACCCGAAGGGAATCTCGAACGCCCGATGTTGCCAGACGCTTCGCAGTCGGCTAAAAAGTCGGCCACCCCTTGGGGAGTAGCCGCCCGGCATCGTGATCGGGCCGTGCGTCAACAGGCTTGGCGGGATCGCCATGGCGCATGGGGCCTTATGTGGCATGGCAAGACCAACGGCTGAACCTCTCCGCAACCGGGCGGGGCGGGGTTCGTCGTTGTCTTCCAGCCGCCCGGTCAGGATTTTCCGGTGGAAACTTTCCTCGTTTCGCTGACCACCGTCGCCGCCGCCGAAATGGGCGACCGGACTCAGCTCCTTTCGTTGGTCCTGGTGGCCCGCTACAAACAGCCCTGGTCGATCCTGGCCGGAATTTTGCTGGCCACCCTGGCCAGCCACGGCGTCGCCGGTGCCATCGGCGCCAGCTTTGGCTCGGTGCTGGCTCCCCGGCTTCTCGACGCCGTGGTCGGCGTCGGAATGATCGGCATGGGCCTGTGGACCCTGGTGCCGGAAACCCTCGAGAACGGAACCGCGATTCATCGTACCAACGCCTTCACGGCCACTTTGGTCGCCTTCTTCCTGGCCGAGATCGGTGACAAGACCCAGATCGCGACCATCGCCCTGGCGGCGGCCTACGCCAACCTTCCGGTGGTGGTGGCCGGAACCACTTGTGGCCTGATGCTCGCAATCATCCCGGTGGTGCTCCTGGGCAAGGCATTCGCCGATCGTCTGCCGATGAAAGCCATTCACCTGGGCGCAGCCCTCGTCTTCACCATCCTCGGCGCGGTTTTTCTTGCCCGCGCAACGGTCCTTCACGGAACCGGTTTCTGACCGGACAGGAGATCGGCGCGCTTGCGGCGCAGACCGCGTTCCTGTCGCTGATCAGGTTCTTTGGGCATGAATCCGTCGGGTCAGGCCGAACCGCCGGCGGACATCCGGGCCACCGCCCAGGCCGCCGCTTCGGCGACCACCGGATCGGGATCGTCGGCGAGCGCCGCCGCCGCCCGCGCCAGCCGCCGGTCGCCGCTGTTCCCGAGGGCGACCAGCACATTGCGAACAAAGCGGTTGCGACCGATGCGCTTGATCGGCGAGCCCGCGAACACCGTCCGAAATGCCGCCTCGGACAGTTGGGCAAGATCCGCCAGCCTGGGCGCCGTCAACTCGGCGCGCGGCAGGAAGGCCGCTTGGCGACCGGCACGGGCAAAGCGATTCCACGGGCAGACCGCGAGGCAATCGTCACAACCATAAATGCGGTTGCCGATCAACGGCCGCAGCGCGGGATCGATCGGCCCCCGATGCTCAATGGTCAGGTAGGAGATGCAGCGCCGGGCGTCGAGCCGGTACGGCGCCGGAAACGCCCCGGTCGGACAGGCATCAAGGCAGCGACGACACCGGCCGCAGCGATCGACCCCCGGGGCATCGGCGGGCAGTTCCAGAGCGGTATGGATTTCGCCCAGGAACAGCCAGGAACCGAACCCCCGCGACACCAGATTCGTATGCTTGCCCTGCCAGCCCAGACCGGCCCGGGCGGCCAGCGGTTTTTCCATCACCGGTGCGGTATCGACGAAGACCTTGACCGGGGCACCGGTGGCCCGATTGAGCCAGCCGGCCAGCCGTTTCAGCCTGGCCTTGACCACGTCGTGGTAATCGCGGCCCTGGGCGTAGACTGAAACCACGCCCCGGTCGGCCTGCCCCACCGCCGCCCGCTGCCCGCGTCCCGGCGCATAGCCGACACCGAGGGCGATCACCGTCCGCGCCTCGGGCCACAACACCCGCGGGCAGCCGCGCCGGTCGACCTTGTCGGCCAGCCAGCCCATCTCGCCATGCCAGCCCGCGGCCAGGAACGCCGCCAGATCGTCCCGAAACCGCGGGTCAAGCGCGGCCCGGGTGAAACCGACCGCGTCGAAGCCCAACTCCAACGCCCGATCGCGAATCGCCTGAACCGTCGCCGCCCCGGCCATGCCGGCCCGCTCAGCCCCGGCCACGATAGGGCGGGACCTCCTGGCCGGGCAACCAAAGACCTTCGGGGGGCGGCCCGGACTGCCAGAACACATCGATGGGCATGCCGCCGCGCGGATACCAATAGCCGCCAATGCGCAGCCACACCGGGGCCAGTTCGGCCCTGAGCCGAAGCGCGATCTCGAGGGTACAGGCCTCGTGAAACGCGCCGTGATTGCGGAACGAGCCCAGATAGAGTTTCAACGACTTGCTCTCGACCAGCCAGTCAGCCGGAACATAGTCCATGACCAGATGGGCGAAGTCCGGCTGACCGGTAATCGGACAGAGCGAGGTGAATTCGGGACAGGTGAAACGCACCAGATAGTGCTGGCCCGGGTGGGGATTGGGCACGCGCTCCAGCACCGCCTCGGCCGGCGAGCGCGGCAACACCGTCGGTGCCCCCAGTTGGGTCAGCCCGGCCGGCACCTGTGGCTCAGTCATGATCACATTCCCGGTCCTCGACTGCTTCGTCCTCGGAAGCCTCCGACAGGCTCAACGGCTCGATATCGCCTTCGGCCTGGCTCTGCCCGAAGGCGGCAACAAAGCCGTCCAGGTCGCCCCTGGCGATGGCTTCGCGCAAGCCGGCCATCAGCTCCTGAAAATAACTCAGATTATGCCAGGTCAAGAGAATCGGACCCAGCATCTCCCCGGCCCGGAACAGATGGTGGAGATAGGCGCGGGCATAGCCGCGGCACGCCGGACAGCGGCAGTGCCGGTCCAGCGGTCGCGGGTCGGCGGCATGGCGGGCATTGCGGATATTGATGGTGCCGCGGCGGGTGAACCCCTGCCCGGTCCGTCCCGAGCGGGTCGGCATCACGCAGTCGAACATATCAATGCCCCGGACCACCGCCGCCACGATGTCGGCGGGACGGCCGACCCCCATCAGATAGCGGGGACGGTCGGCCGGCAGCAGCGGCACCGTCGCCTCCAGGGTCCGCAGCATCAACTCCTGCCCTTCGCCCACCGCGAGGCCACCCACCGCGTAACCGTCGAAGCCCAGGCCGATCAGGGCCGCCGCCGACTCGGCGCGCAGCTCCGGGTAGACACTGCCCTGATTGATGCCGAACAGACCGTAGCCGGGCCGGACCACGAACGCCTCCCGGCAGCGCCCGGCCCAGCGCATGGACAGCCGCATCGACCTCGCCGCCTCGGCCTCGGTGGCCGGCCACGGCGTGCATTCGTCGAAGCACATGGTGATGTCGGCGTCGAGCAGGTGTTGGATCGCGATGGAACGCTCCGGGGTCAGCCGGTGACGGCTGCCGTCGAGATGGGAGCGGAAG
>PLTC01000229.1 GCA_003165295.1 Rhodospirillales bacterium | reverse complement strand
CACCCCGGAATCCAGGAAGAGCCTATCACAATTTGGGCACGGCGCTGCCGCTTTGCTAATTCTCGCTCCACATTTCTCGCAATCGATAAGACTCATGATCTTACCCTATCCCAGAAATTCGGTTGCCCAACTTTACCGGCTCCAAGCCACTGGACATTGATAGCGAGCCGGGCTCAGGGTCGCCAACTGGAAACGGTCGTCACGGCGGGAAATCTTCAGGCTGTCCGATAACCGACCATTCTTGGCGAACATAAGAAGGCCGGGAGGAAGGCGACAACCAACCTCTTCTAGCCGTCAACCGCCGCCGTCCACGGCCGTTGGTTGCCGCTGCGCGACTCGGCGGTCAGGACGGTGCCGTGACACAGTGTGGTCCGGACGCCGGCAGCGTCGCGGAGCCGGATCAGGTTCCGGGGGCGACGTCTCTCTGGATCGACAGCCATGGCAACGTCTCTTTGGTGAAGCGAGCGATGCGACCGGTTCCCGATCCGGTTGTCGCCGAAGGTTGAATATCGAATGGCCGCACGATCGGCCCTGCCCCGACCGGTCGGGGCAGGGTAGGGGGCGATCACCGGATACGACGGTATGATGGTCGCGCGAACGGCGCCGGCAGCCCGACGATTCACATTATGGCCCCGGGCGGGCGATCGCTTCGGCAATTTCCCGGATATTTACCGCAGGCTCCTGGCGGTGTGGGGGGCTCCGGCCCGAACGCGCGCGCGCGACGGCCTCACGGCGGCGGCGGCCAGGCCCGTTCCAGGATGGCCAGCGCGCCCCGGACCGGGATGGCGAGGCATGCCGGCCGCTGGGCCGCCTCGTAGGCGATCTCGTAGAACGCCTTGTCCAGCATCAGCAGATCCAGCAGCCGATCGAAGGTCGCGGCGTCCTCGGGCACGCTCGGGCAGCCGGCCGCGGCCTCCCGGTAGCTTTCGAGGAAGGCCGCCGCGGTCAGATCGCGCCAGCGGAGCGCCAGCGCCAGCAGCGGCTGCTGGCCGCCGGGGTCGTTTTCAGAGAGCAAACTGGCCGCGGACCACGCGGCATAATCGAAGGAGCGCACCATGCCGGCCAGGTCGCGCACCGGCGTGGTCCTGGCCCGGCGTTCGTCGAGGCTGCGCAAGGGCTCGCCTTCGAAATCGACGATCAGCACGTCGCCGTGACTGACCAGCACCTGACCGAGATGGAAATCACCATGAATTCGGGTCTTGACCAGCGCCGGCCACGGATCGACCGGACCCTCGAGCCCCGACCACCAGCGTTTGCCCGCCGCCAGCAGGTCTTGAACCGCCGCCCGCAACGGCTCCCCGAAGCCGTCCAGCCCGGCGGCAAGAACGGCGGCAAGAACGGCGAAGGCCCGTTTGGCGCCCTGCCGGACGGCCTCGCGGAGCTGCCCGGCATCCTCGACCGTGAAGGACGCGGGATCGAAGGCGGGATCGCCGGTTTCCTGGGCCAGCGCCCGATGCAAGGCCGCGGTCCGCCGTCCCAGCGCCACCGCCAGCGGCCGATAGGCTTCAAAACGCTCCTCGGGCGTCACCAGGGCGCCCTCGACCCCGAGCCGCATTTCGCCCAGTTCACGCCTGAGGAAGTCGAGGGTGTAGGTCCAGCCGTTGCCCTGGTTGGCGACGAAGCCCTGAATCACCGCCAGCGCGGTCCGCGTGCCGTCGCCGGCCACCGCCTCCAGGCTGCCCAGGGTGGGAGGCGTGTTGGCGAAGCCGGCCACGTCGGTCAGGAACCGGCCCATTTCCAACTCGGGATGGAGACCGGGCACCAGCCGGCGATAGAGCTTGATCATCAGCCGGTCACCGACGACCCGCGAGGTGTTGCTCTGGTCAACGCCCAGTCCCCGAACCGGATCGCCGGCCGCGGGTCGCCACGCCGCCCATTGGCTGCCTGGGCGAAACTCGAAGCGGCCGCCCGTGGTCGGCTCGTTCGCGTTCCGGTCGATGGCCTGGGCCAACGCCCGGGGAAAGGCCTCGTCGCCGCTGGCGTCGAGCAGCGCGCCGACCCGTGCGCCCCGCCGGATCTTGCACAGGACATAGGGTAACAGGGGCGAGCCGCCCTGGACCAGGGATTCGTCCCAGCGGGCCATCAGCGGCAGGGCGTAAAGCTGCTCGGGGTGGTCACCGTCGAATCCGACCCGGATGATCAGGATCAGCCAGTCGCCCTCGGGCACCTTGAGGGTGCCAAGCTCGACCACCCTGACCGACCGGATGCGGGCGTCCTTGCCGGCAAACCAGCGCTGGCGAACCAGGAAGGCCGGCAGGACCGTGCGCTCGAACTCGGCGACCGCGCGGCCGGCGAGGAAGCCGGACCAGCCCTCCCGCAGCACCAGGGTCGCCAGTTCCGGCATCGGTTCCGGCAGCACTTCGTGCCAGGACGGCAACGCCCCGGCCTCGGCCAGCAGGAACCAGAAGAAACCATAGCCCGACAACGTCAGCAGATAGGGCAGCTCGCCGATCGGCGGAAACGAGGAATGGCCGATCAGCTCGACCGGTACCCGGCCCTTGAAGCCGGCAAGGTCCAACTCGACCGCCTGGGCCGAGCGCGACAGGTTGGCCACGCACAGAACCGTCTCGTCCTGGTACCGGCGGAGATAGGCCAGAATCTTGCGGTTGCGCGGCGACAGCAGGGTAAAGCCGCCTCGGCCGAAGGCCCGGTGACGCCGGCGCACCGCCATGGTCTGGCGCATCCAGTTGAGCAGCGAAGCGGCGTTGCTCTGCTGCGCCTCGACATTCACCGCCTGGAAGCCGTAAACCGGATCGGCGATCACCGGCAGATAGAGCCGCGCCGGATCGGCCCGGGAAAAGCCGCCGTTGC
>PLTC01000142.1 GCA_003165295.1 Rhodospirillales bacterium | reverse complement strand
AGCAGCCGCGCCACCTGCATGGTCAGAGTCGAGGCCCCCGAGATCACCCGCCCCGCGGCAAGACTCTGGACCACCGCACGCGCCAGCGCCCGGGGATCGACACCCCAATGACGGTAAAAGCGCCGGTCCTCATAGGCCAACAGCAGATCCAGATAGAGCGGCGCCACCTCCCCGACCGTGGTCGGCAGCCGCCAGGTTCCGGCGCCACTCTCGAACACCTTGAGCGGCGCCCCGCCGCGGTCAACCACCGTCACCGAAACATCGGCAAGCCGGGCCAGCGGCGGCGGAAACAACCGATCAAGCACCAGCACCGCACCCAGCAGGCCGATGATCGTCGCGACTCCGAAAAACAACCCCCGGGACCAGAGGTCGGACCGTCCCGTCACCGACCTGTCAGCCGTCGTCATCGGATTGGCGCCCCCCTGCCCCATAACCCCGACAGTGTAGACGCCGGGCCGGCCATTTCAAGGGAACACCGGTGGCGGGAAGCGCCCGCCGATCGCCACGCGGCCGGTCGCAACCGTTGCTCACCGGCACGCCCGGCCGTATAGTCCCGGCCCATGACTGCCTCCCACGCCCCCGCCTCCGTCCGGCCTCGCCATCTCCTGGCCATCCAGGGGATGCCCGCGGCCGAAATCGTCCGTTTCTTCGATCTGGCCGAAACCTATGTCGCCCAGAACCGCAGTCCGGACAAGAACACCAGCCTGTTGCGCGGGCGAACCCTGGTCAATCTGTTCTTCGAGAACTCGACCCGGACCCTCACCTCGTTCGAACTGGCAGGCAAGCGGCTCGGTGCCGACGTCATCAACATGGCGGTGGCGGTCAGTTCGATCAAAAAGGGCGAGACCCTGATCGATACCGCCATGACCCTGAACGCCATGCATCTGGATGTTCTGGTGGTGCGCCATCCGGAGTCAGGCGCGGTGCGGCTGCTGGCCAACAAGGTCAACTGCGCGGTGATCAACGCCGGCGACGGCAACCACGAGCATCCGACTCAGGCGTTGCTCGACGGCCTGACCATCCGCCGGCGCAAGGGGCACATTGAGGGCCTGGTGGTGGCCATCTGCGGCGACATCCTGCACAGCCGGGTCGCCCGCTCCAACATCCACCTGCTGAACGCGCTGGGCGCCCGGGTGCGGGCGGTGGCGCCACCGACCCTGCTGCCGGCCGACCTCGCCCGGTTGGGCGTCGAGGTCCATCATCGCATGGAAACCGGGCTGGTGGACGCCGACATCGTGATGATGCTGAGGCTCCAGACCGAGCGTATGAGCGGTCAGTTCGTGCCGTCGGTGCGCGAATACTTCCATTTCTTTGGCCTGACCCGCGAGAAACTCCGGGCCGCCAAGCCGGATGCCCTGATCATGCATCCCGGCCCGATGAATCGGGGCGTCGAAATCGACTCGGAAGTGGCCGACGACATCAAGCGCAGCGTCATCCTTGATCAGGTCGAACTGGGGGTGGCGGTGCGCATGGCCTGCCTGGACCTGCTGACCCGTCCCGCACCGGCCACCGGCGCAATTTGACCACTGAATTCGCCGCCGTCGCGCCCACCCCTTGGAGGTCCGGCATCGGTCGACTGTTCCGACAGCGGTTTCACGTCGACCCGAGTCGGCCGGAAAGCCCCGACACACCGGCAAATGGCAGCCCGGACTCCTCCTCAATTCGGAGAAGTTGGTTGTACTTTGCCAGACGCTCGGTATTCCGGAAAGAACCGATTTTGATCTGACCGGCGCCGGAACCCACCGCCAGGTCCGAGACGAAAGTGTCCTCGGTCTCACCGGAGCGTGCCGCAACGACCGTCGCGAAGTCGGCGGAGCGCAAGGCCGCCATCGCGGCCAGGGTCCCGGTCACGGTGCCGTTCTGGTTCAGCTTTATAAGGGCGGAATTGGCCGCCCGATCGCCGATACCTTTGGTGATGCGGTTGAGATTCGTCGCAAACAGGTCATCGCCGACGACCTGAATCCCGGGAACTGAAAGAGTAAATTCGCGCCAGCCTTCCCAGTCGTCCTGATCCAGCGGGTCCTCCACAGATACAATGGGAAAGCGTCTGATCAGCGCCACAAGGCAATCGATCATCTCCCGGCTCGATAAATGCCGGCCCTCACCGGCCAACCGGTAACGCGCCCCGACAAGGAGTTCGCTCGCGGCAACATCCAACCCGATGGCCACATCGGCCCCCGGCCTCAGCCCCGCCGCCTCGAATGACCGGACCATAAGCTCAAGCGCCTGTTCGGTTCGCGAAAAGCCGGGGCTGAAGCCGCCATCGTCGGCCAGCAGAACGCTCAAATTCATGCTCTTCATGAGGCCGGCAGCCGAGTCACCGACCCGCGAGATCATCGCCAGAGCATCGGCGTAACGGCCCGCCCCAACCGGGATCACGAGAAAGTCCTGGAAATCCATGCCCTGGTCGCCGGGCGCGCGACCGCTGAGAATGTTGGTCATGGGCATCGGGAGGCTCATCGGCGTGTCGCCACCCAATTGCGATATGTAGCGATAGAGCGGTCGTCGCAGGTGCGAAGCAGCGGCCCGCGCCGTGGCGAGTGAGGCCGCAAGGACAGCGTTCGCCCCCAGGCGCCGCAACGAAGACGAGCCGTCCAGGCGGATCAAACCGTGATCGATGGCCGCCTGATCAAGGGCATCCATGCCAATGATCCGGGTCGCGATCTCGCCGCGGACATGAGCCACCGCAGAAAGCACACCGAGACCGCCATACGACGCAGGGTCGCCATCACGAAGTTCCCACGCTTCGTGCCTGCCGGTCGAGGTGCCCGACGGCGCGCAGGCACGGCCGGTCGAGCCATCTTTCAGGGTGACATCGGCCTCGACCGTCGGGCGTCCTCTCGAATCAAATATTTGACGGGCAGTGACAGCAGAGATGCAGGACACCCTCTGATTCATGAAATAAATTCCTGACTGAACGGGATATGTTGGTTAATCAGCCCAGACCAGCGATCCCGGTGGCCTGCGGCAGACCCCTTTCAATGTAGAAAAAGCCGGTTCTGTTGCCGCAACCGGCCCTGTTTCCATAACAGCCAGCAGCACCTCGGCTGCACCAGGTTCCGTTTCTATCACTGATCATGTTCCCGGTCAAATTTCTCCTGGGATTGCCGGAAATTTTGATTATGGCCCCGGGGGCGTGCGGAAAATCCCCACCGCGCTCGGCGAGGGACGGGGAAATAACGAAATTACAAGACATTGGCCGGGGCGAATCCATTTGCCTGACCGCGGTCGATAATTTATCTATGCCAAAGGAAACCTCCGACAAACAAGAACGCTGCGGTCATGGGCTGTTCTCACGGGGAACGAAGCGGCCGGGCATCACTGCTGGGAACACTGAAGGCACGGTGACGCGGACAGGGTTCCGGCCAGGTTGCAGTCCGCTGGCGAAGCCCGGCGCGAGGGCCGTCATCCTCCAACGAATCGGACGTTGGCTTCAATCGGATCGGGCGTTGACAGTGGCGATCGAACGCGGCGTACTGGAAAGAGTGTTGACCGAGCGACCCGGTGGGACACGGAGTACCCTCCAGGCCGTGAAGCAGGGCTACGCGGAAATCGGTCTGTTGCGCGAGTTGGGCGTGACCTGGGCTGAGATTGCCGGGATTCTTGGCCGTAACGGCGCCGTCGCGCGGGGCGGCAAGGGAGTCACCGCCGCCACCGTCCGGGCAGCGTTCTTCCTGGTGGGTGCAGAGATTCGCCAGGGACAACGGGCGCCAACCGCGCCGACCAGACCCGGAGTCGGAACCGGTGACGCCACCGGCGAAACGGCAGGCGACGGGACGGGCGTGGTAATAGTTCCGATGTCGATGCCAGATGGCGCCACAGAGCCGGTTGCAGCCGTGGCGGAGGGTGTCGATACGGTACCGGAACCGCGGGCCGCCACCAGCCGCTTTACGCCCGAATGCGCGCTGACCTGGGACTGGACACGACGGGTTGACAGTTCGACCTGACCCTGGACACATGACCCCGGAGACAAGGGCCTGACCCGGGACAGTTGGGAAGGGCCGGGGCACCGATGGGGACGACGAAAACCTTTGAAAGGCTGTTTCATGCTTGGTTCGATACTTGTCCTGAATGATCGGGGGGGCGTCGGCAAGACGCTGCTGTCCCACCATCTGCTGGCTACGGCGCTGCTTGAGGGGATGCCCCTGCGCGTCGTCGAATACGAGGTCAATGAACGCCTCGCCCGTCTGTTCGGCCCCGAGTTGGTCGAACATCGCCGGATCTCCCAGGATTTCGTAAACCTGATGGGCGCCGGCGGCGACGGGTTTTTTGAATTCTGGGATAATATCGGCCCCGAATTACAGCGCGGTGGCCGGCTGTTTGACTTTGGCGGCAACATCAGCCAGTGGTTCTTCAGTTGGGCAGAAGTGTCTGGTATTGACTATTACATCGGTGACGGGTCACGCCTGACCTTCATGGTCCCGGTCACGGTGGATCTGGCATCGCTTCAGACCGGTATGGCCACGCTTGAGCGGGTCGCAGTGATCGCGCCCGGAGCCAAACGGGTGCTGGTTGAAAATGGCAACTCCGGTCCATTCACCCAACTTGAGGACTCGCATTACGCCAAACGCAAGGCCGAGATGGTGGAACGGGAAAATCTGTCCGTGATCTCCATGCCCGCCTGCACCGCGCCGGCATGGGCCAGACTCACCGGCCATCGGCTGGATCAGGTGGCGACCATGAATCGCAATGACTTTGTGAAACTGGGCATGTCGCCGCCGGTGGCGTCCCGCTCTTTGATCGTGATTTACGAATGGCTGCGGGGCATGCAACAGGCGTTGCTGCCCTATCTGACCGATATGTTTCGCACGACAACAGCGGCTATCCCCGCCTCCCCCGTCAGGATCGGCAGGAACAAGGCGACCTGACCATCCCGGGAGGACTCGACGGCTTACGAAGTCCGCCAGCCTTACATGGCGACCAGGGACACCCCCCGGTCGCCAGAGGCCCACGGCTCCAACAACTTGGTTCAAACCCGCAAGGATACCCGCGTAACCTCGCTGGTTCCGGTTCCGGTTCCGGTGCCGGTAGACAACCAGGCACCGGTTCCCGCGCCGGGCGAAGACCATGCACCGGTACCGGTGCCGGTACCGCTGGAGCCCGAATTGGCATTGCCACTGGCACCGACTGCCGGCGCACCGGGCGTCTGGGCCGACGAGGTCGTCAAGGCTCCGCCCTGATTCGCCTGCGTGGTGCCGGTACCGGTGCCGTTCGCGCCGGTGCTGGGCGGTTCACCATGAGTGCGCCGATACTGCTCCACGACCTTTTCGGCCGGGTACTGAACCGTCACATCACCGGTTGAGGTGTTGCGGAAGGTCAGCACGTCAAGCTGCGCCACAGGATCGAACTTGTAGACAGGGCTGATAAACTGCGCCGGAGTCGATCCCGATTTGACGCTTGTGGCCGCCGTATTCGTCGCGTCGGCGGATGATTCGGCACCGCTGGCGACCGCTTCGACACCGGTCTGAGCTACCGGTGACCGGGTATACCCAGTGCTGGAGATGGCTGTAACGTCCATGGCTTCACCTCTCCCGTCACCGGTTGATTGGCAGGTTGACGGCTCTGGTCACCGCTATACGGAAATATTAAGCTGACTGCCCCGGGTGGCGGTGGTGTAACCGGTTGCAGCCTGCGCCACGTTCGCCTGTGCCAAGCTTGACGTGTCCTGAAGCTTGGCCTGCGAGTTGTCACTCTGGTTGTTATCGTTATTGACCTGCCCCGGTCCGAAGTTCGAAGGGGAGCTGGTTACGGCGGCCGTGTTCGAATAGTAGTTCGCGTAGCCGCTGCTGATCGCGTCCATGGCAACATTCCTTCACTCACGTCTGACACCGAACCTTCAATTCCCTTTGGCTTCGTCAGGTTCAAAGGCTGTCGGTGCCGGCCCCCCTCCGCCCCGGAGGTCCATGGAAACCACGGACCATGGGGAAATCAGGAAGCCAATTGAGAAGGTATGATAAATCGTCGCGATTATCAAGCCCGTCATTAGTGCTGCGAAGCGGTGCCGACAGTTGTTCGGGACGAGCCCCCCGGGATGACTCGGACCGGGGTGATCAGGGCGCATTCTCTGTGGCGATAACCGGCTGGCAGAACTGGATTTCTCACTTTTTGCGCCCATGCCGGGTGGTGCCTTGGCGCCGTGACTCGGCAAGGCTGCCCGCGTGCCGCCGGGTGCCCGTCCGGCGATTCCCTGCGACCGGCGGGGCTGATGGCAGATCCGAAGACGACTCGACGGCCGACCTTCCTGTCCCGCAACCCGGAGCCATCGTTTTCCGCCGTCGCCGGCGACCGGCCCCATCGGGCAACCGGCCGCTTCCATCGTCCCACCCAACCGCTATAATCGGTGCGGGGCAACCACCGGCCTTGATTCCCGGTCCCCTNNGGGGGGGGGGGGGCGGGAATCCTGACCGAAGGCGGCCAGGATTTCGACAACAGGGGATGAGAACCGCCGATGACCACAGAGACCCTGCCCATCGATTTTTACTTCGACTTCGCGTCACCTTACGGTTACCTCGGCAGTCTTCAGATCGACGCGGTGGCCGCGCGGCATGGTCGGACCGTGGCGTGGCGGCCAATTCTGCTGGGTGTGGTGTTCAAGCTCACCGGAATGAAGGCCAACATGCACCAGCCGCTGCGGGGCGATTACCTGCGCCACGACACCGCCCGGTGTGCCCGGGAGCTCCGGGTGCCTTATACCTTTCCCAAGGTGATGCCGCTGAACCCGGTGGCCGCGTCCCGCGCCGTCTATTGGCTGGAGTCCCGGGACGTCGGACGTGCCCGTGCGCTGGCCGCGGCGATTTACCATGCCCACTGGGGCGAAGGGCGGGACCTGGAGTCGCCGGAGGCGGTGGCCGAGGTTGCCGCATCCCTGGGACTCGACCGGGCGGCGGTGCTCGACGGCATCCAACAGCCGGAGGTCAAGGACCGNNCTGCGCCGGGAAACCGACACCGCCATCGCCCGGGGGGTCTTCGGGGCTCCATTCTTCTTCGTGGACGGCGAACCGTTCTGGGGCGCGGACCGAATCGCCCAGATCGACCACTGGCTGGCTACCGGCGGCTGGTAACGTCCAGGCGGCGAACCGCCAGCACGCCGCCACCCCGGGTCGGATCGGTTCGGGCCACCACGGTCGCCAGGGGTTCCACCGTCACAGTCATGGTAAAGGCCGTGGCATGGATCAGCCGCTCGTCGTCAACCATCAGCCCGACATGGCCGGGAAAGAACACCAGATCGCCACGCCGCAGAGCGGCACCGCCATCGCCTTCGATAAGCCGGCCCAGCTCGTTCCGCTGCATGTCGCTGTCACGGGGAGCGGACAGACCGGCCACGGCAAGGACCAGTTGCACCAGAGCCGAACAGTCCAGACCCAGGCTGGTCCGCCCGCCCCACAGATAGNNGCCTCCTGCATGTCGCTGTCGCGCGGCGCGGCAATACCGGCCGCCATCAGCGCGGCCTGCGCCAGGCCGGAGCAATCGATCCCCTCGCTGGTCCGCCCGCCCCACAGATAGGGCACTCCGAGCAAGCGGCCGGCGGTGGCCACAAAGTCCGGTTCGGCGTGGTTCCAGGGCACGAGGTGGCCCGCGAACACCCAGCCGCCGCCGGTAATGGCGACATAGCCGTCCCGCCCGCCCTCAACCGTCACCGGAGACCCCAGGCTCAACACCTCCCGGGGCGGAGCCTTGAGGTCGGGCCGCGGATAGACGAAGCTCCGCAGGGCAATCACCCGGTGGCTCGGCCCGGTCACGCGGGCGTCGAGACAGGCGTTTCTGACATAGCCGACATAGCCGTCGGTCAAATTCTGGCCCCAGGCCCAGCCGTCGACCTCTTCATAGACCGTGAACGACTCGCCCCACAGGAGTTGGCTGGTCTGGCCCGCGGCGTCGTCGGGCGTGGCCTTGAGGGCGGCGCAACCGGTCCTGACCTGTCGGGGCGTGCCCGTGACGAAGCGGCGGGACGGCACCCGGCCTTCCAGGCCGGCGGCGGCCAGGTCGGGACGCCAGGGGTGGCGGCGGGGATCGGGCGTCATCCGTGACGCCCCCGGACCCGCATAACGCAGCGGTTTCCAAAGGCCCCCGGCCTTTGGTGGGTCCGGGGCAAAGCCCCGGTGGCGGTTCCGGGGCAAAGCCCCCGCCGTCTCCCGCAAACGCCCCTGAACATCAACAGCCCCCGGTCAGACCGTTCTGACGCCGGTCCCGAAACGATTGTCGATCACGGCATAGGCGGCACGCAGACCCATGGCTTCGCCGCCCTCCGGGCGGCCGGGCCGGCCCGTCGGATTCCAGGCCATGATGTCCAGATGCGCCCAGGCGGTTTCGCGCCCGACGAAGCTTTCCAGGAACAGTGCCCCGATGATCGCGCCGGCGTCCGAGTGGCCGGCCACGTTGATCAGGTCGGCCACCTTGCTTTCCAGGCCCTTGCGATAGGGTTGCCACAGGGGCAGGCGCCACAGCGGGTCGGCCGCGGCGTCGGCTGCCGCCAGCAGGTCCGCTGCCAGCGTCTCGTTGTTGCAGAACAGCGCCGGAATCTCGGCGCCGAGCGCGACTCGGGTGGCACCGGTCAGGGTGGCGAAATCGATCAGCAGGTCCGGCTTGTCGCGATCGGCCTCGGTCAGGGCATCGGCCAGCACCAGCCGCCCTTCGGCATCGGTGTTGCCCACCTCGACGGTCAGGCCCTTGCGGGTCGCCAGGACGTC
The DNA here is from genome assembly GCA_003165295.1 of Rhodospirillales bacterium. Taxonomy (GTDB): domain Bacteria; phylum Pseudomonadota; class Alphaproteobacteria; order Azospirillales; family Azospirillaceae; genus BOG-933. The sequence continues at coordinate 43,007 of PLTC01000142.1, read as the reverse complement.
CAGCGGACGCAGGGCATCGCCCGAAACCGCGTTGTCCACGGCCGGAATCAGGACCCGCAGGCGGATCGGCAGACCCGCCATCATCACCATCCGGGCCAGCCCCAGGGCGTGGGCGGCGCCGCCCATGTCCTTCTTCATCAGCCCCATGCCGCTCGACGGCTTGATGTCGAGGCCGCCGCTGTCGAAGGCGACGCCCTTGCCGACCAGCGTCACTTTCGGCGCGTCGGCGCGACCCCAGCGGATGTCGACGAGACGCGGCGCCTCGGCGGCGGCTTTGCCGACGGCGTGGATGAGCGGCAGATTGCGCTCGAGCAGATCGTCGCCGCGCGTCACTTCGAACGCCGCGCCGAATTCTTCGGCGAGCTTGTGCGCCTCGCGTTCGAGCGCCGCCGGGCCGAGGTCGTTGGCGGGCGTGTTGACGAGATCGCGGCCGAACGCGACAGCGCGGGCGATCGCTTCGAGCCGCACCGCGTCGACTCCGTCGAGCGCGACGAGCCGCGGCCGCTCGGCCGGGTCGACGCGGTAGCGGTCGAAGCGGTAGAGGCCGAGCAGGAACGCCAGCGCCGCCAGCTCCGGTTCGTGCGGCGCGTTGGCGAAGCGGTAGGCGCCGGCCGGCAACGCCGTGGCGAGGCGGCCAGCGGCGAACGGATCGCGGCCCTTGGCGTCCTTGTCGGCGAGACCGAACAATGCGCCGGCGAGGCCGCCGTCGTTTCCCGGCAGCAATTGCAGCCGTCCAGGTTTCGGCTCGAAAGCGCAAGCGGCGGCGTAGCGCGTCGCCGCCGNNGCGCCGCCCATGTCCTTCTTCATCAACAGCATGCCGGCTGACGGCTTGAGGTCCAGGCCGCCCGAATCGAAACAAACGCCCTTGCCGACCACCGTGACCTTGGGATCGGAGCGCCGGCCCCAGGTCAGGTCGAGCAGCCGCGGCTCCCGGGGGCTGGCGCGGCCCACCGCGTGGATGGCGGGAAAGGATTGCGCCAACAGTTCGGCGCCGATCACCACCCGGAGCCTGCCCTCGAATTCCTCGGCCAGCGCCCGGGCGGCCTCGGCCAGTTCGGCCGGCCCCATGTCGGCGGCCGGGGTGTTGATCAGGTCGCGGACGAAGAACGTCGCCCCGGCCGCCCGTTCGACCCCGGCGCGGTCCGCGCCCTTGGGCCACACCAGAACCGGCAGGGTCCTGTCGGTCTTGCGGTAACGGCTGAACTCGTAGCAGCCGAGCGCCCAGCCGAGCGCGGCACGGCTCGCGCCCTGAGGCCCGAGATCGGCATCGAGCCGGTAGCTGCCCGGCGGCAGGGCGGTCGGGAGGCCGGCATAGGCCCACGGATCGTCGCCGACAGGGACACCCACCAGCACCCGGCTCAACCGGCCGTCGGCACCGGCGATCGGCGAAAGCTGTCCGGGTTCGGCGGTGAACGCGGTGCTGACCACCCAGCCCTCAATGGCCGCCGGCTGGGTCGGCAGCCACAGGGCAAGCTGGTCCTTGGTCAACGGCGTAATCGGCAGGGTCTCGGCGCCGGATCTGGCGCGCAGGGAAGCGAGCACGGGAAAGGTCCATGGGCGATCGTGAAGACGGACGGCAGCAGTCAGGATGGCGCGCCGCGCGCCCCCTGAAAAGGGAAAAAACGCTTTGCCGACGCCCGCTTGCCCCCTAAGCTGCCGAATTATCCCGGAAGGGGCCGGTATCATCGCAAACAGAGAGGGATCCGTCGTGGCTGACATGACACTGGTCATCGGCGACAAGGCCATTTCGTCCTGGTCGCTGCGTCCCTGGCTGGCCCTGCGCCAGACCGGAGTCGCGTTTCACGAAGTGCTGATACCGTTGCGCCGGCCGGAGACCCGGACGGCGATCCTGGCTCATTCCGCCGCCGGCAAGGTGCCGGTGTTGCACCATGGCGCGGTGACGGTCTGGGAATCCCTGGCCATCTGCGAGTATCTGGCCGACCGCTTCCCCGAAGCCGGACTGTGGCCGGAGCCGCCCGAAGCCCGGGCGCTGGGTCGCGCCGCCGCCACCGAGATGCATGGCGGCTTTCCCGAACTTCGGCGCGCCCTGCCCATGGACCTGCTCCGCGAACCCGCCCCGCAGCCGCTGACGCCCGAGGTGACCGCCGAGGTCGCCCGCATCTCCGGGCTCTGGCGCGATCTGCGCAGTCGCTTCCAGACGCTGGGGCCGTTCCTGCTCGGCCGGTTTACCATCGCCGACGCCATGTATGCCCCGGTCTGCACGCGCTTCGACAGCTATCGGGTTCCGTTGGACCCGGTCTGTCAGGCGTATGTCGAAACCGTGCTGGACTGGCCGGCGATGGCGGCATGGCGGGCGGCGGCACGGCCTTACCCGACGGCGACCCCCTTGAGGTAAGGCGGGTCCAGGGGCGTCACGCCCCTGGCAGGGGGTCAAGGGGGGCAACGCCCCCTTGCCTTACTTCTTACGCTCACCGCCCTCAGGCTCCGAGCTTGCGCGGCGCCCATTCGATGATCTTCCGCAGGATCGGATTGGCCTTGGCAAAGGCGCTGGCACGGTGGCGCCAATACTCCTTGCGGACATACCATTCCGAGTCGACCCAGCACAGTTGCAGGCTCTTGCGCTCGCCCTTCTGGGGCAGGAAGCCGTGCCAGGAATTATCGCCGACCCGGAACATCAGCATCCGTCCGATTTCAGGCGAGAACTCGAAGGCATAGTCGTCACGGTCAGGGCTGTTCAGAATCCGCAGCTTTCCCCGCTCATAAGGCCATTCGGTACTGAAGCCCACCAGTACCGTGATGATTTTATGTTTCGAATCGGGATGAGCGTAGCCTTCGTTATAATTTCCCGTGGTATTTCCCATCATGACGATGACCGGGAACCGGTGGCTCAGGTCGATATCGAATTTTTGCTCGACCAGATGGCGAAACCGTGGGCTGAGCAGGTCCTCGATCACCGCCCCGAATTTCGGCCCGTAACGCAGGTCGGGCAGGCCGTAACTGCCGCGATAGGGAATCGCGGGCACGTCAGCAAGCACCGCCTCCCGTTGGGCCGGCGGAACCGCCTGTTCGACATAGCTGTAATCGTAGGGTTTGCGATTCAACACGGCCGCGGCGATGGCCGCTTCGTCGAGCACATTAAACGGAGGATCGCTGTCCGCCATGGTTTCTGTCCCTTCCTGAATCCTGCCCTTCAAGGAGCCGGCGGTGCCCTGGCGCTCAACCCGTCCGCAACCGGACCGGCGCCGGGGCCGCGCGAACCGGCCCATCTGCACGCCACCATAACCCCACCGATTCCGGTGGACAATCCTCAAGGCGCGACATCCTCAAGGGGTGACAGCCACGCGGTGCCCATCCGCACCCCGTTTCGGGACCGGCGGGCCTTATGAATGACCCATGGGGACTTCGCCCCAATGGGTCATCCTTTACGCTTGCTGGTATCAGAACCGGGCAAAGCGGGGATCGCCCTTGCCGTCGATGGCAACCCCCTCCATCTCCACCAACCAACCGGGCCGGCAGACCGGAGCATGGACAAGGATCCGCGGCACCCCCGCCAACGGCCCCGCCGCCAGCACCGCCTCGACCGCCCCGGCATCCATGCTGTCCCGCAAATAGACGATCAGGTAACACAGGTCCCCGGGTTCGGCGCCGCTGCCGGCCAGCAGGGCCGCGACGTTTTCCGTGGCGCGCCCGGTCTGGCGGACCACGTCGCCGGGATAGAGGATTTCGCCCTGGTTCGAGATGCTGGCGGTGCCCGAGACATAAAGATGGCGCCGGTCGCCGAACACCACTTCGCGCCCACGCTCGAATGTCACCCCGTATTCCACGGTGGCATTCATGTGGGTGGGCGCCTCCATGCGGCGGTTCTGGCCGGGCTCCAGTCCCTGGATGGCCAGGACATCCAGCAGCAGCAGGTCGCCGCGGTCGGACGAGCGGCCATCGATGCCGGTACTGGCGGGAAAGCCGATCTCGCGGGTAATGCCGTAACGATCGAAGATTTCATTACGGGCACTGCTCACCGGCCCATAGTTCACGTCGATATTGGCCACGTAAAGCCAGGTCCGAATCACCTCACCCAGGGTAATGCCGCCGCTTTGGGCGGCGATCCCGGGCACGCCCAGCAGCGCGCCGGTCTGCGCCCCGGCATCGCCGCTCTTGGGCGACAGGAGATTCCTGAGGTACCGGGTCCGGTAGGGACCGGCGGCGATTTCCAGCCCCATGGCCCGGGACTTGACGCCGGCCACGGCAAACTTCGTCCGGGTCCCGGCACCTTTGGCACGGCGGATGTGATAGGCCAGCAATCCCAGCTTGGCGCCGACCGGTGGTTGCTGAATCACCGTGACCGCCGGTCCGCAGGCGACCAGACGCGCGAATGCCTCGTGCATTCGCAACTCGTCCTCCTGGTTGGCCGCGTCCGACAAAAAGCAGGTGACGGTCACTGCCGAGCCGGCATCAAGGCCCAGCCGGTCCCGTTCCGTCTCATAAAGCTCAAACGTCCGGGCAATCTGACTGGCAAAAGTCCCTCGCCCCGGCGGCGATACGACGATGAAATATTCCTCTGCCCCCGGCGCCGCCGACGCGGCGGGGGACCATGCGCTCACGCTGATCGTCATATCGAACCGGTACCGCCCTTGTCCCGACATTTTCCCGATGACCGACCGAACCGGCCAAGCTCGCGGCACGGAGAATACCCTCGGACATCGCCCAAGACAAAGACCTGAAACAATGCCCCCTCGCCCCCCGACGGCAACGCCCCGGATGCGAACACCGGCCGCGGGTCGGAGCCGAAGGCGCCAATCCGATGTCACCGCTTCCCAACGCCCCTCCGGCACCCGGATGACCCGGCAGGCTGCCCTTCCGTCGTATTGGTGCCCGCCAACGCCCCTCCGGCACCCGGATGACCCTTTGGCCGGCGTCGCCGGTTCATGCCTACTGGCCACCCATGGCCAGGAGCGGTATCATCAACCGAACAATTGACGGAGTACGCCATCATGGCCGATGACGAAGTCAAAGCCCTGCTCAAACAGGTTCTGGATTTTCTGCCCACCCTGGCGACCAAGGCCGACGTGAAGGCCGAGGTGTCGGCAGCGGAGGCGCGGCTCGGGGCAAGGATTGATTCGCTGGAGACGACGGTCGGTTCGTTGGAGACGACGGTCGGTTCGTTGGTGGTCGACGTGGCAGACCTGAAAGCCGGTCAAGCCCGGCTTGAAGCCGATGTTTCCGAAATCAAGCGCGTGGTCGGGGTCAATCACCAACGCACCATGGGTCATATTGAGGAACTGCGCGCCATCCTCACCGATCATCTGGAAGGTCACGACAGCAGAACCCGCAAGGCCGGGTAAGCCCGATTGAACAGGCCCCCGGTCACGGAACCGCCGGAAAACGGCGTCGTTACTGGGATTCAGGCACCAAAAAAGCGAACGGCGGTCGCCAACGCCGGCCGCCGTCCGAGCCGGGAAAGGGGTTGCTGCCATAATCGCCCTTCCCCTATGGCCCTGCCGGCACGACTGCTGCGGATTGGACCCCGCGCGCCTGCCCGAGGGCGGCGGCCCGGGGGTGGAACAATCATGCACCCGGCCGGACCGCATGGAATGTATGTGGGAATGAGGCCCGGCGGTTCCAGGGTGGAAACGCCAGAACCTCGAAGCCGGTCGGCCATGCCGATCCGACGCCCCTCTCCGGCCGATGGGAGAGAGCCCCACCGGCCGGTCCGCGACGTGGACGACCGGAAGCGCCGGTTCCCAACGGTCGACTCGAGACGGCACCGCCCAAGGGCAAAGGCCCTCGCGTCCAGCCATCAGCCCGACAGCCAGGCACAGGCCCCGGCCACCAGCGCCATCGTGACCAGACAGGTGCGGCGGTAAAGGGCGAGCGCGTCTTCGATATCGGCGACGGTGGCTTCGGCCCGGCCGCGGCCCAGCCAGGCCGCCTCGACCGCGACGCCGCCATAAACCCGCGGTCCACCCAGGCGCAAGCCCAACGCCCCGGCCAGGGCCGCCTCGGGCCAGCCGGCATTCGGAGAGCGGTGACGCCGGGCGTCGCGCCAGGCGGCCCCAAGCGCCGCTCCCGCCGAGGCGCCGGGTGTCAGCGCCGCACCCAGCGCGATCAGCAGCGCGGTCAGTCGCGCCGCCGGCAGGTTGACCAGATCGTCGAGCCGNNTGGCCGATCATGCTGTCGGCGGTATTGATCGCCTTATAGAGCGCGATGCCCGGCAACCCGGCCACCGCCAGCCAGAACGCCGGCGCCACCACGCCGTCTGAGAAGTTTTCGGCCAGGCTTTCGATGGCTGCCCGGGCCACCGCCGGCGAATCGAGAGTCCTGGGATCGCGGCCGACGATCCTCGCCACCGCCCTCCGGCCCTCGTCGAGGCCCTGATCAAGGCCCTCGGCCACCGCCGCCACATGCTCGCCCAGGCTGCGCTGGGCCAGCAGGGTCGCGGCCAGCAGCGCCTCGACCAGCCAGCCCCAATCCCGACTCCAGCCCCGGCAGATCAGGGCCAGGGGCACCGTCACCGCCAGGACCAGCGCCATCAGCACCAGCACCGCGGCAACCCCGGCCAGCCGCCGCCATCGGTCACTCCAGTCCGGGCGGTTCAATCCCGCCTCAAGCCAGCCGACCACCGCCCCGAGAACCATCACCGGATGGCCCAGCGTCCGCAACAGCACCGCCGGATACCCGATCAGTCCGTCGATAGCCATGGCCACTGCCAGGACCACAACGCTATGCTCGCCCGCCCCCATCGCCGCCCCCCCATCCTCTTCCCGGTCACGACACCACCGATGCCTACCACCCCAGCCGTCACCGCAGCCGTCACCGCCGACCCGACGGTGGTCGCCGACCATGGCGGCAATCTCGGCGCGGCACGGCGCCGGTTTCGTGACGCCCCCGAACCCTGGCTCGATCTCAGTACCGGGATCAACCCCTGGCCCTATCCGGTGCCGCCGCTGGCCGCCGAGGTCTGGCAACGCCTGCCCGACCCCGCCGCCATCGATGGCGTGGCCGCCGCCGCCGCCCGCGCCTACGGGGCGCCCGGCCCCGACCATGTCGCGGTGGCGCCAGGCTCCCAGGCGTTGATCCAATGGCTGCCGCGCCTGTGTTCGCCCGGCCGGGTCGCGGTGCTGGGACCGACTTATGCCGAGCATGCCCACTGCTGGGCCGCCGCCGGCCACCGGGTCAACCTCGTCACCGACGCCGGGACGTTGTACCATGGATGCTGGGATACCGTGGTGGTGGCCAATCCCAACAATCCCGATGGCCGGGTGATCGCGCCCGACCGGCTGATCGCGCTGGCGACGGGTCTGGCCGCCGGCGGCGGCCGGTTGGTGGTGGACGAAGCCTTCGCCGACCTTGTCCCCGCGGTCAGCGTCGCCGCTGCCACCGGGCAGCCGGGACTGATCGTCCTGCGGTCGTTTGGCAAGGTCTTCGGTCTGGCCGGACTCCGCCTGGGTTTCGCGCTGGCCGCACCGGATCAGGCGCACCGCCTCCGCGAGGCCCTCGGTCCCTGGCCGGTGAGCGGCCCGGCGGTGGCGATCGCCGGGGCGGCACTGGCCGACCATGCCTGGCTCGCCGAAACCCGGGTCCGGCTGGCCACGGCCGCGGACCGACTCGACGATTTGTTGCACGCCCGCGGGCTCGCCGTACTGGGGGGTACCCCGTTGTTCCGGCTGGCCGCGACCCGGGACGCCGAAGCGGTGTTCGACCATCTCGGCCGCGCCGGCATCCTGATCCGCCGTTTCGCGAGCCATCCCGGCTGGCTGCGCTTCGGGCTGCCTGTTTCGGATACCGCCTGGGACCGGCTGGCCCGAGCGTTACCCCCAGGCGTTACGCCATGGCGCCACGATATGAGCCACCAGTCATGAGCCATCGTTCATGAGTCACCCTTCCCTCCCCCGCCGGGCCGGTGCCCTGATGCTTCAGGGCACCGGCTCGGACGTGGGCAAGTCGTTGCTGGTGGCCGGCCTTGCCCGGGCATTAACCCGCCGTGGACTGCGGGTGCTGCCGTTCAAGCCGCAGAACATGTCCAACAATGCCGCGGTCACCGCCGACGGCGGCGAGATCGGCCGGGCACAGGCGCTTCAGGCCCGGGCCTGTGGCGTCGCCCCGCGCACCGACATGAATCCGGTGCTGTTGAAGCCCCAGTCCGAGGTCGGCGCCCAACTGGTGGTGCAGGGCCGGGTCCGTACCACCGCCGACGCCCGAAGCTACCAGCGATTGAAGGCCGGTTTGCTGCCGGTGGTGCTGGAGAGCTTCGAACGACTGCGCGCCGAAGCCGACATCGTGCTGGTCGAAGGCGCCGGCAGCCCGGCCGAAATCAATCTGCGTACCGGGGACATCGCCAACATGGGCTTTGCTCTGGCCGCCCGGGTGCCGGTGGTGGTGGTCGGCGATATCGATCGGGGCGGCGTGATCGCCAGCCTGGTCGGAACGCACGCGGTGTTGACACCCGAGGAACGGGCTCAGATTCGGGGCTACATCATCAACCGCTTCCGGGGCGACCCGACGCTGTTCGCCGACGGCCTGACCGCGATCACCAGCCGGACCGGCTGGCGCGCGTTCGGCGTGGTGCCGTGGCTAAACGAAGCCGGCCGACTGCCCGCCGAGGACGCCATGAGTCTCGGCCACCATGCCCGAACCCCGAGCCGAGGCGGCGAGGACCAAAACCGGGTCCGTATCGCGGTGCCACTGCTGTCCCGAATCGCCAATTTCGACGACTTCGACCCGCTGGCCCAGGAGTCCGGGGTGTCGCTGACCCTGGTGACGCCGGGACAGCCGATTCCGGCCGGTTCCGACCTGATCGTGCTGCCCGGCACCAAAACGACGCTGGCCGATCTGGCGTTTCTGCGGGCCCAGGGTTGGGACATCGACATCCTGGCCCATGTCCGCCAGGGTGGACGGGTCTGGGGCATCTGCGGCGGTTACCAGATGCTCGGTCTCCGGGTTGACGACCCCGACGGCGTCGAAGGCCCGCCCGGCGGCGCCCCCGGCCTGGGACTGCTGCGCGTCGGCACCGTGCTGGCCGGGAACAAGGTGTTGCGCGAGGTCACCGGCATCGACGTGGCCACCGGCGCCCCGGTCGCCGGCTACGAAATGCACATGGGCCGTACCGACGGTCCCGACCGTGTCCGGCCGATGCTGCGCCTTGCCAATGACGCCCGTGACGAAGGCGCGGTCTCCGCCGACCACCAGGTCGCCGGCTGCTACCTCCACGGCTTGTTCCGCAACGACGCCTTCCGCGCCGCGACGCTGGCCGGGCTTGGCGGAACGCCGTCGTCGCTGGCCTTCGAGGCCGGCATCGAAGCCGCCCTCGACGCGCTGGCCGATCATCTGGAAAGCCACCTGGATGTGGATGCCCTGCTGGCCACCGCAGGGCCGGGCACCGGCAACGACCCTTGAAATCGGAAAAGAAGCGGTTATCCTTAAATGCAAGCGGTTACTCTTAGAAGGATTTGCGCTATCATTCCACCAGAACCGCGACGAAGGCCACAGCCATGGCACGGTCGGATTCCGGCTCTTCGAGTTTGGGAATACCGCCATCCGATCGGGTGATGGCAACGGATTTTTCCGGCTGGACCAATCAGCGGGAGCACGACCGGGAGCGTCGCCGGCAATATAAGAATCCCAACCGCGCCACCCTGTTCGACCTGCTGTTTGAAGAGGTTGACAACACCCCGGAAATCGAGGAGCCGGTCAAACGCCGGCTCAAGCAGAATGTCCGCCGGAGCTTTGGCCAGCGGAGCGGTGCGGCACCGGCAACCCGGGAGCCGTCGACAGGACCGCCGCCAACCGCGGCCGACGATCTGGTCAAGGTGGTGGTTCCGGCCAGGGATTGTGCCGACACCGAGCGGCTGATCCGGGGTGCCGCCGGCAGCGACGAATACGGCGCCGACGAATACGTCGTTGAAGCCCGGCGCATCGCCGATCAACTGCGCCACTGCCTGTCCCAGCACACCGAAACCGCCCAGAAGGTCTCGGCCTATCTGCGCGCGTTACTCGTTCTAAGTCACGGTCATTATCGACCAAAGATGGTGATTGAGATTTAATGCCATCGGTCCGAGAAATTCATCGGGCACCTTTGGTTCCCGGCCTCGAAAGTCCGCAGGTCAGCTCACCGGGCCAACCCGAAAAACTCGCGGATACAGGCCAGCAGCGGCAGGGTCCCCGCCGGTGGTCCGTCACAGGGATCCGGCGGCGTCCGGTCGCGGTTGGCCTTCTCGCGTATTTCGACGATGGTGCCGAGCGCACCGGCCAGCTCCGGGCGACGGTGCAGAATCGGGCGGAGTTGGTGGTCGAAAATTTCGAACAGCACCGCCTCGGTGGCGGCCACCACCGAGGCGCTGCGCGGAGCCCCGGTCAGCAGCGACATCTCGCCGAAAACCTCGCCCGGAGCCAGAGTGGCAAACACGCCGGCCTCGCCCCGGACCTCGAGCAGACCCTCGACCACCACGAACAGGGAACAGCCGGCCTCTCCGGCATGCACCACCGCAACCCCGGCCGGAACCTGACGCACCGACAGCGCCTCGGCCAGTTCGCTGACATCGTCCCCGGTCAGCGCCCGGAACAACTCCACATGGCGCAGCACCGCCACCCGTCGGGCATCGGCATCGAGCGTCGGAGTCGCCCGCGCCAGCGTCACGTCCTGGCGGCCGTGGCGCAACGGAACGCCACCCAGCCGCAAATGGCGATGGATGCCGGCCAGCACCTGATCGCGCGTCAGCACCATCGGTTCATAATCGGCAACCCAAAAGCGCACAAGATACGAGACGCCATGGTCGCCAAAGCTGTCCAGCATCACATCGGGCGGCGGCTCGCACAGAACCAATGGCGCCCCCCGTACCGCGGCCAGCAACAGCCTGCGCGCCACCTCCACCGGAACGTCATAGTCAAGGACAACCGTAACAATAACCCGAAATGAGCGTCTTGGCGTGCTGTAGTTCTTGAACTGGCTGCGCGCGATCACGCCATTCGGAACCACCACGGTAATGCCGCGCAACGTCACCAGTCTGGTTGCGCGCCAGTTGATTTCAACCACCTTGCCAGCAGGCCCAAGGTCGCTCACCTCCAGCCAGTCGCCAAGACCGTAGGGACGTTCCAAATTGATGCAAATGCCGGCGAACAGGTCCGCGATCAGTTCGCGCACCGAAAAGCCGACCACCGCCACCACCACGCTCGAGGTGGTGACCAGCGCCCCGATCGGCTGATGAAAAACGCCGCCGAGAATCAGGATACCGGCCACGGCGAACAGCAGAATCGCCACGATGTCGCCCAGCAGCCGCGGCACCGACGGCTCACCGCTTCGCACCACCGCGTGGAACAACCGCGAGCCGAACCAGGCCAGAGACAGCCAGGCCACGGTCGCCGCGCCCTGGTGAAACAACTCCCGGCCGTCCACCCCCAACCACTTGTCCTCCCAACCGGGGGTCATGCCGGGCAACGCCGCCGTAGTGGCCGCCACCGCCAGCAGGGCGGGCCAGATCATGCGACGATAGGGCGAACGGCGGGCCATGGGCCAGGGGGGATCCCTCTCCGGCTCAGCGGGCAACCGCTCCGACCAGGAACGCCGCCAGCGCCGCCACGCACTCCGGGTCGCGATACACCCGCTCCCGGCCCGCCGCCATCCTGCCCCGGACCGCGGTGCGCCATTCGGCATCGGTGCCCAACCGCACCGCCAACGCCACGTAGTCGTCCACCGTCTCTGCGATGGTCTCGGTCACGCCCATCATCCGAAGCACCGCCATGCTGTGCCGTCCCCGCAGCAAGGCACCCGGCACCGTGACCACCGGCAGGTCGGCAAGCGCCGCCTCAAGGGTGGTGTTGATTCCCGACCAGCCGATGCTGTCGAGGTAAACGTCGCAAAGACCGCCCACCGCAACAAAGCGTTGGGCATCGAGTCGGGGCAGGAACACGCAGTGGTCCGCGGCACGGGCGCCGGCAGCCGCAAACGCCGCTTCCAGCCGCTCCCGGAACAGCGACACCACATGGTCGCCGCCCTGGTAACCGAGGAAGACAAACTGGCAGTCGCCCACCGCCGCGGCGATGCGCGGAAACACCCCATCGTCCTGGGGCAGATACTTGAACAAGGACTGGCAGCACCAATAGACCACCGCCCCCGGGCGCAGTCCGAATTCGGCCCGGGTCACCGTCAGATCGGGGCCGGCCGGCGGTTCGTACCAGACCGACAGGTTGGGCAGCCGGACCAGAGTCTCGGTGTAGTGCTGATCCGCGTCCGGCGGCTCCATCAACGCACTGCTCAGGTAATAGTCGATGGTCGGCAAACCGCAGGTTTCGGGATGGCCCCAAGAGGTACATTGAACCCGGGCCAGCCGTTGGGAGGCCAGTTGTACCGTGACCGGATCCATGCCGATTTCGGGATAAATCAGAACATCCGGCGCGTCGGCCAGGATCAGCGCCCGCCAGCGGTCGAGCGGCAGCGGCCCCTGGACGAAGCTGTCCGCGGTCTGCTCGGCCAGATCGGTTTCGGCATCCCGGATCAGCCGGGTATGGTAGCAGAACAGTTCGAATCGCTCGCGGTCAAGCTGGGTCAGCCAGCCCCGGACCGGCATTTTCCATACTGAGTGGTTGAAAAAATATCCGCTGACGATACCGATCCGGAGTCGCTGGCCGGCGGCGGGTGGCGGCCGCACCGGCGCCGGTGGCGTGCGCGCGGCCATGGCCCGCACCACCAGTTCGCCATAGATCGCCTGGAGATCGCGATCATTGCGCCCCTGATAGGCCAGAAAGAACGGCTGGTGCGACCCCACCGCCGCAGCGAACCCGGCCGGATTCGCGCCTTCTGCGGTCACCGCCTCGTGCAGTTCCAGCAGGTGGCGGCGGTAAGCGGTGCGCCGTTCCTCGATCTCGGCTTCGGTCCGGTAGAGCACCGGCAGTTGGGCCATGCACAGGCCAAAGCGGGCGACCGGAAAGTCGGGCCGGAAGGCCAGCGCCTGACGGAAATGGGCCACCGCCTGGTCGAGCCGGCCCTGTTCCATCAGGGTATCGGCCAGATTGGCGTGCGCATCGGCAAAGGCCGGCCGGAGCGCCAGCGCCGCCCGGTACTCCGCCGCCGCCTGATCCAGCCGCCGTTGCTCCTTCAGGGCATTGCCAAGGTTGTTATGCGCCTCGGGGAAGTCCGGCACCAGGTCCAGGGCTCTCCGATAATGCCCGATCGCCTGTTCCGGCTGCCCCTGGATCTGAAGCAGCAGGCCATAATTGTTGTGGGCATCGGCGAAGTCGGGCTCCAGCAGCAACGCCTGTTGGTAATGGGCGGCGGCCTCGTCGTACTGCTCCAGCGCCCGATAGGCTTCGGCCAGATTGCTGTGAAAGTCGGGCCGGTCGGGCCTGAGCGCCAGCGCACTCTCGATGTAGCCGATGGCCACATCGTCACGCCCGATCTGGTGGGCCAGCACCCCCATCAGGTGCCGGGCGTCGGCGTCATCGGGATCTTCTGTCAGCACCTCCCAATACAGCCCTTCGGCCTCGGCCAGCCGACCGGCCCGATGATACTGCAACCCCAGCGCCAGCTTTTCCCTGGTGGCGGTCATGGCCCGGCGTCCCCCGTTGAAACACCGCGCCCCCTGGGGCCGGCGCCCCGATCTTCCGGCTTTTCCGGTCGCCTGACAACCGGAACGGTGAGCCGCGGCGGTGGTTTCCGTCTGCGGCCGGTTCGCCGGCTGTCGCATCCCCAAGGCCGGCCATTAGAGAGAATAATATCCATATCGTGCCAGTCTGGGTTCGATGCCGCACGGGCACGGCCAGAATTATGTGTCATTTATGTCATCATACAGCCTTGGCCTGTTGCCGTTCCCTTGAATGGCTTATGCCGGCGCATAAATTGCGACGCCTGACACAACTTAAATAATCAAAGCGACTAGTTTTAGTTGTTTACCTGTCCTAATCGTCTCAATCCGCGCCAAGAAATTCCGATATGGCCTCCGCAGAAGGCCAAATGGTAGATTTAAATCAACTAAATTCGAGTAAAAAAGTGCTTGAAACGAAAACTGCCAAGGTTTATACGGCATTACCATGATCACGAATTGCTTACCTCTCGACAACATATCCTATCACCGGATCCAACCGGACAATACTGAAGTCTAATTGGTTTCCTTTATAACTATATTTCGGATGCCAGATTACCTGGTGCTGGCCTGCCTTCGGCGACTGCATGCTTCGCGGAACTGTCGGGAGAATACCTGATGAACGCACGCTCAAGTGACTGCCGCGGCATAAGTGGTTCCTTAACAGACAAAGGTTCTATCGGTGACCCAATACCATTCGAATTTCTCTGGATCGGTTTCCAGAGCGATGGCAATCCTAAGTTGAAAATATGGGGGAAAAAATGACACGTAAATTATCGCACCCGACGGCGACCCGATCAGGTTCGGGATGGGCACGGGCGTTCCGTTCGCTGGGACGCACCGGCCTCGCGTCACTGGCGGTCGTGGCCGGGGCCCTGTTGCTGGGAACGCCGGCCGCCCATGCCGACGTCACGGCCAAAGACGTTCAGTTGATGCTCAAGGTCGTCGGCTTCCTGACCCCCCCGGTCTCGGGAACGGTCGCCGTGGCCATCGTCTTCGATGCCGCCAATGGCGATTCCAAGAAGGAAGCGGAGACGCTCAAGGGTTTTCTGGACGCAGCCCAGGGCGGCCCGATCGTCCCGGTGGCCAGGCTGTACAGCCAGAGCGACCTCGGCAGCCTGGACGCCCGGGTGGTGATCGTCACGGTCGGGTTGCCGCCGGCCGAACTGGACGCGGTGGCGGCCACCGCACAGGCCCGCAAGATGCTCACCATGTCCACGGATCCGACCTGCGCCAAGGGCGGCAAGTGCGTGTTGTCGGTGCGGACCAGCCCGAAGGTGGAAATTCTCTTCAACAGCGCGGTGGCTCAAGGGGCCGGAATCGAGTTCCAGCCGACCTTCCGCATGATGATGACCGGCGTCTGATCGCCGCCGCCGCAGGATATTCCGAAAATCAGGGGAACGAAAAATGTCGAGGAAGTTAAGTTTGTGCGCCCTTGGCGCGCTTGCGGTGGGCCTTTCCACCCAGTCGGCTCAAGCCGAAGCGGTCAATTACGGGGCCTTGGAAGAAGCCTTCGGCGAACCGGTGACGACCAGCGCCACCGGTGCCCCGCAGAAGGTCTCGGACGTGCCGATGGCCATGACCATCATCACCGCCGACCAGATTCACCATGCGGCGGCCGTCGATATTCCGGGCATCCTGGGTGAATACACCGATCTTGACGTTTGGGAATGGAGCAACGGGGTCAGCGACGTCGGCGCCCGCGGCTACGACCAGGCCTATTCGTCACGGCTGCTGGTGTTGATCAACGGCCGGCAGGTGTATCTGGATTATCGGGGCTTTACCGACTGGGCGGCGCTGCCGGTCCAATTGGCCGAGATCCGCCAGATCGAGGTGGTCAAGGGTCCCAACTCGGCCCTCTTCGGCTTCAATGCCGCCGGCGGCGTCATCAACATCGTCACGTATAACCCCCTCTATGACAAGGTCGACGAAGTCGAATTGCGCGGCGGGACGCAATCAACCGTCGCGGGCTCGGCGGTAGCCACCGGCCAGATTGAGAAGACGCTGGGCGTCCGCCTCTCGGCCGGATACGGGAGGGAAAACGCTTTCGATACCAGTAGCAGCAGCAGCCCTTTCAACATCAATGGCAGCAGCGCCAATACCTATACGACCCCACCGGACACGATTACGAATCTGAATGTCAGTATGGACAGCCTGCTTCAGATCAATGACGATACCCAGGCTGGCCTTGAATATACCCATACCACCAATCATAATCAGCTTATCTTCGGGGATGATTACCGGGGATATAAAACTCAAACATGGACCGACTCGCTCAAAGGGTCCATCAGTGCGAATACCGGGCTTGGACTGATCGATGCCGTCGTGTACCATAACTGGGACCATGCTGCCTGGACTTTCTACACCTACCCCCGTTATGATGTCGTAGATGGTCTCACTGATGCCAAAGTCCAAGATCTGTTTAACGTCGGAAGTTCACACAGCTTTCGGGTCGCTGCGGAATATCGTGAGAGTAATATTAACTCCATCGATGTGAGCGGTAGCCAGATCAGTTACGCGGTCTATTCCCCGTCAGCCATGTGGAACTGGCAGGTCACGCCACAACTCGACCTGACCAACGCGGTTCGTCTCGACCACCTGGAATTATCGCGGACCGGTAGTTGGCCTTCTGCAACGACGGCGCTTGCCGCCCCGACCCTGACCAATGCCGACTTCAACGATCGCAGCTTCACCAAACTCAGTGCCAATTCAGGGGCGGTCTATAAGCTGACCGATGTCGATACGCTGCGGGCGTCCTTCGGCCGCGGCATGCAGATTCCCAGCCTGTACGAATATGCTCTGCTGCAAAGTGCAACAGTAGCCTGGAAGGCGGGAAATCCTGACCTGAATCCCAGCGTGGTAACCAATTACGAACTTGGCTATACGCGGGACCTGCCCGACTATCACACGAAGGTAACGACATCGCTGTTTTATCAAACTAACGACGACCTGGTATCGTACCCCAACTTTGCCGCTTCGGGTGCGACCCTGAAATACGTCAATGTCGGTAATTCCGACGCCTGGGGTTGGGAACTGGGCGTGGATGGCAAGAACGGCAACTGGCGTTGGGGCGGCAATTACCGCCTGGAATACATTAGCGATCACCTGACGGTGAACAGCAGTGGGCTGGCCTATCCAATCCTCTACGAAGGCGGGGCACCGCACAATCTGCTCACTGGCCGGGTTGGATATACCCTGGACCGCTGGGACTTCGACCTGTTCGGACGCTACTCGACGTCCTACCAGATGCCGGTGGCCCGGGAGGTCGGAGGGCTCTTATATCCCGTCTACACTGTCCCCAGCTACGCAACCCTGGATGCCCGTGTCGCCTTCAACGTCACCGACAAGGCGTGGATTGCCGTCAGCGCCACCAACCTACAAGCCGAAAAGACCATCTATACCAGCGGCCCGGCGGTCGAACGCCAGGCTTTCGTGACCGTGGGAATGAAGTTCTAAGCCTCCTGCCCCGAGCCAAAGGCGCGACATATCTAACTGATCGGTTGCGCTTTTGGCTCTTTCAACCCCAAATACCAAGGTGTCTAAGGCGCTTTTCGTTTTGTGGGCAGACTCTTTCACCGAAACGTGTCCGTCTCTTCTTGATCTGCCCCAGCCACAGGGAACAGGCCCATGACCCAGCTCCGCTGCTCGCTTGCCGACGTTCCGTTCATTGCCAAGTTTTCCATCGCGCCGGCAGTGGCGGTGATCCTGATCGTCGGTTTGAGTATCGTTTCCCAGAACGGTCTGGAGAGAATCTCCGACAGGATCGGCATCATTATCGACCACAACATGGAGGGATCGAATGTTCTTTCCGCCATGACCGAGAAGACGCAGAAGATCGATGCAACCCTCAATCACCTGCTGACCGAACAGGCCGCCACGCCGCTGGACGCCACCGTCCGCGCCACCCGCATCCAGGAGATTCAGAACGACGTGAAACAACTGGCGGCCGGCTTTATCCGTTATCGGGATAATTTTGCCGACCGGGCGGACCGGGCGTCGATCAATGCCGCGCTCAAGCAGGTGGACGATCTGAGCAACGCGATCAACGTGGTTTCGTCGATGCTCGACGTTGATTTTGCCGCCGCCGCCTACTTCATCGGACCGTTTGAAAAGATTTTTACCACCCTGGCCGAAACCGGTGACGCCCTGCTGGCCAAGGCGACCACCGATTCGCGCCGGCTGGCCCGCGACAGCAGCGATGATGCCAGTCACCTGGGGCGCCTCTCGATCTGGACCACGGTGGCGGTGGCGTTCGCGGTCGCCATCCTGGCCTGGCTGGTCGGGCGGAACACCGCCGGTTCCATCCGCCGCATCGCCGCCGCCACCCTGCAACTGGCCCAGAACCGGGGCTCGGTCGATGTCGGATCCCTGCGCCGTCGCGACGAACTGGGCGATATCGTGGACTCCCTCGGCACCTTTGCCGCCCTCATCGAAGAACGCCAGGCACTGGAACACCGGGAAGAAGAGCGGAAGCTGAAGGCCGAGCGCGACCGTCACGACCTGATGGTGGGTGTCGCCGCCGACTTCGAAAGCCAGCTCGGCAGCTTTGTGGAACAGGTCGCCTCTTCGGCCACCGAAATGACCGGCGCCTCCGAGTCCATGGCGACCGTCGCCAACCAGACCTCGGACCAGGCCAAGGAAGCCGCCGTCGCCGCCCGCCATGCCGCCGCCAACGTCGCCACGGTCGCCGCCGCCGCCGAACAACTGGCGGCCTCCATCAGCGAGATCAACCGCCAGGTCACCCAGGCCAGCACCACCTCCCGCCTCGCCGAAGAACGGGCGATGAACACCAACCAGATCGTCCAGGGCCTGACCGAGGCCGCCGGCCGGATCGGCAAGGTCGTGAAACTGATCACCGACATTGCCTCCCGGACCAACCTGCTGGCACTCAACGCCACCATCGAAGCCGCGCGGGCCGGTGCCGCCGGCAAAGGCTTCGCCGTGGTCGCGGGCGAGGTCAAGAGTCTCGCCAACCAGACCGCCAAGGCCACCAACGAAATCACCGAGCAGATCGCCTCGGTCCAGAAGTCAACCGACCAGGCCGCCGCCGCGATTACTGAAATTGCCATGACGATTGCCGAAATCAATCAGGTCAGCACCGCCATCGCCTCCGCGGTCGAACAGCAACAGGCCTCGACCCGGGAAATCGCCCGGAATGTCGAAGAGGCCGGAGCCAGTACCTCAGCGGTGGTGCGCAGCATTACCGGCGTCACCGAAGCGGCGTCCGAAGCCCTGAGCGCCGCCTCCCAGGTCTCGTCCGAAGCGGGCTCGCTCTCCAAGACCGCCAACGACCTGAACCGCGAGACCGAGGTCTTCCTGCGGCGCATTCGCCAGGGTTGAACGTCCAAACCGCCAGTCTGACCGGATGAGGACCCGGAACGGCGGAGCACAGAGAGACGACCCGGACCTGTTCGGTGTATGGTGATCCCGATCCGGCCGCCACGGCACGGAGATCGGGACACCGAAACCGAATCGAAGAGCAGGAGACGATTCCATGCTGATGATCGTTTTTGCCGCGCTGGCGATCGTCCTCGCGGCACTGGCGCCGTCCCTGATGCCGCCATCCCTGATGTCCCGTTTCAACGGCCTGGCGGCGCTGCTGGTTCGACTCGGTCTCGGCGTCATCGCCCTTTGGGCGATCGCCGGTACCTCTTACGTGTTTGTTCCGGCCGACGGCGTTGGCCATCTCAAGCGCATCTATCTTGGCCACAATCTCGCCGATGGCCACATCATCGCCACCCGGGGCGAAAACGGCTATCAGGCGTACACGCTGACCCCCGGTTTCCATTTCATTCCGCTGATCCGGGTCCTTTACGACGTGGAAATTCTGCCCATGGTCACGGTGCCCTCGGGCTTTTACGGACGCATCGTGGCTCTCGACGGCGCACCACTCGGCACCGACGCGATCATCGCCGACCGGTGGCCGGAACCCGAGAGCGAAGCCGCGAAGTATTTGAATGCCGAGTATTTCCTCTCTCACGGTGGCCAGCGCGGTTTGCAGATGTCGGTTCTCAAGCCGGGCCGCTACGCCTTGAACCTTTACCTGTTCGAGGTCCATGTCGGCTCAAGCCGGGGCGTCGACCAGACCTACAACGACAAGGGCCTGAGCGAGGTTTCCGAAGGCATCAATACCGCGGTCACTCAGATTCCCGCGGGCCATGTCGGAGTCGTGCGCTCCACCGTCAACGAACGTGGCCACGACTGCCGGCCGCTTCAGGTCAATCCCGAACCGGGGGCGCTGGCGGTGGAGCTGGTGCCGGTGGGCTGCCGCGGGGTATGGAAGGACCCGCTGACCCCGGGCGACTATTTCCTCAACCGCGACGCCTATGACGTGACCCTGGTCGACACCCGCCTCGCCGCATGGGAGTACCGGGGCGGTTTCACCAAGCGGATGATCGATCTTTCCATCGACCAGCAGGGCAACATCACTCAGCGCCTGCGTGAAATTGACCAGCCGTTCGACCCCAAGGTCTTTGCCGACCGGGCCATCTGGGTCAAGGTCGAGGGCTGGGACGTGCCCCAGGAACTGCGGGTACTGACCCAGGCGCCGCCGGAATGGGCGCCCTTCGTGGTCGCCTCGGTGGGCGGCCTGCGCGAGGTCGAGGATCGGGTGATCACGCCGATCATCCGCTCGGTGGTGCGCAACGTCATCGGCTCGTCGCTCACCATCAACGAAGCCCAGCCCGACGGAACCGTCAGCAAGACGACCCGGCCCACCAGAGTCCTCGACCTGATCGAGAACCGCGACGCCCTGGAACGGGAAATCGAAGCCCGCGTGCGCGTCGAGGGCCGCAAGGCCGGGATCGAGATCAAGGAAATCCGGCTCGGCGAGCCGGCGATTCCGCCGGAACTGCTGGTCGCCCGCCAGCGCGAACAACTGGCCGGTCAGCTCACCCACTCCTATCAAGAGGAAAGACTGGCGCAGGTCCAGCGCCAGGAGCGGGAACAGGCCCGCGCCACCGCCGACCAGCAGCCGAATCTGGTGGCCGCTCAGATTGCGGTCCGGGTCGCCGAACAGCGCGAATTGCAACGCGCCGCCGAGGGTCGTGCCGAGCGCCATTTCCTGGAAGAGATGGCGCTGGGTCAAAAGGC
Source organism: Rhodospirillales bacterium (assembly GCA_003165295.1). Lineage (GTDB taxonomy): Bacteria > Pseudomonadota > Alphaproteobacteria > Azospirillales > Azospirillaceae > BOG-933. The sequence goes on along the minus strand of PLTC01000142.1, from coordinate 22,386 downwards.
GCAGACCGCGGTGCTGGGCGAAGACCGGGTGTTCCAACTCAACGCGATCAAAAGCATTCTGGAGGTGGTCGAGCGCAGGCCCGAATTGCTGACCGGTCTGCGGCTGCCCGAGGTCTTCGTCGGCGCTTCGGCCAGTGGCCTCGAAGGCCCGGCCGCGGTTCTCGGCCACGCGCTCAAGGGGCTGGGCGCCCTTGACGCCCCCCCGAAGCCCGCCGCGGCGGCACCATGAGCCTTCGTCACCTGAACCGCCTGTTCCAGCCCGGATCGGTCGCGGTCATCGGCGCCTCGACCAGACCGGAACGGGCGGGCGCGGTGGTGATGCGGAATCTGCTGGCCGGCGGCTTCGACGGCCCGATCATGCCGGTCAATCCCAACCGGACCCATGTCGCCGGGGTGCTGTGTTACCCCGACATCGCCAGCCTGCCGCTGGTCCCGGACCTCGCGGTGATTTGCAGCCCATCGGACACGGTGGCCGGACAGATCGTGGAGTTGGGGCGGCGCGGGGTGCGCGCGGCCATCGCCATCACCGGCGCCTATGGCCACGGTGACGAACACCAGGGGCCGCCGCTGTTCGACAGCATCCGCCATGCCGCCACTGCGGCCGGGGTGCGCCTGCTGGGTCCCAACTGCCTGGGGCTGGTGGTGCCCGGCCATCGCCTGAACGCCAGTTTCTCCCATATCGACGCGCTGCCCGGCAAACTGGGCTTCGTCTGCCGCTCGGCCGGCCTGTGCGGGACTGTGCTCGACTGGGCACGGCCGAAGAATATCGGCTTTTCCGCCTGCCTGTCGCTGGGGGACTGCGCCGATATCGGCTATGACGACGCCATCGATTACCTGGCCCGGGATCCCCGGACCCGCGCGATCCTGCTGTTCATCGAAGACCTCCAGCACCGCGGCAACCTGCTGTCGGCGCTGCGGGCGGCGGCGCGACTGAAGCCGGTGCTGTGCATCAAGCGACCGCGCATCACGCCCGCTCCCGGCGCCCCGGCCTCGGTGACGGCGGCCCTGGCCACCCCCGACCATGTGGCCGACGCGGCGCTGCGGCGGGCCGGCGTGCTGCGGGTGGACTTCCTGCACGAGTTGTTCGGGGCGGTGGAGACGCTGGCCGCGGCCCGGCCGGTGCGCAGCGAACGGCTGACCATCCTGACCAACAACGCCACCCTGGCCACCATCGCCATCGATGACCTGCTGGCCGCCCGGGGCGAGTTGGCGGTGCTGTCCCAGCCGACCCTCGCCCGTCTCGATCAGGCCCTGCCCTTCGCCTGGTCGCGCACCAACCCGATCAATCTGCTGATCGATGCCGACGGCCCCCGCTATGCCGCCGCCCTGCGCATCCTGCTCGAAGACCGCGACCTCGACCGCATCCTGGTGGTCCACGCGCCTTCCGGCGTGGTTTCGCCCGAGGCCACGGCGGCGGCGGTGATCGAGACCGTGGGCAAGGTCGGCGGCAATGTCGTGACCAGTTGGGTCGGCGACGAAACCGCCGCCGCCGCGCGCCAGCGGTTCATCCGCGCCGGCATCCCCACCTACGATACCCCCGCCCGGGCGGCCCGGGCCTTCCTCCAGGTGCTGGAGCACCGGCGCAATCAGGCGATGCTGATCGAAATGCCGCCCTCGATCCCCACCGACTTTGCGCCCGACCTTCACCGCGCCCGGGCGATCATCGGCCGGGCGCTGGCCGACGGCCGCGGCACGCTCGATCAGGTGGAGGCGGTGGCCATCCTCTCCGCCTATGGCCTGGCCACCGCCGCGCCGACCGCCGGACTGCCGCCCCGCCCGCTGATCCTGGGCCTGACCACCGACGCCGTGTTCGGACCGGTGATCCTGTTCGGCGAAGGCGGCGACGCCGCCGAGGTTGCCCGCGACATCGCCGTCGCGCTGCCCCCGCTCAACCCGCCGCTGGCCCGGGAATTGATGTCCCGGACCCGCATCCACCGGACCCTGGCGGCCGGCGGCGACTCCGCCGCTCCGGCACTGGCGGCGATCAACCGCGCCCTGGTCCGGGTCTCGCAAATGATCATCGACCTGCCGGAAATCGTCGACCTCGACCTCAATCCGGTGGAAGCCGATGCCCGGGGCCTGCGGATACTGGGCGTCACCCTGCGTGCCGCGGTCATGACCGGAGAACCCCATCGCCGTCTGGCCATCCGGCCCTATCCCCGGGACCTGGAAGAAACCGTGACCTTGCGTGATGGCCGGTCGGTGCTGCTGCGGCCGATCCGCCCCGAGGACGAGCCCGCCCACCACACCCTCATCGCCCGCCTGAGCCCGGAAGACATCCGCTTCCGTTTCTTCGGTTTCGTGCGTCGCCTGGAACACACCCAGATGGCGCGCATGACCCAGATCGACTACGACCGGGAGATGGCCTTCGTCGCCGTGGCCCCCGGTCCCGGCCCCGACGACGAGCCCGAAACGCTGGGTGTGGTCGACATCACCGACCCGGACAATGCCGTCGCCGAGTTCTCGATGGTGGTCCGCTCCGATCTCAAAGGGCTCGGGCTCGGCCGGGAATTGCTCGGCAAGATGATCCGCTATGCCCGGAGCCGCGGCACCGGGGAGCTTGCCGGTCAGGTCCTGCCCGACAACCGCGACATGCTGCGCCTCACCCGCCGCCTCGGCTTCATCCCACGGATGAATACCGAGGAAGAGGTGATGGATGTGCGGCTGCCCCTGATGGCGCCCTAGAACGCGCCGGGGACCGCACCCCACCAACTCCCCGGCCCCTCATCTCTTTTCCGGCTTGCACCCCGTCCATTCGCCGACGGCGCGGTGACGGGCGGCGGCCCGGCGCCGGCGCGGCGATGCCGGACGGAAACGAAATGGCCAGTTATCATGCCGTTATCGCCCCTCCGGCTTCGCCGACGACGGGGTTTGGTCGGCTGCCACCGTCCTCTCGCGAGAAGATGAACCCGATTCCGCTCCCGCCCGGGTTCGGCCCTGGCATCGTCCCCCGATCAGGAGGGCGTCCCAGGAGCCCGCAAGGACTCAATATTTGATGATTGGATCTACAGTATTCGCATTACGATATTTCGCCTAAAATCTCACCATTACCCAATACCGCAACCACAGCTCCAGTCACTGGTGAGCACCTGTTCCGCAACAGGGCCTTCGGGAAAATAGTTGTAATTTTACCACGGCCTAACCACGGTCATTTAAAGTTCATTGTATCGAAGGCTAACCGTCATTCTGTTCCTTTACAGCCTCTCGCGACTTAGCCACCGGGAAATCAAATTTCCTGGCCAACAGCGAGTTGCCGGTAAAGAAAAAAGAAACGTCAGTGTCCGCCTGTGTGTCTTTGATATTTGCGCCGGAACTGGGTTTCCAGGGTCCGCAACGGTGTTTTGTTGCGTTTTTCGAAGATCGGCTCCGCTTGCCATGTCTTATGGCGATACATTTGTGGGGGTTCTATGAGTAAATTCAGTCTTTCGGTTGGCCTTTCGACCTTCGGCATGATCGCCTTCGGCGTTGCCGGTGCGCAGGCCGACACCGTTCCGCCGGCGGCCCCGGCCCCCGATGCGGTCGAGACCATCACGGTCTATGCCCAGGGTTCGACCCGGCAGATTCAGTCGATCGATCAGCAGACCTTGCAGGATGCCGCGCCCGGCACCTCTCCGATCAAGGCAATTTCCGAGTTGCCGGGTGTCAACTACACCTCCGCCGACACCTACGGGGCCTACGAGTGGGCGACCCGCATCTCGGTTCGCGGCTTCAATCAGAACCAGTTGGGATTCACCCTCGACGATGTTCCGCTGGGTGACATGACCTACGGCAACTGGAACGGTCTGCACATCAGCCGCGCCATCATCAACGAGAATATCAGCAAGGCGGTCCTGTCGCAGGGAACCGGTGCGCTCGGCACCGCGTCGAACAGCAATCTCGGCGGCACCTTGCAGTTCATCTCGATCGACCCGGCCGACACCTTCACCAGCTCGCTGGCGCAGTCGTTCGGCTCCAACGCCGACTATCGGACCTATGCCCGGGTCGACAGCGGCCTGCTGCCGAGCGACACCAAGTTCGCGTTGTCCATCGCCAACCAGGAAAGCGACAAGTGGAAGGGCGTTGGCGGCCAGCACGATCTGCAATTCAATTCCAAGCTGGTTCAAACCTTTGGCGACAATACGCTGACCGCGTTCCTGAATTACTCGGACCGGGCCGAAGCCGACTACCAGGACCTGTCCAAGGAGTACAAGGACAAGCTCGGCTACGGCTGGGACAATTACGGCAACTGGGCGACATCGGTTGCCGCGGCCCAGGGCATCTACACCCATGGCGAGAACACCACCTCGTACCCGCTCGATGCCGCCTATTACGGCGGTTCGGGTCTGCGCAAGGACCTGCTGGGCGGTGCGACCTTCAACGCCGCGCTCAACGACGCCCTGAACTGGAAGACCACCTTCTACGGTCATAACGATGACGGTCGCGGCCTGTGGTTCACGCCGTACCAGGCGTCCCCCGACGGGTCGCCGATCTCGTTGCGGACCTCGGAATACACGCTGGCCCGCGGCGGTCTGCTGTCCTCCCTGAGCTACGACAACGGTCCCAATAACATTACCGGTGGCGTCTGGTACGAAAAAGAGAATTTTGACCTTGCCCGCCGTTTCTATGCAACCACCCTGGATTCACCGGTTTACGACCTCTATGACTTCCCGAACAATTCGTTCTATACCCAGTGGGCGTTCAACTTTGACATCAATGTGCTCCAGGGCTACATCCAGGACACCTACAAGATCACCGACACCGTGACCGCCAGTGCCGGTTTCAAGGCCATCCGCACCGACATCGACGGCAAGCTGGTCCAGGGCACCGGTTACGCCAGCGGCAGCATCGACGCCTCGTCACCGTTCCTGCCCCAGGCCGGCATCAACTGGCAGATCACCCCCAACGACGAAGTCTTCGCCGACGCCGCCGAGAACATGCGCAGCTTCCAGGCCGGTGGCCCCGGCTATGGCGCCTCGCCGTTCCAGGAAAGCCAGGCAGTGTTCGACGCCACCAAGGGCAGCCTGAAGCCCGAAACCTCCTATACCGAAGAAGTCGGCTACCGCCTGAAGCGCGGCCCGGTCACGGCCAACCTCGTCGGCTACCACGTCAACTTCGAAAACCGGTTGCTGGCCATCGCCGAATGTGCCGGCATCGTCGGTTGCCCCAACACCCTGGCCAACGTCGGCAGCGTGACCTCCAACGGTGTCGAAATCGCCGGTTCATGGCACTTCCTGCCCGGCTTCACCTGGTACAACGGCGCCGGTTACGACCATTCGAGCTATGACAACAACGTCACCAGCGGCGGCGTCACCTATAATACCGCCAACAAGATCGTGGTCGACTCGCCCGAGTTCATGTACAAGACCAAGCTGAGCTACGAACACGAAGGCTTCTTCGCCAATCTGACCGGCGACTACATGTCCAAGCGGTATTACACCTATACCGACGACAACTCGGTATCGGGGCGCATGCTGTGGGATGTCGGGGTCGGTTACGGCGTCGAAAGCCTGGGCGGACTGCATGACATCCGGGTTCAGTTCAACGTCACCAACCTGTTCAACACCCAGTACTACTCCTCGATCGGCACCAACGGCTTCACGATGAGCGATCCCGCCGGCACCTTCCAGACTTTGCAGGTCGGGGCGCCCCGGGCGTTCTTTGGCACCATCAGCGCCAAATTCTAAGCAAATCCGGTCCTCCCCGAGCCCGCCTTCACTCCCGGGTGAAGGCGGGTGACGGGATGCCGGCGCTGTTTCTTGTGGGCCTGACAGGAGACGATCTCATGAGTTTTCCCTTTGCCGCGAGCCGCCGGTTCGCCCGGACGGCGCTTTACGCCCTGATTCCGGGACTGTTGATCGCCACACCGTCCCTGGCCGGGGCCGAAACGCCCGCTGGGTCCACGGTGTCCCCGGTGACGCCGACAACACCGACGCTGACGACGCCAACGACGACGACACCCATCACCCACCTCATCGTCATCATCGGTGAGAACCGAACCTTCGACCACCTTTTTGCCACCTATCAGCCTCAGTCGGGGCAGACCGTGGACAACCTGCTGTCCCGGGGCATCGTTCAGGAAGACGGCGGCCCGGGTCCCAACTACGCCCAGGCCCGGCAATACCGCGCGGAAAACCGGCAGACCTACACCCTGGCGCCGGCGCCCAAGACCCCCTACGACCACCTGCCGCCGCCCATGACCGAAGAGGCGGAACCCGAAGGCAGCGATACCGCCGGCCCGCCGCTGAAGTCGGCCATGCTCGCGGCCATGCTCGGAACCGGACTGCCTTCTGACAGCGTCGGCCTGCTGCTCACCGGGGCCACCGGCCTGCCCAAGAATTCCGTGGACAGTCGCTACCGCACCGGGCAGCCGATGCCCGACGGCCCCTATCCGCTGACCCCGACACTGCCCTACGACGCCTATACCGGCGGACCGGTCCATCGCTTTTTCCAGATGTGGCAGCAGGTGGACTGCGCCGTTGACCATGCCACGTCGGCCAATCCCTCGGGCTGCCTTTCGGACCTCTATCCCTGGATCGAAACCTCGGTCGGCAAGGGCAGCAACGGCGAGCCGCAGCCCGCCGGCTTCAACGAAGCCAGCACCGGCGAGGGCTCCAACGCCATGGGTATTTACAATATTGCCCACGGGGATCTGCCGTATCTGAAGACCCTGGCCGACCGCTACGCCCTGGCCGATAATTATCACCAGGCGATCATGGGCGGGACCGGCGCCAACCATGTGGCGCTGGGCACCGGCGATGCCATCTGGTACAGCGATGCCGCCGGCAACCCTGCGGTGCCGCCCGCCAACCAGATCGAAAATCCCAACCCGCAGCCCGGCACCAACAATTTCTATGCCCAGGATGGCTATGCCGGCGGCTCATACGCCAACTGTTCGGACCGCAGCCAGCCCGGAGTGGCGGCCATTCTCGACTATCTGGCGGCCCTGCCCGGTCATCCCGACCCGAAATGCGAGCCCGGCCACTATTATCTGCTGAACAACTACAATCCCGCCTACCTCGGCGACGGTTCTCTGGACAAATCGAGCCCCTTCGTGCTGCCGCCGTCGCGGTTGCGGACCATCGGCGACGCGCTTTCCGAACACCAGGTCTCCTGGCGCTGGTACGGCGAAAGCTGGAATCTGTATGTCAACGACCCCACCAATCCGCTGTTTTGCAACAACTGCAACCCGTCTCAGTTCACCACCCAGGTCATGGCCGACCCGGCGGCGCGTCAGAGCGTGATCAAGGACCTGCCGGATTTCTACAACGATCTGGCCCACGACACCTTGCCGGCGGTTTCGCTGGTGAAACCCAACGCCCTCAACGACGGCCATCCGGCCTCGTCCAAGCTTGATCTGTTTGAAGGGTTCACCCGCAAGCTGATCGAGGCGGTGCAGCAACACCCCGAATTATGGCAGAGCACCGCCATCATGATTACCTTCGACGAGGGCGGCGGCTACTACGACTCCGGGTATATTCAGCCGCTGGACTTCTTCGGCGACGGACCGCGGGTGCCGCTGATCGTGGTTTCCCCCTACGCCGGCGGCGGCCGGGTCATCCATACCTATTACGACCATGTCTCGATCCTCAAATTCATCGAGCGGAACTGGCGGCTGCCGCCGCTGACCGCGCGCAGCCGCGACAATCTGCCGAACCCGGAAGCCGCGCCGGCCACCCCCTACGTGCCCACCAACGGTCCGGCGATCGGCGATCTCATGGAGATGTTCCGGTTCTGACCGCGCGTCCGCTCTGTCTCTCTCAGTAATGGAATGATCGCAGATGACTTACGAGCAGTCGGAAGGTTTGTCGAGACGGGGGATCGGTTTCTCGATCGTCGTCCTGATGCATGTCGGGGTCATTTACCTTCTGGCGTCGGGGTTGGCCCGGCAGGCGGTCGAGGTGATCCAGTCGCCCATCGAAACCAAGATCATCGACGAGGTCAAACCGCCGCCCCCCGAGGTGCCGCCCCCACCCCCGCCGCCGCTGCTGGCGGCGCCGCCGCCGCCCTACATTCCACCCCCCGAGGTTCACATCCAGCAGCCGCCGCCGCCGACCGCCATAACCGTGGTTACGACCGTAAAGCCGGTGGCGCCGCCACCGGTGGTTCGCGAGGTCGCGCCGGCCCCGGCCCCGGTCGCGGCGCCGGTGCATGTACCGCCGGTGGTCGACGCCGCTCACTCCTGCCGGCCGCCGGAATATCCGCCGATGGCCAGGCGCAACGAGGAAACCGGTATCGTCACGCTGCAATTCCTGATCGATGTGGACGGCCGGGTGATCGGGTCGAAGGTCGAAGGCTCGAGTGGACATCAGCGGCTGGACGAGGCCGCCCGGCAGGCCCTGTCGCTGTGCCGCTTCAAACCCGGAACCGTTGACGGCAAGCCCGAACAGTCGTGGGCGCGCATGAGATACGAATGGAAAATCGACTAGCCTTAGATAGTCCAGACCTTCGCCAGGTACCGTGAACCGGCCGGTATTCGGGCTCGGCAAGATATGACAGAAGACCTGTCAGAATCCTGAATACCGGCGTATTGCCAGCATCCCAGCAGTCTCGTTTCTTGAGAGGCCAAGGAGTTATCATGATCCGGTCGAACTGTCTGACCGCCGCCACCGCGGTCTTGTTGCTTACCATTGCCGTTGCCGGAACCACCGGCCTGTTGTCGTCGTCCGTATTGGCCGCACCGCCGGGATCAGAGTCTCCGGCCCCGGCCCCCGGCGCCCGGACCCCTGCGACGCTCCCGGCCCCTGCCCCGGCCCAGACTCCGGTCGCCGCGGTGCCCGCCACGCCGGTCCAGCCCGCAGCCCCGGTTCCCGCCACCGCCGCGCAACCGGTGACGGCGGCCCCCGCCACGCTCCCGGCCGCCGATGCGACACCGGGAACCTCCACCACAGCCGATGCCCTGGCCCCCGCGACCGCCGCGCCCGCGCCCGAACCGGCGGTTCCGGGTGTCGAAACCAGCACGCAGATGGTGAGCAACCCTTATGGCCTCGACGCCCTGTGGGCGCAAGGTGACTGGGTGGCCCGTGGAACTCTGGTGATCCTGGCCCTGATGTCCATGGCCACCTGGAGCATCCTGCTGACCAAGATCTTCGGGCAATCCCGGCTGATGAGCCAGGCCCGACAGGCCGGGCGGAAGTTCTGGGCCGAAGGATCGGTGAAGGCCGGGATCGAGACCCTGGCCGAGAACAACCCCTTCCGGTACGTCGCCGAAGTCGGCCTTCGGGCCCGGGACCATCACGAAGGCACGCTGGTCGAGAACATCGACATGCATACCTGGGTGACGGTTTCGATCCAGCATGCGGTGGAACGGGTGGTCGGTCAGTTGCAATCGGGTCTGGCGACCCTGGCCACCGTCGGTTCGACGGCACCCTTCGTCGGCCTGTTCGGAACCGTGTGGGGCATCTACCACGCACTGGTGGCCATCGGCATCGCCGGTCAGGCGTCCATCGACAAGGTGGCGGGTCCGGTCGGCGAGGCCCTGATCATGACCGCCATCGGTCTTGCGGTGGCGGTGCCGGCCGTGCTTGGTTACAACGCGCTGGTTCGCCGCAACAAGCTGATCATCGAGCGGGTCCGCAGCTTTGGCGTCGAATTGCATGGGGTTCTGCTGAGCGGCATCAACGTCACCTCGTTGGTCCGTCCTGCCGCTCGCGGCGACATCGCCAAGGCGGCCTGAGCCATGGCGATCTCGCTGGGACCCGCGGGTGGTGGCGACGACGAGATGACGTCGACCATCAACACCACCCCCCTGGTCGACGTCATGCTGGTCCTGCTGATCATCTTTCTGGTCACGATCCCGGTCGTCACCCATACCGTTCCGGTCAATCTGCCCAAGGAAATCAATCAGCCGACCGAGACCACGCCCAAGAACATCAACATCTCGGTGACCAAGGAAGGCGATATCTTCTGGAATCAGGAGCCGGTGAAAGATTACGCGGCGCTGCTTGAGAAGATGAAGGCCGCTTCGGTGACGGTGCCGCAGCCCGAAGTCCATATTCGCGGCGACCGGGATGCCCGTTACGAATTCGTCGGCAAGGTGGTGGTGGTCTGCCAGCGGGCCGGCATCTCCCGTATCGGTTTCATTACCGAGCCGCCGCATCAGGAGGAGTAAGCGGACGGGCGGCGTCCATACCACACTGCACCCTCGATCCCTTACCGCCCCCCCGGCCGGGAGTGGCCGCCGTGCGGCGGCGGGATCGGGGGCCGGTGTGGTGTTGCGACCGGTCGTCTGCCGGACCTGCCGATGACAGTCAGAGCCGAGCATCCTGTCACAAGAACACCCGAGCGGATCGCGACCGGGCGGCGACGCCTGCCGGTGCCGCCGGATAACGAAAATCGAGGTCGGTATCATGGCAATGATGGTTGGATCCGGCGGGGACGCCGGAGACGGGGATGTGATGGTCGATATCAACACCACGCCCCTGATCGACGTGATGCTGGTGTTGCTGATCATGTTGATCATCACCATCCCGGTTCAGACCCACGCGGTCAAGCTCGACATGCCTTCGGGCGTGCCTCCGGTGAGCGTGGTTCCCCCGGAAGTGGTGACGATCGACGTGGACTTCGACGGAACCGTCCTGTGGAACGGTCGGGTCATTCCCGACCGTCGCGCCCTCGAGACCGAGTTGCGGTCGGTCGTGGCCCGGCCGGTACAGCCGGAGCTGCATTTGCGGCCCAACAAGCTGGCCACCTACCGCTACGTGGCGGCGGTGCTGGCCTCGGCCCAGCATCTTGGCGCCACCAAGATCGGCATCGTCGGCAACGAGCAACTGCTCGATTGATGCCGGCGCACGGGATCAATGAGTCGCAAAAAGACGGGAGACGGTGATCCATGAAGCGTTCCTTATTCTTGATTCCGGCGGTGGCGGTGGCGGTGGCCCTGTTATCGGGCCGGGCCGGGTCGGTGCCGTGGTTGGCCCTGCTCCCCGGCATCACCCCGGCCCTGGCCGCCGAAAACGAAGGCGAAACGGTTCGTCCCGAGGTCGGCAAGCTGCTTCAGGCGGCCCAGCACCTGATTCAGGACCACAAGTACGACAAGGCCCTGGCCACCCTTCACGGCATCGACGACATTTCGAACCGCACCAGTTACGAGAACAGCGTCACGGAGCGGATGCGCCTGACCGCGGCGCTCGGGGCCGAATCGCCGGCGCTGGCGGCCAAGGCTTACCAGGCCGCGGCGACGCTCGGCGGCTTCCCGGCCAGCGAGCGCGTTCGCTTCATCCAGGCCATCGCGGTGGCTTATTATCGGGCCAAAGACTACGCCGGTGCGGTGCAGTGGGGCCGGAATTACCTGGCGGCGGGCGGCAACGATCCCGAGATGCGGACCCTGCTGGCCCAGGCTTATTACCTCGGCCACGACTTCGCGGCGGCGGCAGGCGCGCTGGCCGAGCAGATCGCGGCCGAAGAGCGTGGCGGCAAGGAGGTCCCGGAGACCCAATTACAGTTGTACGCCGGCAGTATCGAGAACCTCAAGGACCCGGCACGGCACATCGCGGCGCTGGAACGGCTGGTGTTTCATTATCCCAAACCCGAGTATTGGGCGCGCCTGATTCACGAAGTGTCGACCAAGGCCGGCTTTTCCAGCCATCTGGATCTCGAGGTGGCGCGGCTCCGGATGGCCACCGGGGCTCTCGAAGGCGCGGACCGATACCTCGAGATGGCCGAACAGGCGCTTCAGGCGGGCTTGCCCGGGGAAGCCAGGACGGCCATCGACACCGGATACAGCGCCGGGGTGCTGGGTACCGGTCCCGATGCCTCCCGGCACCAGCGGCTGCGGGATCTGGTCGACAAGACCGCGACCGAAGACCTGAAGGCCCTGCCCACCGCCCTTCACGACGCGGCGCAAACCGAAGCCGGCACCGGACTGGTCAACAGTGGCTTTGATTACGTCGGCTATGGCCAGGCCGACAAGGGACTGGCGGCCATGGAACAGGGAGTGGCCAAGGGTGGCCTCAAGCGCCCCGACGAGGCCCGATTGCACCTCGGCATCGCCTACCTCGCGGCCGGGGCCAAGGCCAAGGCGATCTCGACGTTCAAGACCATCCGACTGGCCGACGGAACCGCAGATCTGGCCCGGCTGTGGATCATCAAGGCTGGCGCGCTGCCCTGATCGCAGCGTCCAGGCTGCTTCCATTTCCAGGGATGTCGTGAGGCTCGGGGCGGCGGGGATTCGCGGTGGTTCCGGAAATCGCCGTCACCCCGGTCCCGCGGACTCGCTGCGACGGCGAATTCGGGACACGATGATCCGGGCCCTGTGGGACCTGCGGGCCCGCACCGCGACGGCGCAGCGGCTGGCCACGGAACCGGAACCCGAGGTTGCGGCGATTCGGGCAGAGTGATAGACCGGAGCCACGGTGACGTGACCGCGGCGGATTCCGTCGGCACGATCGCCGGATTGATGGACGGAGGGCGATGATGGTGCCGCGGTTTCCAAGCGCCGGAAGGTGGGCAGCAGGGCTGCTGTTAATGGCCGTCGCCGGGTGCGCCACGCCGCCGCCGCCGGCACGCGAGGCGCCCTTGAGTTTTGCCGGGCGCGGAGTCATCGCCCTCGACGCCGCAACCATCGAAGTCGTCGATCAATACCGCCCGCCCATGGCCCGGCCCCATGTCGACCATCTGGCGCCAACCCCACCGTTGGTCGCGGTACGACGCTGGGTTGCCGAACGGCTGCGCGCGGTCGGCGGCAGCGGTTCGGTCCAGGTGATCATCATGGACGCCAGCATCGTCGAGACCGCGTTGCCCCGGACCGAAGGGCTGAAAGGGCTGTTCACCACCGACCAGAGCCAGCGTTACGACGGCCGGATCGAGGTCAAAATCGTCGGCCAGTCGCCGGCGCACCGGCTTTCGGGCTATGCCCAGGCCGCCGCAACCCATTCGACCACGGTTCCCGAAGACATCACACTGGCCGGCCGCGAGGCGACCTGGGACACGCTGGTCCGGGAGATGATGGATGATCTGGATGACCGCCTGGACCGCGGCATCCGCGAGGGCCTCGGTCCGATGGTACGGCGTTAGGCCGCGCAGACAAACGATACCCTGGTCCGGCCGGTCTTAGCGTCGCGACCGACCCGGTGACGACGTCTTCCTCTCCCGTCGTCCCGGACCGTTGTTCGGTTTGTCCGGCCATACCCGATTGTCGACACGGCGTTGGTGGCGGACGACCGTTTGTGGTATGAAATGCGGGACGGGTGGGCGTAGCACCGCGTTCGGTCGCGCGGCCGGGCGCCGCTGAGGGGACGACATGACGGCCACAACCATTTCCGGGCTCACCATCCTGGCGCCGCTCAAGCCGGGATTCCAAGAGATTCTCACTCCCGAGGCGTTAGACCTGGTGGTGGAACTCGAGCGACGGTTCGATGACGAACGCCGGCGTCTGCTCGAGGTCCGGGGCCGCCGGCAAACGCTGCTTGATGCCGGTCAAATCCCGGACTTCCTGACCGAAACCGCCCCGGTGCGCCAGGGTCTTTGGACCATTGGGCCGTTACCCGCCGACCTGCTCGACCGGCGGGTCGAAATCACCGGGCCGACCGACCGCAAGACCGTCATCAATGGCCTCAATTCCGGTGCCCGGGTATTCATGGCAGATTTCGAGGACGCCACCACCCCCACCTGGGACAATCTGCTCGACGGTCAGATCAACCTTCGGGATGCCGTGCGTCGGACCATCGGCTACACCGACCCGGCCACCGGCCGGCACTACCGGCTGGTCGACCAGCCGGCGGTGCTGATGGTTCGCCCCCGTGGCTGGCACCTCTCTGAACGCCACGTCCTGATGGAAGGCCATCCGATTTCGGCCAGCCTGTTCGATGTCGCCCTGTTCTTCTATCATAACGTGCTGACGTTGCGTGAACGGGGTTCGGGTGCCTACTTTTACCTGCCCAAGATCGAATCACACTACGAAGCCCGGTTGTGGCGCGAGGTGTTCCTGGTGCTGGAACAGGCATTCGGCCTGCCTCCCGGCACCATCAAGGCCACGGTCCTGGTCGAAACCCTGCCCGCCGCCTTCGAAATGGACGAGATTCTCTACGAATTGCGCGACCATGCCGCCGGACTGAATTGCGGCCGGTGGGACTACATTTTCAGCTTCATCAAAAAGCGTCGCAACGACCCGGCGGCGGTGCTGCCCGATCGTGGCAGCGTGACCATGGCGGCCCCGTTCCTTGAGGCTTATTGCCGACTGGCGATCGCGACCTGTCACCGGCGCAACGCCCACGCCATCGGCGGCATGGCCGCCTTCATCCCGATCAAGGGCGACGAGGCCGCCAACCAGACCGCGCTGGCCGCGGTGCGTGCCGATAAGGAACGCGAGGCCGCGCTGGGGCATGACGGCACCTGGGTCGCCCATCCCGGGCTGGTGCCGGTGGCGCACGAGGTCTTCGATCGCCTGATGCCGGGTCCGAACCAGATCGACCGTAAACCCGATGGCAAACTGCGCGTCACCGCCGCCGACCTGCTCCAGGCGCCGGCCGGGGCCAGGACCGAGGCCGGTCTGCGCAACAACGTCGCGGTCGGCATCGGCTATCTCGAAGCCTGGCTGCGCGGCACCGGCTGCGTGCCGCTGTTCAACCTGATGGAAGATGCCGCCACCGCCGAGATTTCGCGCGCCCAGGTCTGGCAATGGCTGCGCCATGGCTGTTGCCTGGACGACGGACGACCGGTGACCCGGGCGCTGGTCCGCGAGGTGATCCGCGCCGAACTCGATGCCTGGCGGGACCGGGTCGGGGCCGAACGCTATCGGCCTGGCCGGTTCGATGACGCCGCCGAATTGTTCCGGGACGTGGTGGAGTCGGAAACCTTCGTTGAATTTCTGACGCTTCCGGCTTACGACAAGCTGGTTGCGGGCGGTGCCTGAGAGCCTGGAACCGGGAGCCCGCAGCCGCGGGTCCCGGAGCCGGCTTGATTGCTGTTGCGGGGCGCCGACAACGCGCTCCGGTCCACTCCAAAGTCTCAGCCTTTGACGGGAATCCCCATGGAAAACAAGCAATTGTTGCATCTGGTGTTCGGCGGCGAACTGACCTCGCCGGACTCCACCGAGTTCGTCGACCCCGGCAAACTGCACGTCGTCGGCATCTACCCCAATTACGCCGAGGCGCTGAAGGCCTGGCGCGGCGTCACCGGCGCCACCGTGGACAACGCCCACATGCGCTATTTCATCGTCCACATGCACCGCATGCTCGACCCGGCCAAGGGCGAGAAGTAAGACCGGCGGGCCGCCCTGGAACCCATGTCGTCATGGGGGTCCAGGGCCGTCACGGTCGTTGGCAGCCGAGGGCAAAGCCCATATGCGCTGGATAGTACTATTATCTTGATTTTGCAGGGCTCTGCCCTGCACCCGCAAGGAGGCTCGCCTCCTTGACCTCCAAGACTCCCGGGTTCAAAGGGCCTGCCGGCCCTTTGCGGGTGTGGGCAGTGCCCACAAAATCAGATGCCTGAAGACTCACATCAGATACTTCCCGAAAATCACCACGAACAGGATGACACTGACCAACGCGGTGGCGCCGCCGCACAGTAGCGCCGAATAGACATTGGTTTCGCGGCTGCACAGAACGATACCCACCGAAACCGCGCCGCTGACCAGGGTTGAAATCAGCAGATTGGTGAGAGTTTGGTCGTGAAACAGGGCGTGCAGGATGACGTTCGCCACCACCACCGCGACAAAACCGGAAATGGCCAGCAGGCCGAGAATCTCCAGGCTGGGCCGGATAAAGTCGAAGCGTCGGGGGCCGTCATCGTCCTCCGCCACCGGGGCCTCGAAGACCCGAATGATCACCGGCTGCGCATCGAACCCGGTGGCCGGCGCGGAACCCGGCGGGTTGGTCAGGCTGGCCGCGGCCGGAGAGAGGGCCACCGGCGATGACGGAGCCGATAACGGAGCCGGCGGCGACCCGATGGCCGCCAGCGCGGCGCGGGCGCGGCCGGCAAAGGCGCCCTCGGGGTATCGTTCCAGATAAGCCCGGTATTCCGCTGCGGTATGGGTGGCGCTGGCGTCGATCCAGGCGGCTTTGTCGGCCGGGTCCACCGGATCGAGGCCGGACCCGGCATCCGCCACGAGGCTGACCGCCGTTGGAGCATCGGGAACCGTATGCCGCTGGGTGTCGTCGCGGCCGGCCGCGGCCCGGTCTGGCTTTGGTCGTCTGAGCGTCGGCTCGTCAGCCGACGGATCGATCGGCCGAACCGCCGCCGGGAGGACCCGGGCGGTGGTTTCCCCGAGCCAACCCGCCCGCCAGTCGGCAACCGATCGGGGGCGGTTTTCGGGCAGAACCGCAAAACCGCGGTCGATCCAGCGCAGCAAAGCCTCGGAGTAGCGGCCGGCGCCGGCCTCGGTCACCGGCACCGCACGGTCCTGGGCCATCCGGATCAGTGCCGACGGCGGCTTGCCGCCGGTAATCGCCCGGTACAGCACCGCCGCGACACCGTAGATATCGGTCCACGGCCCCTGCCGGCTGGCCTCTTCGTATTGCTCGATGGGGGCATAGCCTGCGGTCAGAACCGCCGTGAAGTGGGAAGAGTCTTCCTGGCGGGCGGCGCCGAAATCCAGCAGCACCGGCGAGCCGTCGCCATGCCGGATGAAGATGTTCGAAGGCTTGATGTCGCGATGAACCAGTCCGGTGGCGTGGACCGCCTGAAGGCCGTCCAGCAAAGGACCGATGATCCGCACCAGTTCGGCTTCGGCCGGCGGACGGCCCAGCCGCTGAAGGTAGCCCTGGAAGTCCTCGCCGTCCTCGTAATCCATGACCAGATAGGCCGTGCCATTGCGCTTGAAGCAACGGCGGACCCGGATCACATTGGGGTGACGGATTCGAGCGATATGGCGTGATTCGGCGAGGAAATCCACCAACAGCCGTTCATAGCTTTCTTGTACCGAGTTGGAAACCGGCTTGACGGTGTCACCGACATGATAGGCGACACCCGACGGCACGAACTCTTTAATGGCGACCTTTTCTTCGAGAGTCTCGTCGACCGCTACGTAAGTGATCCCGAACCCGCCGATGCCCAGAACATCGAGAATGCGATAGCCTTCGAGAAGGTAGTCCTTGACGAGCATCCCGCTACCCCTGATTCGTGACGGCCACAACCGACAACCCGGCGCACCATCGATCCGGCGGCATGGCGACTCGGCGGTATTCTGGGATCACGGTGTGGCGTGGCCTTGGAACCAACCCTCGACGATGGAATCCCGCAGGTCCTTGTTCCGCTCGGCAAGCGTGCCCCAGAACGCCTTCTCCGCCTGCCTGATCTGGCCCAGGGCAGCACCCCAGGTCAGTTGACCCTTGATCAGAGTGTCGTGGATGGTGCGGACGGAATTTTCAAAAGTGGTAAACAGGACCCGCTGGGTCTTGTCGAAGGGTGCGAAGAACTCGATGTACTCGGCAAGAGCAATGACACACGCCTTGCGATCGACTTCCCATTTGGCCAGCGCCACCTGTTCCTCATCACCGGGCACCGCCGCGTCAAGGGAGCCTGCCACCGGCGGACCACCGGTGAAAAAGAACCTGTTGCGCAAACCCGCGTATTGGGGAAGCTGCTGCCTCGTCACCTGGCAGTTCAGATAATCCTGGAGCCGGGCCTTGATCGCCGGCGGCGGCGGCACGAAGGAACTCTGGAGACCCGAGGCCACCGGCTCTGCCGGTTGCAGCATGTCGTCGCCAGAGACTGAACAACTCGAAACCAGGACGGCCAACAGTGCCGACAGCCATAACCGACGCATCAAGCTCTCTCCTCCACCCCCTCCGGTCTGTCCCGACCGGCACTGCCGGCAGTGTAGCCCCGTTGCCACGCCGCGACAACGTGCCAGCGTGGCGATGGGCCGGCGCGTCGAATGACACAGGCCGCGGGTCTCGATACGCCGTCGCCCATTAGCCGAACGCCCGGCCCGAAAGCCCGGAACCTCGCCAAAACAAGGATATTTGCCGTGCCCCATCACCGCTTCGCGGCCGTCGCCGTTGTCGCCGCTATCGCCGCCTTGAGTCTGACCGTTGGTACCGGCGCCTCCGCTCACGACCTGGCGCTGACCGGCGGAGAATTCGCCACCGGCTACACACTCCCCCTGAGCAGCCTCGCCGCACTGCTGGGTTTCGTCGGAATCGGCCTGTGGTCCGGGCAACTGGGGGGCAACGCGGTCTGGCAACTGCCGGCTGTTGCCCTTGCCGTTTCGGTGCCGGCCAGTTTGATCGGCGAGGCCGGAGTCATCGTGCCCCATACCGGGGAAGGACTGATGGTGGCGCTGGTGGCGATCGGTGTCCTGATGGTACTGGCAGTCCGGCTGCCGTTGCTGAGTCCCTGGGGCGTGGTGGCCCTGGTCGCGGTGTTCGAGGGCTATCCGTTGGCCGGAGCCCTGCCCCATGGCTCTCCCCTTCCCGCCTGGGTCGGCTACGGCGCGGCGGCGCTGCTGGCCATGGCCGGCGGCCTCGGTCTCGCGGTGATGATGCCGGCGCTGATCCGCTTCCGGGTCTTTGGAATCGGCCTCGCCGCCGCCGGCGTGGCCATGCTGCTCGACAAAATCTGACCCGGGGCGCTTCACATCGTCACCTATCCCTTTGACCACACGCGATAACCGACACAGAGGACACATCGGGTTACCATGCGTCACCGGACTATTGCCAATCAGGACTTGGTCCAACCCCAGCCCGGCTCTATAACCGATTCAGCATCAAATGGAATGTCGGAACAGCGGTGCGCTGGTTCTGATCATCGAGACTTCAGGTATTATTCATTGATCAGCTTTGAAGTCTTGATAGCGCGCGGAGTGTTGGACTATGGCAGCAGTTTTTTTGCACAGCAGCTTTCGCAGTGGTAGTACCTATGTCTGGAATCAATTCAGGCAACTATCATCGACCACGGCATACTATGAGCCGCTCCATGAGTCCTTGGGATTTGATGCGAAACGGTTGCTGTCACTGACCGGAGAGAGTTGGAACTCCCATCATCCGACCCTGGACGCGCCTTATTTCTCGGAATATCGACCGTTCGTCGAAGGCGACCGGGTGCGCCATTTCGCTCCCGAATTTTCCTATCGGCAGTTCTTTCTGGCCGCCGAGGCCCCCCAGCCCGCACTCCAAAGCTATGTCGGAATGCTGATCGACCATGCGACAGCCCAAGGAAAGACACCGGTCTTCGGGTTTTCCCGATCGCTTGGGCGGGTCGGTTGGCTCAAGTCTCATTTCGACTCGTTCAACGTCATCGTGCTCCGACAGCCACGAAAGCAGTGGTCCTCGGTCATCCAACAGGCCACCACCTATGGCCGCCCCTATTTCCTCACCACGAATTTTTTGATCTGTGGCCAGAACCGGACTCACCCGCTGATCCGGCCCTTGCTCGACGTCTACGATATCCCGCTGATCGAGACTTCGCACCCGGCCCGGGACCTGGCATGTTACGAACAGTTCCTGTCCGGGGTCAGCCACGAGATCGCTTATTTCGTCTTTTTTTACCTCTACCTCGCGACCCTGGTCGACTCCTGGCCGGTCGCCGACCTGATCCTTGATGTCGACCGTCTGTCCGCCGAGGTTGACTACCGCTCCCGGGTCTCTCTCGAACTCTTCAATCGGACCGGACTGGCCGTGGACTTCTCCAACGCCAACGTTAACCGCTATCAGGTTGATCAGCCGGATCTCGACTACGCCGCGATCGAACGCAACGTGATCGCGACCCTCGCCTCGGTGCCCGGGCTGTCCCCGGAACATCCGGTCCTGAAGGCGTTCCGGCCGGCAACCGGGCGGAGCCTCCGGGCCTCCGCTTCGGGAACGCCGCCGGCGCCGGCCACCTGGTATGATCGCCAGCTGGCCACGCTGGAAACCCGGCTCGCGCAGCGGGAAGAGGACGTCGCCGGGCTGACGGTGCAGATCCATCAGATCAGGACCTCAACCTCATGGCGAGTCACCGAACCGCTGCGGGTGGCTATCGATCTGATGCGCCGGCTTGCGGCGCCCGGACGGGACCTTGGGCACCGTCGATCCTCCTGGTGGTCCGACCTTCCTCTCGTCTTTTCCGAAACGACCGGCTTCGGTCCGACCACGGCCCGCTCTGATGATCACGCTTTTGCACCATCGCCGCTACATCCTCGAAAATGCCCTCCATGACTTCCGGCACCATTACGCCGGAACCGGCGCCGGCATCCTGTGGAACTTCATCCATCCGCTGGCGATGGTCGCGGTCTATTGGCTGGTTTTCTCGGCCCTGATGCCGACCCGGTTCGATGCCGGAGACCACCAGCCGCGTTCCTACCTGCTCTATCTGTGTTCCGGTCTGCTGCCGTGGCTGGTGTTCGGCGACTGCCTCCGGCGCGGCACCACCGCGTTCCGGGATCATGCCGCCTATCTAAAGAAACTGGCTATCCCAGAGACGGTCTTCAGCGCCAAGGTTGTCGCCAGTTCCGCCCTGACCATGGCCATTTCCCTGGCCCTGGTCTTTGCGGTGGCCATCCTCGAAGGTCGGGGGCCGGACTGGACCTGGGCTCTGACCGTCCCGGTGCTGGTGCTGCTGCTGGTCTTCGCCTACGGGCTCGGGCTGGCGCTGGGAACGCTCAACGTCTTCTTTCCCGATCTCGCCCAACTGATCCCGATCCTGCTTCAGATCGGCATGTGGCTGGTTCCGATCGTTTACGCCCCGACCCTGTTGCCGTCGGGCCTGCGACCGTTGTTGGCGTTGCATCCCTATCTCCCCTTTCTGGTCGGCTTGCGTGACATTCTGGTCGATCATGCGGTGCCGGCTCCTGTTGTCTGGCTCGGAATGATGGCGTGGGCGGCGCTGGGTCTGGTCGCGGGGAGCTTCGTGCTGCGCCGGCTGCGCGGTGAGTTGAGGGACTTGCTATGACCGTAACACCTATGATTGCCGTTGACAACCTGGGCAAGCGGTTTAAAATTTACGAAAAGCCCTGGTATCGGGCCTTGGAATGGCTGGACGGCAAGCCGCGCCATGCCGGCGTGTGGGCGTTAAGGGACATCTCGTTCGAGGTTCCGGCCGGTCAGTGCCTGGGCCTGATCGGCGCCAATGGTTCGGGCAAGAGCACGCTGCTGAAGATTCTGACCGGGGTGACGGTGCCGACCACCGGGACGGCGCGAACCGCGGGACCGACGCTGGCGCTGCTGGAACTCGGAACCGGCTTCACGCCCGAGCTGACCGGCCGCCAGAACGTCTTCGCCAGCGCCAGCCTGCTCGGCTTCCCGCCCGGCTATGCCGCCGGGCGGGTCGATGAGATCGCCGCCTTCGCCGACCTTGGTGCGTATTTCGACCGTCCGGTCCGGTTTTATTCTTCCGGCATGTTCGTCCGACTGGCGTTTTCGCTGTTCCTGTTCCTCAAGCCCTCGGTATTCATCGTCGATGAGGCCCTGAGCGTCGGCGACCACCAGTTTCAACAGAAATGTGCCCGGGAGATTCACCGGCTCAAGGCGGCCGGAACCACTCTGATCCTGGCATCCCATGACATGGCTGCGGTCCAGGAGTTGTGCGATCAGGTGATCCTGCTCCGCAGCGGCCGTATCGTCCGGGCCGGCCGGCCGGAGGAGGTGGTCGCCCGTTACTATGCCGAGGCCAATCTCGGGACCCGGCGTCCCCTGCCCGCCGTGCCGCCGGCGGCAGCGGCCACGGTGCCGCCCGCCGGGGCACCGGCGACGACGCTCGGCGACGAAATCGAGGCGATCCGGCGCGACTCGATCCTGACCACCGGACCGGTTGCCGGCGTCGGCGGTCTCTGCATTCTCGGCGTCCGGGTGGTGGACGACCACGGGCGGCCGGCCGGTCTGGTCCGGGTTTCCGACTTTTTGACGGTTCAGGTGGTGGTCGAGGCGCGGGAGGCCGTCACCGAACCGAACTTCGGCATCGGGTTGGTGGACCGCTTCGGACGCCCGGTGTTCGAGTGCGGTTGCCGCAACCAGCATCTCGATTTGGCGCCGGTGGCCACCGGAACCGTCTTCGTGATGTCGGCGCGCCTGCGAATGTCGTTGACCCCGGGCGACTATTCTTTGCTGGTGGCCGTCGGCGACAGCGCCGGCCACCCACCCAACACCGGCACCGTCCACGACCGCAGGATGGGATTGGGGCCGGTCACGGTTTATTGGAATGAACCCTGGCTGCCGTTCTACGGCATCGCCGCACTGGAAACCTGCTTCACCGAAGTCGGCCGGCTGTAATCACCAGCGGCAACGAAACCTCATGGTCGCCGGGGCCACCACCCCATAGGCGCCAGGATATCACTGTTGTCTTGATTTTGCAGGGCTCTGCCCCATGGAAGGTCTTCGGTAGAGATACATGGGCATCTATACAGCCAATGCGAGTCCGCCAAATGATGCCAACTGCATGAGTTCCCGAATCGTGCCGTTCACCCTGAAGCGTGCAAACAGCGCCATTGTAACATCTACCATCCAAACTGCTTTGGAGACAACGATGCTTCTACGACGAAATCGAGCAAACCAA
>PLTC01000153.1 GCA_003165295.1 Rhodospirillales bacterium | reverse complement strand
TGATGTCGGCGATGTCGTCGCGGGCCAGCAGCGGTTCCAGCGGTCCCAGGCCCAGCACGTCGTCGCAGATTTCCCGGATCAGCCCTTCTTCCCGGCTCGGGCTGAGCAGGTAGCCCTTGACGTTGACGATTTCGCGGCAGATGTCCGACAGTTCTTCGCGCTTGGCGCCGAGGTCCATCCGGCCCAGTTCGGCCAGGTCCACCGAGTCCAGCAGGGCGTCGAAAACCCCGGTCTTGATCTGGTAATAGCCGTCATCGGCGGCCACCGTGGCCACCGTGGCCGGCGCCGGGAGCGGGTCCAATGGCGGCGTCGTCGCCGCTTCGGGGGCCGGAGGCGAGGCCGGGCCGGTCGGGACCGTCGGGGGCAGGGGGGGCGGGATCGGCGAAGGCCGCGGCGTCCGCTCGGGTCCTGGGGTGCGTCGGCCGAACATCTGCGCTTACCTTCCGCCGAACAGCCGGCCGACCCAGGCCGGCACCGCGCCGGCGGCAGGGCCGGACCGGCGCGGCGGGGTGATCACGAACCGGTCGGCCAGTTGCCGGATGGCCTGGGCGGCTTTGGAGCCGCGATTGGTCTCGTCGATCATCTTGCCGAGGCTGGCCGCGAGGCCGAACACCTGGGACTCTTCGGAGATGGTCAGCGCCGGGGCCAGTCGGACCGCGGTGGCGAAGTCCCTGACCGTCACTTCGCCGCGCCGCGCCGCGCCGATCCGGTTGAGCACCAGGGTCGGCGGCTGGTCGAGGGCGCGGCGGGTCACCAGCAGGTCGAGCAGATTGCGGGTGTTCCGGACCGACACCAGATCGGGTGTGGCCGTTACCACCACCTGATCGGCGGCGGTCAGGGTCTGTCGCAGCCACTCGCTCCACACCCGGGGCAGGTCCAGCAGGACATACCCGGCCTGCTGCCGGAGCGCGGCGAGGCAGGCTTCCAGCGCCACGCCCGACACCGCGGCGTCCTGGTCGAGGGCGGCCGGTGCCGCCAGCAGGTGCAGGTGTTCCCCGGCCTTGCTCGCGATGCGCTGAAGGAAACTTTCGTCGATCCGTTCGGGATCGTTCAACAGGGTCTGAATGCCGTGGGGCGCCTCGAGGTTGAACGCGAGGTCGGCGCCGCCGAACGGCAGGTCAAGGTCGAGCACCGCCACGTCGGCGCCGGTCTGGTGGGCCAGCCGGTGGCCGACATTGCAGGCCAGGGTGGTACTGCCGCAGCCGCCCCGGGCACCGATGAAGGCGATCACCTGTCCCGCCGGGCGCTTGCT
Source organism: Rhodospirillales bacterium (assembly GCA_003165295.1). Lineage (GTDB taxonomy): Bacteria > Pseudomonadota > Alphaproteobacteria > Azospirillales > Azospirillaceae > BOG-933. The sequence goes on along the minus strand of PLTC01000153.1, from coordinate 5,046 downwards.
GTCATCCCGGTAAAGGTCCTGCACGGCTTCGATCAGCCGCATCGGCGTGGCCGGCATCACCAGATAGTCGGCGACGCCCCGGCGCAGCAGATTGCGGTAGAGCGTCACGTCGTTGACGCCGCCAAGCAGGATCAGATTGGTTCCGGCCGAGCAGACCTCGGCCAGCGCGTCGATTCCCGCCAGCAGCGTCGTCGCGTCGGTGTCGGCGTCGGCGGCGGCTTCCACCAGCACCAGGGCCGGCGAGGTTTCGCCGGCATAGCGGCCTTGGGCGCCGGCCAGACCGCCGGGCAGCCGCGACAACGCCATCTTGAACAGGCGGCGGTCGGCGAAGGCCTGATCGACCAGCGTCCCGGTGGCGGCGGTGATGGTGAAGGCATGGACGTTCTGGCGAAGAATGGTGCCCTCCCTGGACGGTTGGACTTCGAGCCGGTGTTATTTGCCGGCCGGGGGCGCGGTGGCGTTCAGGTCGTCGTTGCGGTTGACCTCGGCCTGGGTCGCCTTGCCCTGACGATACAGGTCCAGTGCCCGGGCCATGCGGGCGGCAGCCGCCGGGGCCTCGGTGGCGGGAGAGAGGTAATCGGCCGGGTGCGCCAGCATGGCGGCGACGTCCCGTTCCAGTGCGCAGCCCAGATTGGGCGAAACCTCGGCGTCGGGATTGCGGCTCAGCGCCACCTCGGGCGCGCAGGGCGGCGGGATCGCGACGAAGTCGGTGTAGCCGAGGGTGAGGCCGGGCACGCCGTCGGTGCCCGCCGTCACCACCAGCGCCGCGTCGACGACGCCCCGCCGCCGGGCCAGCGTGCGCAGGGCGCCCTCGGCCCGGCCGGCGGCCGGAGCGTCCGGGGCGACGATGGTCACGGTCAGCGGGCCGCGACCGCCGTCACGATAAGCGTCGAGGGCGGCACCGAGCCGGTCCCGTTCGGCGTCGGCGAAGGCGCCGCCCGGGTCCGGCAGCGCCGCCTTCATGGTCACGGGCACTTCGCGGATCCGGGCGTGGGGCTGGGGCGGTTCGGGATAGGCTTCCGACGTTGCCCCCGAATCCGCCCCCGGCTCCGCCAGGGTACAGCCGGTGATGGCCAGGGCCAGGAACACCGCCGCCGCCCTCCGCCACCCGTGGCATTCTCTAACCATGGTCGCCGCTCCCGCCCCGTTACCCCATCGCCCGCCGCTCCGGGCTCCGCGCTCCGGGCGATGTTACTCCGCTTTGCCCGGCCGGTGCCGTGACCGTGGTCGCGGCGCCGGCCTCCCCCCACGATTCGTCACGGTATGATATAGCCGAACGGCTGGTCGGGCGCCGGGGGCGTCGCCGCACCGGCACCCGGCGCCTTGCTGCCGCCGCCATAGCGGGCGTAAAGCCCGTTCAACAGGTACATGTCGAGGTCGCCGGCCGGGGCGAAACCGTCGGTGGGGGCGGCCAGCGCCGTGGGTGCGGTCGGCCGCACCGTGTAGGGGGTGGCGATCACCACCATCTCGGTTTCCTGGCTGAGAAAGTTGGTGCTGCGAAAGAGTGTTCCCAGAACCGGGATATCCTTCAGTCCGGGCAGGCCGTTGACGGTGTTGCTGGCATCGTTGCGCAGCAGGCCGCCCAGCACCAGACTGCCGCCGCTGGGAATCTCCACGGTGGTCTGGGCCTGGCGCACGGTCAGCCCGGGCACCGAGAATCCGGCTTCGACCAGCGCCACGCTGTTGTCGATCTCGCTGACCTCGGCGTTGATGCGCAGACTGATGCGGCCCTGACTGAGCACCACCGGCGTGAAGGCGAGACTCACGCCGTAGGGCTGAAGCGTGACCGCGACATTGCCCTGGTTGTCCTTGCCGCTCGGGATCGGGAATTGGCCGCCGGCCAGGAACGAGGCCGGTTCCCCCGAAAGTGCGGTCAGGTTGGGTTCGGCCAGAATCTTGATCAGGCCCTGTTGCTCCAGCGCCTCGACGCTGCCGGCAGTGGATCTGGCGCTGGGGCCGTTGGGATAGGTGGAGGTGGTGCCCGACGCGGTGGTCGTGCTGAAGCCGTTGGAAAAGGTATTCGCTCCCTTGGTGCCGTTACCGCCAAGCGTGCCGAGAGTACTGCCCACCGTCGATCCGGTTCCAAAACGATTGCTGAACAGCCCCAATCCGGTCAGTGCCCCGGACTGGAACGTAAACGAGTTCCCTTGCAGAAACAGGTCAAACCCAAGCTCCTTGGTGACCTTGCGGGACACTTCGGCAATCTGGAGCCGGATCACCACCTGTTGGGCGCCGGTGACCTTCATCAGATTGACGATATTTTCATCCTTGTCGACGAAGCGGCGCACCACGGTCCGCACGTTGTCCGCGATCTGGGCTGTCGGCACCGCTCCGGTCAGCGCCAGGTCCTGGTTTAACGACACCACCTTGACATCGGCGTCGGGCACCAGTTGGGTCAGCGCCGCCTGTACCGCGGCCAGATCGCGATCGACCCGGACGTCGAGTTTCAGGACCTGGCGGCCGGCGGCGTCCAGGAAAATCGCATTGGTATCGCCGATCTTGTTGCCGATCAGGTAGACCAGCCGCGGCGTCTTGATCAGCACGTCGGCGACGGTCGGATCCGCCACCAGCACGTCACGGACATCCACCGGCAGCCGGAACTGTCGGGCCTTGGTCACGGTCAGCGTCACCGCCTGCCCCGGACCGGTGTCGTCGCCCCGGACCGCCCCCCGGACGTCCGTGAGTTGGGGGGAGGCGGCGGCTGGCGCGGCCTCGGCCATCGGCGCCGGCAGCAGCCAGGCCAGGAACGCCGAAAGCGGCAAGACGCCGAAGCGTAGCCGGGCGTGCGCCGCTCCTGATCCGATCCTGGCCAGCGTCACCTTATGGCCCCAATCTTATGGCTCCAAGAGACTCGAAGCGTCGCGGCGGCCCGCGCCGCGACGAGGCGTTCCCAGGCGATCAGTGCAGGCCCCGGGCGTTGAGGAAACTCTGGTACTGTTTATCGGTGCCCTGGATGTGCTCGATCAGCCATTTGCGCATCAGCGTCAGCACTTCCATGCACATCGGGCCGGTGGCGCCGGCCTCGTAACGCTGGCGGATCTCGAGAATCTGCCGGCCGACCGCCTTGTGTTCCAGGCGATGCGCCGCCAGGTCGGGATAGCCATGCTTCTCGAGAATCTGCTCTTCCTTGATCATGTGGGTCTTGGTGTAGTCGAGCAGGTGGTCGAGAACCAGACCCAAGGCCTCCCGGCCGCGTCCGGCCTGGACCGCATCGAAAAGCTCATTGATCATATCGACCATGACCCGATGCTCGCGGTCAAACTGACCGACGCCGACGCTCAACTGGTCGCTCCATTCCATCAACGGCATGATCTGCCTCTCTCGTGGGTTCCCTGCGGTCACGCCTCCGGCCCCTGATCCTCGCAATAGCGTCGCAGCACCGAGACGTCGGCGATGCTGACGTCGTGGCCCCGGCAACTGACACCGATGCCGCGCAATCGTGCCATGGCCCGCGACAGGCTTTCCGGGGTGATGCCGATCTGGCTGGCCAAACCGGCCTTGGTCATGCCGAGATGCACGGTTGTTGCGCCAAAGTCAACCGTGCTTAACGCCAGCAGCGCGGCGGCCAGCCGCTGACCCGGCGACTGGAGCTTGAGCGTGCCGATGCGGCCGATCAGCCGGCGCTGGCGGCGGGCCAGGGAGTCGAGCATCTTGCGGGCAAGCGCGGCGTCGGCCTTGATACCGGCGAGAATCGGCTGAGCGGGGATTCGAACCAGACGGGTGCCGGCCTCGACATCGGCGTTGACCGGCAGCAGGCCGCTGCCGAACATGGCGGCCTCGGCGAAGCTCTGCCCGGGGTCGATGAACTCCAGCACGCTTTCCCGGCCATCGGCGGTGAGCACGAACAGCCGGACCCGTCCGGCCAGCACCACGAAAAAGCCGTCGGCGGGGTCACCCTGGGAAAACAGCAGCGTCGGCGCCTCGAAGGCGATGGCCCAGGCGTCCCCGATCAGTGACCGCAGCCACTCCGGCTCCAGCCCGTCGAACAGCGGGATGCCCCGGACCCGCTCCAGGTCGGCTTCACCGAGCCGCGGCACAGGGACCCCGTCCCGGGAATGCCGGCCGGGCAACGACGCCGATCATCCCACGGCCCCGGCGAAAGCCCGCAACCGTTCCCGGTCTTCCACCAGGATCGCCCGTTTGCCCTGGCTGTGGACTCCGTGCGCCTGCAACTGGCGCAGGGACCGGGACAGGCACTCGGGGGTCATCCCCAGCATGCCGGCGATCATCCGCCGCTCGCAGGCCAGGTGAACGGTCTGAGGACCGCGTCGACGTTCGGTCAAACCCAGCAGAAACCGGCCCAGGCGCTGGGAGGCCGACATCAGCTTGAGTTGACTGATCTGGCGGACCAGCACCCGCAATCGTACCGAGAGAAACGCCAGCATACGCCGCCGGAACGGTGGCTCCGCCTCCAGGCACTCCAGAATCCGCGCTGCGGGAAGGACCACCAACCGGGCCGCGGTCAAGGTTCGGGCCGAAAACGGGTTCAGGCCGGTGTCGAACAGCCCGCCTTCACCCACCACCTCGCCTGCCGGAACCAGCTCCACCAGACACGGCTCCCGGCGGCCGGGCCTGTCGTGGGAGCCGAGCGCGGCCATGGTCCCGACCATCCCGTCGAGGACCACGAACAGTGCCGTGGCCGGTTGTTCCTGTTCGAACAGCAGTGCCAGCGGCGGCGGCGCCAGCACCCGCGCCCCGGCGCGCAAGCGGTCGAGGGCCGCCGGCGGCAGGGATGCAAACAGGCCGATACCGCGCACCACATCCCATTCGGCCGCGGTCGGCGGGCCGCATCCCGACCCTTCGCCGGCTTCGCCGGCCGAGGGTCGGGATAGCGACGGTTCCGTCAACCCTTGCTCCACCAACCCCGCCGTGGCGGCAGGCTCGGCGTCGGGCTCGGCGCCGGGGAGTCGGCTTCGTCGACGACCGCCTCCCGGCTGGGGGCCGGCAGCGGTGCGTCGGCGACAATCGTCGCCGGGGGCGGCGGGGCGTCGTCGGGCCGCTCGGTGGGCGCCACCGCAACGCCCTCGTCGGTGCCCGGGGCCTCGG
>PLTC01000062.1 GCA_003165295.1 Rhodospirillales bacterium | reverse complement strand
CATGTTTTGAAGCGTGCCCGGCTTCTCCAGAAAATCCACCGCGCCCCGCCCCAGCGCCTCGAAGGTGGTCCAGACCCCGGCGCGGCTGTGACCCGAGAGCACGATGATCGGAATCGGCCGCTCGGCCATGATCGCCCCGATCGCCTCCAGGCCGCCGACCTCGGGCATCTCCAGGTCCATGGTGATCACGTCGGGACGCAACACCCGGGCCAGGGCGATGGCATCGGCGCCGTCGCGCGCCTCGCCCACCACCNNCCCGGATGGCCGGATCGACGGCCACGATGGCGCGGACCGCCGTGCGGATGAACCGCGAATCGTCGACGATCAGCAGGCGGATGGCGCGATGCCGGGGCATGGCCTCAGACCCTGAACAGCGGAGCAAGGTCAAGCAGCGAAACCAGACGGTCCCCGACCCGGACGATGTGGCTGACCAGCGGATGGACCGCGGCCCCGGCCGGCCGCAGCGCCGCCTCCGGCACCACCACCAGCCGGTCGATGCGATCCACCGCCAGTGCCCAACGGCCGTCAGGACCGGCCACCACGATCATTGCGGTCCAGTCATCCACCGCAGCCGGCATCGCCATCATTACCCGCAGGTCAAGGGCCGGCAGCACCTCGGCGTCGATCTCGACCACCCCCGCCAACTCGGCCAGCGGTTCCGTCGCCGGAACCGGCGATGGAACCGGCAACGGCACGGTTGGCCGGTACGAGGTCAGCCGCACCACCCGGACAACATCGAGCCCGCACCATTCGGGACCGACCCGGAACAACAATATCTGCCGGGTGGCGGTCCCCTCGTCCGCCGCCGGAACCGGCACCGGCGGCAGCAGCGGACGCCAGCCGCCGCCGCCGGCCGCCAGCCGGTCGATATCGAGCAGGCCGATCACCCGATCGCCATCGACCACATAACCGGCCCGGCCCTCGCCGATGCCCCCGGCCTCGGCACCGGCATGAATGCGCGACACCGGAAAACGCCGGACCCCGATCACCGCATCGACCCGGAGTGCAAAGCGACCGCAGGCGGCATCAAGCACCATCAAGACCCCGGGCAAGACCCCGGGCAAGACCCCGGCCCCGGCCCCGCCGGCCCCGGCAAAGCCCGTGGGAGCCAGCACCGGCAACGGCCGGCCACGCAACTGGACCAGCCCCACCACCTCGGGCGGCGCGCCGGGAACCGGCGTCACCGGCCCGGCCGCGATCACCTCGGCCACATGCTCCACCGGCAGGGCAAAGCAGCCGGACCCGGATCGGGCCACCACATAGACATGGTGCGGCTCCGCCGGTGGCGGTGGCGCCACCGCCACCGCGCCGCCGGCCCGGGCCGGACGCTCGCCGCTGCCGCCGCCGCGCGCCACCACCTCGTGCAGGCCCAGCCGGTCGGGATGGAGCAGCAGCACCGTCCGTCCCTGCCGCCAGGGAAACTCGCCGGCGACCAGGCCGGGCGCCAGCCCCCGGACGCCGCCCGCCGCCGGATCGGCCTCGAACACCTGGATCGAGTCCGGCGCCACCGCGGTCAGCGTCACCACCCGGTCAACCCGCAACGCATAGCCGCCTTCGTCGGCCATCACCACCAGCACCTCGCCGGCCTCGCCGGCCGGGGCGGCCGGCAAGGCCAGCCGGCGCCGCAGGTCGATCTGGGGCAAAATCGCGCCCCCCAACCCGATCAGGCCATCCACATAGCCGGGAACCAGCGGCAGCGGCGTCACCGGCAGCGGCACGGTGACGTGGGCCACCGCCTGAGCCGGCACCGCAAAGGTGATGCCGGCGGCCTCGACCACCATCACCGCCAATCCCGCCACGCCGGGCACCGGCCGGGCCGCCGTCCGCTGGTCACGCGCCGCCATGGTCCATGATCCTCAGCCGTACCGCCGTACCGGTTCGAAAGTCGCCCGGCTCACGTCACCCGTCCCGCTCACATCATCGCCTTGAAGGTCTCGGCACCGCTGCGGGCACTGTCGGCGATCTTCACCAGATCGTTCATGGTGGCCAGAATTTCGTCGGACGCGGTGGCGTTGCTTTCGCTGATCTGGGCCAGACTTTGAACCGTGGCGTCGATTTCCTTGGTGCTGGCCTGCTGCTCGGTGGTGGCGCTGGCGATGACGCTGGCCATGCGCTCGATCTGGCGGAAGACATCGCCGATCCGGCTCATGTCGGCGCCCACGTCGCGGCTCACCGCCACCCCGCGCTCGGCCTCGGTGTTGGCGGTGGCCACGATCTCGGCGATCTCCTGGGCCGAATTCGCCACCTCCTCGGCCAGCTTGCGCACCTCTTCGGCCACCACCGCAAAGCCGCGGCCGTGTTCCCCGGCCCGCGCCGCCTCGATCGCCGCATTGAGCGACAGCATGTTGGTCTGGTTGGCAATGCGCGTGATGACGCCGGTAATGCGGCTGATATTGCGGCTGTTTTCCGAGATGGTCTTCACCAGCCGGTCGAGATTGACCACGTTGGCCAGCGCGTTGTCGACCAGCACCACGGCATCCCGGGTGAACTTGTAGGTCTGGCTGGAACTGCCGGCCACGTCCTCGATGGCATTGGCCGACTGCTTGATGGCCACCCCGATCTGCCGGACCGCGTTCATCTGGGTGCGCGCGCCCTCCGAGACCTGGCCGATGGCGACGCTGGCCTGGTTGCTGCCGGTGGCCACCTGGCGGGCGGCGTCGTTCAGGGTGGCCAGCGCCTGACCAAGCGTCCCGAGAACACTGCGGCCGATCAGCCAGGCCAGTAACAGCCCGGCCGCCATGGCCACCAGACCCACCGCCAGGGTGAAGTGGCGGGCATCGACGATGCCCTGCTGCGCCGCGGCTTCGGTATCGGCCATGCGATGGCGCATCAGGTTCTGGAACGCCTCCAGCGACTCATCGAGCCGGCTGCCGAGCAGCGGCAGGCTTTCGTTGAGGATGCGCTGGTCCTGGAGCACCACCGGAACCACCTCGCCGAACTTGTCGGCATAGCCCTCGACCAGCGCCAGCACCTCGGTTTCCACCTGTTTGACCTCCGGCCGGACCGCCACCGCCGCGGGATCGCTCTGGGTCCCGAACACCGCCTTCAAGCCCCGGACCGCCTCGGCCAGCCGCTGCCGGGCGGTTTCGGCGCGCTTCTCTTCGGGCACCCGCAGAAAGCTGAGAACCGCCATGCGCGCCACCATCCACAGATCCTCGGCCCGCCCCAACGCCGTTGCCGTCGCGAAATCCTGCCGGCCCGCTGCGGCCTCGATCAGGTCGACCAGCTTCTGCCGGCTCCCCGGTCCGGCAACCCCGAATTCTTCGGAGATGGCCATCTGGTGCTTCAGGCGACCGCTGAGCAGCGGCATCAGTTCGGCCCGGAATTTTTCCAGGTGGTCATTGACCACCAGCAGGTCGCGGGCCACCTCGTCGGAACCTCTGGCCGGATCCAGGCGGGCCAACGCCTGGCGGAGCCGCTCGAGATCGGTGGTGACCGCGGCGCTGGCGGTATCGCTGCCGGTGGCGACGAAAATCTGGACATCGAGACGCAGCCGGACCAGCACCGCCTGGGCTTCGGAAGCGTTGACCGCGGTGCCGCCGGCCCGGCTCAGCTCCGCCAGTTGCCCGGCCAGCGTCCCCAGGGTAAACCAGCCGGCAACAAACAACACCACCATCAGGCCCAGAACCGTAATGTAGCCGGTGGCGATCCGCACGCCGACCCGCACGCCCTTCAACACGATCATGTCGGCTTCCTCCACCCCCGGATCGACCCGCCCCGCGGCGGAACCCGCACCCGAGCCTGCGAATCCCGCTCTTGCCGCCGCGACGATATCATCGACCCCGCGGGTTCCCAATGGCTTCGTCGCCGCACGGACGTCGTCGGCACGGCGCTTGCCTCGCCGCGCCCTGACCGGGTCACAACCGTTCGTTCGATCCCCGTGATTCCTGGTTGCCAGGGATCACGGCTCGTTCGATCCCCGTGATTCCTGGTTGCCAGGGATCACGGCTCGTTCGATCCCCGTGATTCCTGGTTGCCAGGAATGGGCCGGTATGAAACAAGGTCGCCATCGGATTCCGATCGCCGTCAAAAGTCGGTGGTTTGTTATAAATCCTTTACAAATTCAGCCGGAATGAAGCAGTGACGGTCCATCGACGTACCGACGTCCTCCCCGGGCACCTGGAGGGGGCATGACCATTGTGTCGCGGCGCGCCCGCCTGTCCGTCGCCGCCGCCGCGTTGACGCTGGCCGCGCTGATCGTGGTGTTCCAGTGGGTTCAGGCCGGCCACAGCCGGAACACCGCGCTCAACCATGCCGCCCGCGAAACCGAATTGCTGGCGCACATGCTGGCCGAATACAGCCGGCATTCGATCGGGCTGACCGATCTCGTGCTGGATGCCGCCCCCGTCTCCGGCCGCTTCCGGGCCGTGGCGCCGCCGCCGGATTTCATCCGCAATATCGTGGTGCTGGACCCCGAGGGGCGGCTGCTGTGGACGTTACGGCCGGACCCGCCGGCAGCCGTACTGTCGGCGGCGCACGCAGCCGCCACCCATGTCCGGGCCGACACTCTGGTCGGCATTCCGGCCGGCGGCGGCCAGGGACCGACCCTGCTGGTGGGACGCGGCCTGGAAACCGGTGGCGGAGCCGCCGCCGTTCTTGATGCCGGTGCGTTCACGGCCTGCTGCAAGCTGTCGGCCCTGCCGGCGCAGCGGGGCGACAGCGTGGTCGATGCCGTGGCGCTGACCCTGGTTGCGGCCGATGGCACCGATCTGCTGCGCCCCGGGCTCCGTCACCCCGACCGCCCGGACGATGGCCGGCTGGTTTCGACGGTCCCGGTCGGCGATCTGCCGGTGACGGCGGTTGCCGCCATCGATCGCGACGCCGCGCTGGCCTCGTGGCGCCTGGACACCTTGATCGGGGCCATTCGCACGGCCCTGCTGGTGGTGATCGTCGCCACCCTTGCCTTCTCCGGCATCCGGCTGATGAGGCGCGAGGCCGATCATGAGCGCCACAAGATTCAGCAGGAGGCGGCGCTCAAGGCCACCGCCGAACGCTTCCGGCTGCTGTTCGAGGGTACGCCGACCATCGCGGTGCTGGGCTGCGACCAGGACCGGCGGGTGGTGTTCTGGAATGCCGCCAGCGAGGCCCTCTATGGTTACCGCCGGGACCAGGCCCTCGGCGCCCGCTTTGAGACGCTGATCGTGCCCCCGGCCGGGCGGGACGGCGCGGTTCGCGAATTCACCGACTGGCGGGACGCCGGACAGGCCCCGGCCCCCGGCGAACGCAGCCGCCGGCGCCAGGACGACACGCCGGTTCCGGTGTTTTCCAGCCACGCCCGACTCACCACCCCCGACGGCGCGCCCGAATTCTACTGCATCGACATTGATCTTACCGAGATCAAACGGACCCAGGACGCGCTTCGGGAGAGCGAAAGCCGGTTCCGCGACTATGCCGCGGCCTCGTCCGACTGGTTCTGGGAGATGGGGCCGGACCTGCGTTTTACCCGCTTTTCCGAGCGCATGGTCGCAAGCAACCTCGCGCCCGGGGATATGCTGGGCCTGACCCGACTGCAAGCGGCGGGAGCCACGCCAGCAACACCGTTCTGGCGGTCGCATCAGGAGGTTCTCGACCGGCGCCTGCCATTCCGGGACTTCATCTATCCGGTGATAGCAGGCGCCGCGGCCAATGATCGCCCCGACGCCACGGTGCGCCACATCAAGTCCAGCGGCAAACCGGCCTTCGACGCCGAGGGCCGTTTCCTTGGTTACCGCGGCACCGCCAGCGACGTGACCGATCAGGTCAAGGCCGGGGAGATGTTGCGCAAGCTGTCGGAAGCCGTGGAGCAGAGCCCCGCGGCCATCACCATCGTCGATGCCGGCGGCGTGATCGAATATGTCAACCGCCGTTTCAGTCAGAGCAGCGGCTATGGGCGTGACGAGGTGGAAAACCGGCCGCTGTCGATTCTGCACCCGGATGCCGGCGCCGCAACCGATGCCGGACCCTGGCCGTTGCCGGAGAGCGGCCGGGAATGGCGCGGCGAGCGGCGGAACCGGCGCAAGGACGGCTCGCTGTACTGGGAACTGGCGACGGTGTCGCCGATCACCGCCGCCGACGGCAGCGTCAGCCACTTCCTGATCATCGGCGAAGACCTTTCGGAACGTAAGGTCTTTGAGGAGCGGCTGCTGCACCAGGCCAACTATGACGTGCTGACCGGCCTGCCCAATCGGCTGTTGCTGTTCGACCGCCTGACCCAGGCGCTGGCCCGGGGCCGGCGCGAACACCGGCTGCTGGCGCTGCTGTTCGTCGACCTCGACCATTTCAAGGTGGTTAACGAGGCGCTGGGCCATGACGGCGGCGACCGGTTACTGATCGACGCCGCCCACCGGCTGGCCGGGGCGGTGTCCGAAAGCGACACGGTCGCGCGTTTTGGCAGCGACGAGTTCGTGATCATCCTGCCCGACGTTGTCGCCGCGGCTTACGCCGACGCCGCCGCCCACCGCATCCTTTCGGCGTTTTCCCGACCGTTCGAGATCGGCGGCCGGGAGTTCGTGGTCACGGCCAGCGTCGGCATGACCATTGCCCCCACCGACGGTGACGACTCCCAGTCGCTGCTGCGCAACGCCGACGCGGCGGTGCGCCAGGCCAAGGCGGTGGGCCGTAACGCCTGCCGGTTCTTCACCCCGGAAATGAACCGGAAGGTCAGCGAGCGGCTGACGCTGGAAAGTCGCCTGCGCCACGCCGTCGCCCGCAACGAGCTGTCGCTGGTCTACCAGCCCATCGTCGAACTCAGGACCGGGGCCACCGTCGGGGCCGAGGCGCTGCTGCGCTGGAACAACCCCGACCTGGGCCAGGTGCCGCCCGATCACTTCATCCCGGTGGCCGAGGACACCGGGCTGATCATGGAGATCGGCGAATGGGTGTTGCGCGAGGCCTGCCGCGAGGCCGGCGGCTGGGCCGCCCTGACCGGCCGCCCGATCAGCCTCGCGGTCAACATTTCCGCCTGCCAGTTCCGCCGCCTGGAACTGGTCCGCACCGTCACCGAGGCGCTGGCGAGCGCCGGCCTGCCCGCCGACTGCCTGGACCTGGAGATCACCGAACGCCTGCTGGTCGAAAACGCCGCCACGACCATGGTCATACTGGAAGAACTCCACGAGATGGGCATCCGCATTTCCATCGACGACTTCGGCACCGGCTATTCTTCCCTCAGCTACCTCAAGCACCTGCCGGTCCAGACGCTCAAGATCGACCGCTCGTTCGTCAAGGATGTCCCCACCGGCCCCCGGGATTCCGCCCTCACCGCCGCAATCGTTGCGCTGGCCCACAATCTCGACCTTCAGGTGGTCGGCGAAGGCGTCGAAACCCAGGCCCAGTTGGACTTCCTCGGGACCCACGGCTGCGACTTCATCCAAGGCTACTTCTTCAGCCGCCCCCTGCCCGCCCCCGCCTTCCGCGCCTTCCTGACCCAAAAGTAAGCAGCCCCCAAGACCGGCACCCGAAGCGTCCTGCCGGACGTCGGCACCGGCCGCAACCGCCCGCAAAAGCCCCTTGCACGGACAATGCCGCTGCTCTATACGATGCGCCACAACGCTGGTCCCCTTCGTCTAGAGGCCTAGGACACCGCCCTCTCACGGCGGTAACAGGGGTTCGAATCCCCTAGGGGACGCCATTTTCACGCCTAAGTGCTTGATAGCAAAGGCGTTACTGCTCCAGATCATCCCTCGGAATCAGGCTCTGTGTCACACGTTGGTATGACACGGGGGAAGGCTCCGATGGCCTGGCCATATCTGCTGAAACGGCGCGCTGCGTGGTATCTCCGGGTCCGAGTCCCGAGTGACCTCAGCCCCTTGCTCGGCATCCACTTGACCAAGACCCTCGGCACCCGCGATCATCTTGTCGCACGTCGTCGCGCCCTCCGCGCGGTCGGGCGGCTGGACGGATTCTGGTCGGAGGCGAGGGGCATTGTGAACGAATTGTGGATGGGAAGACCGATTTCCGAGGTCACCGAACAGGTTATTGCTGACGCCGCAAAGGACAAAGCCCGCGCACTGCGGGATTTCGATGCGTTGAGTGCCGAAGCGAAGAGTCGGCTTGACCATCGTCTGCAGGCAATACTTCTCGAGGCAACCGAGGGAAAATTGGCTGTGGTGGAGCGGCTAAATCACGTCAGGACGGGTATCGCCACTTGGCGCCGTGAAGAGGACGAAAAGAAGCTACGCGAGAAGGATATTGAAATCGCGCGCCTCCAGGGGACTATTGAGGGCCTGACGGCGTCGCGTGCTTACGGCTCCGTGGAGAGATCGGCATTGATTTCGGCTGGCACGACCGCGGCGCCGCTGATTGCCCTGCCACCACCCGTACCACCGGCAACTGCCCAATCACCCTCGGCGCCATCCTCCCCGTCATCACACCTGTCCGGTGCGTCGAGTCAACCATGGCCAACGTTCAAGGCCGCCTTCTACAAATTTCGCGGTGTCGGCGACTCGGCGACCAAGAGCTATGAACTGGCTTTCCGTCGTTTGCCGAAGGTCGTCGGCGATCGGCCCATCGGCGACATCAAAGCCAAAGATATCAGGACATTTCGTGATAACCTGGAAACAGAGACAGTGCCGCGAGGCGAACGGGAGGCGCCGTCTGCCTCAAATATTCAGAAAATGCTGAGTAATATGAAAACTTTTTTTGCCTGGGCCAGCAGTGAGGGCGAGATTCTGAGCGAAAATCCCGCAGCGAACGTGTTCGTAACGCCAGCACAAAAAAATAAGGGTGAGACTCAGGCCTGCGGAGGGATACACTGTTTGAGGATTACGATTACGGCAAGTGGTGGAACGAGAAGGTATTGCCGTCTTTGCAAATGAAGAGGCGCGACCTCATACTCTACAGCTTTCGCCATACTTACAAGAAATATATCAGAAAAATTCAATCTGACGAGACCGCGAATCGGTTGATGGGTCATGCTCCGACGAGTGTCGGGGAAATGTACGGCCGTAGCCTTGATGAGTCAGAAATGAAATTATTTTGCGAGAATTTTTCGTGCCCGATTGACTTGTCGCATCTATACAGAGTGTAGTATGTATTTATTATATTGCAATGATATCGTTCCTGCGGCTGGCTTCCCCGAGCGCGAAGGTCCTAAACCCCAAACGGTAGGGAAGGTTATCGCGGGATGTCGAAGTGCAATGCCGGCGACTACCGCGCCACCATGCCCGCTGTCATGTTAACGCCAGGTATCGTCGCGGCTTCGGCGGCCAACCTGCCTGTCATCCTCGACGAATGCCGACGCGCCGAAAATGTCGTGGTATGCTTCGGAAAGGTCAACAAAGCTCTGGCGGGTGCCGCAGCAGATACAGTTCGATCAATCCGCGCCGAAGGCATCGGTCTTTGGTGCTTCGGGGTGAACGGTGACGGCAGCCCGAAACATCCGTTGTACCTCGCCAAAGACACGAGGCTGATACCGTTTCCAGAATAGCCCCGAGTGTCGGCGGTTATGGTGCCCTCTTTTGATCTGTATTCGGAAATTTGCCGCCCCGACGCATGGATTGTGCCGCTGCCTATATCGGCAAGCTCCGATGTGCCTCGGATCGAAATCTCGCGGGAACCAGCCATGCCGCCATCCGTATTCATTCGAACCGTGGGTGGGTGGTGCGGTGGTTGGAAATGCAGGCTCCATTCATCGGGGTGGACTGGCATATTCCTATCGGTCGCGAGCGATTTTCACCGGAGTCTATTCCTGTGCCGCAGCATGAAAACGGCATCGAGTCGCGCCAACCGGCTCGGTTCAGGAGACACCGGCTCGGTTCAGGAGACCTTGCCGAGGCTTGATGCACGACTTCGCCCATGCTCTGTTCCTTCGCGATCGGTGAACGCCTCCTGAGCGTTGTGACCGCAGCAGATTAATGCCTTGATTAGCCGGGGACGGCTTGAATCGCACCGTCACCAGGAAAAATATGGTGGCGCCTGAATTATTTTGTTGACAGATACGATTTAAGGCCCCAATCCTAATTTTGCGCCCAGGTACCAAATCTGGCTACGCAGTCGTCGAGCTTGAGCACGGGGGTACAGCCTAGATCGTAGGCGAAGGCCTCCTGGAAGGCCTGGCATGAGCCAGGCACCTGTTGTCAGAACACCGGGCAACAGACGTGCGCCAATGCCTGGGGTCGACTGTGGATGCCCTCCCGGAGAATGCCGCGATCACGGCGCTCCAATTACGGAGGGTGTCGTGATTCACGACCTTGATTCAACGAGATTGTTCTCGTATAGCGGAGCTGTTGCCGTTCTTTGTAACGAAGGCGACGCTCCGCAGAGCATGGACTATCGTCGCGACTGCGATGACCATGCATACACGTCTATGCCGACAGACGCTTCCAGCCTACCCACCGACATGCTGGGAGGCTGTGGGCACAACCCGGAAGGAGCCTGTTCTGATATTCCGCAGACAGCGGAGGTACGGAGCCAGGACGGTGTTGATTCGGTAACGATTCTCACCACCAAGGGGGGACTGCGCGCGACCAAGCTGCTCGAATTGACCAGTAGCGGATGGCTGGTGACCCCATACGATCGGGCGGCTTGGTTTTCAGTTGAGGAGCGGCAGGTTGGCAACATCTTCGACCTGGCCGCTTTGCTCACCGACCTGGAACGTCGGCCGCATTCCTTCATTGTCCGCGGCCAGCTCCTCGAGGGCATCGACCGCAGTAATGCGAGGCGCCTGCTCCACGACAGGACGGTGAACGGGGTTGTGACCCCAGCCACGCTTCGTGCCTGCGCCCGGCGCTGGATTCCGCTGGACATTGACAGCCTACCGCTTCCGGACGGCCTGGACCCGTTGGCATATCCCGAGGCAGCGGTAAGGTACGTACTCACTCTTCTTCCCGACATGTTCACCAGTGTCACTGTGTGGTGGTGCTTCACGTCGACAATGGGCATCAAGCCCGGGCTGCGGATGCGGCTATTCTTCTGGTCCGCCCGCCCGATCTCGGACGAGGAACTCAAGCGGTTGCTCTGCGAGACAGTTCCAGTTGAAGGCCTCCCGCGTTCAAAATGGCGGCAACTATGGCCAATTGACGGTTCCCTCTACAACCCCGCCCAGGCGATTTACACTGCTCACCCCATCGTACGTGGTGGAGCGGACCCAGTGCCAGTCCGCAGCGGAATCCTGGTCGGCGACTGCCATGAGGTAACGCCGCCGACCATCCTGCGGCCCGAACCACCGACTGGCGGAAAGCGCGGGCGGCGGGTGGACGGGGGCAATGGTCCCGTCACCAGTCGCGTCACCGGGAGCGGGACGGCCGCGGTAGATTCCCGGTCGACCGCGGTCGGCTATGCCGAGCATCGGAGCCTGATTGGCGACCACGAGGGCGGTGGCGGCTTCCACGGCCCGATCAAGTCCGCCGTTGCGGCCCATTTCGCGCGCCATGGTTCTCGCACTGACGACGAATGGCTGGCGGCCGACCTGGAGACGGCCATCCGCGCCGCGGTCCGCAACCCCGCCTGGCACACGGCCGAGTACCTGGAGATGCGGATTGCCGACCTGCCGGGCCTGATCGCGTCGGTTACCGCCCGGCAGGTCGCCCGCAAGGCCAAGGACTGGGCAGTGCTCGACCATCCGCCGACCTATCCGGATGTCGGTGTTGATCTGACCGAGGGTGAGCGCCTGATCCAGGAAGCGGTAGAAAGGTTCATGTCTTCCCGCGCCGCCTGGGCCGCCGTCCCAGCCGAACTGCGCGGTGAGCCGCCGCGCCTTGCGCTGATCGCAACCTTGGGTATCGGAAAAACTGAGGTAGTGGCCAAGGCCATCGGCAAACTGCCGATCGGCTGCTCGGTCAACGTTCTGGCACCCGATCACGCACTCGGTCGTGAACTAACCGCTCGTTTGGCCACCGCCGCCCCTGGCCACCGCGTCATCCAGGTATTGGGTCGGGAAGCCGTCGACGCCGACGGTGAGCCGATGTGCCACCAACGAGACTTGGTTGCTCAATGGTCGGCGTTGGGTGGTTCCGTCCAGAGCGGATTCTGCCGCGCGACCGGAGAAGACGGTTCCGTCGAGGAGTGCCCGCACTTCGCGTGCTGCCGTTATCAGGCCCAGCGTGCCGACGACGCCCCTGCTATCCGTGTCGGCTCGCACGCCTACCTCGCACTGGCCCCGGAGTTCTCCCCGCTCCCCGCAGCCGCCGATCTGATGGTCATCGATGAGAATCCAGTCGACACCCTGACACGGGCCAGCGGGTCGGTAACGCTCGACGACGTGTGGTCCCCAAGCGGTCGTCAGGTCCTCACCCATCGGCGGCGCGACCACGTGGATCAAAACGCTAATTTTAACGAGTTTTCCCTAGTGGGGCACGTCAGCTAAATTGCACGGTGAGAGTCCTGGTTTCCAATGGCCGCCGGCCTTTGGTGGGTCCACGGCAAAGCCCTGGTCGCCGAAGGCATTTTGTAGGGGCTTTGCCCCTACGACCCCACCAAAGGCCAGCGGCCTTTGGAAACCGTTAGCCCAGCAATTTTGCTGACGCGAGACACTAGCCTTACGGTTGGCCCTGGAAGCCCCCGACCCCACGCCAGCCAAACTGCGCGAGGCGGGGCTGGATTCGGCGCGTTGCCGATGGATGGCGGGCAGGTGCTACGACCATGCTCGGCAGGGCGACGAGGTCACTCCCGACATGTCGCGCGAGCGGAAACTCGAGGCGATCCAGCGGAGGAAAGAGGCCAAGACCATGTTCCTGATGGGCCGTCTATGGTCACTCTTCGCGCGCATCCTCGAAGGCAGCCCCGAGAACGACCCCGCCGAGTTGCGCTGCCTCCGTGTCCGCGGCAGCATCGTCGAATTGGCCTATTCCTTGGAGCCGAAAATCGTGGGACCGCTCCTGATCCTCGACGGCACCGCCGACGAGGAGGTTCTGCGCCGTTTCTGGTCTGGTATCCAGGTCTTCCGCGTTACCGTGCGAGCTGAGCACTACCACCTGACCCAAATCATCGACCGCCCAGTCTCAATGAACAACTTGGCGTATGGGTTGGTCTGCGGGAAAGGGCAGACCGACCCCGTCGAGACAGCGCGGGCACGCGGGCATCGTACCCAGTTGGCCAGGCTCGCCGAGGTCGAGGTACTGCGGACTGCCGATACCGTCGGGACCAAGGTGGCGGTGTTCTCGTACAAAGCTGCCGCTGAGGCCCTGCGCGCGGAACACAAGCACCTCGCAGGCCTCGGCGTCGAGTGCGGATTCCTGCGACCTGATGGCCGGGCTGCCGGTCACTTCGGTGCGGTTCGCGGACTGGATCGATGGCGCGATGTGCCTACGGCGATCATCGCTGGAAGGATGCGGCCGTCGCCCCCCGACCTGGAACGCCAGGCCCGCGCCATCTTCTGGTCGGACCCGCGGCCGATGCGGTATCTGCCCGCAGGCGAGAACCTCCCCACGACGACACAGTATCTGCGCGTTGCGGACGGCACTGTGCGTGCCGTCCAGGTCGAATGCCATCCCGACCCGCTTGTTCAGCGCGTCCTGGAGCAAATCTGCCGCGCCGATCTGGAACAGACGGCCCATCGACTGCGCTTGGTGCGGCGAACAGCTGCGAACCCTGCCCGCGTGGTGCTTCTGACCAACGTCCCGCTGCCGCTCACCGTCCACGAGGTGACGACGTGGGACGAGATCATGGAGCGGGCCGATGCGGCCGCAATGGCCATGGCGCGCGGCGTTTTTCCGAACGACTGGCCAGGACGGGCAATGGTGCTGGCCGACTATTTCGGTAACGCCAAGGCACCCGCATCGGCCGCGCGGCAATGGTTCGCCAAGCGCCCTGCAGCCCGTCAGCGGGTCGAGGACACAATCGTCGGTAATTGGAACCGATACGTCTACCGCCACGTGGGCGCACGCAAGCGTGAGTACGTCTGGGTCGATCCGCGGCACGTGGATGCCAGGGCAGCGGTAACCGCCCGGCTCGGTGACCTCGATGTGTTCTGCGATGGCACAGATATGGACGCCGACCAGGCCCAGGCGGACGACACCACGCTCGGTCGGGAGGGCTGAACCATGGACGGACTCAATCTCTCCCATGCGGGACTCCTGGCCGATCCAAGCGCCATGACCAACACCGACTGGAGCCATCGGGCTGAAACGACCTCCAAGCTGTATGCCGAGGCCACGAACCAGCTGATGCCGCCCGTCGATGTCGGCAAGCGTCACACAATGGGCGACCTTTTCTGCGGTGTCGGTGGCTATCCCTGCCAGCCGTTCTCTCAGATGGGCAAGCGGTTCGGCAGGCGTGATCCTCGGGACACGCTGATTTACCCGACCGTCGATATTGTTGCAGCTATCGACCCGGATGCCGTTGTCCTCGAGAATTCCGACGGATTTGCGAACGACGAAAATGGCCGAACGCTTGCCGACACAAAGGAGATGTTCGCCAGGATCGGGCACCTAACCGACATCCCGGTCATGCACACCGCCGTGGCCCGGGCCGATAACGAGCGAATTGTCGCCGACCTGGAGCCAGGCGTCAGAGGGGTAGTCGCCAGAGTGCGGGCTGCCTGCGGTCTCGGTGCCGCCGAATCACAACGGTCGGCGCTTCTTTTCGATTGGCTTTGGAGCTACGGTATCCC
Source organism: Rhodospirillales bacterium (assembly GCA_003165295.1). GTDB lineage: Bacteria > Pseudomonadota > Alphaproteobacteria > Azospirillales > Azospirillaceae > BOG-933. The sequence continues at coordinate 154 of PLTC01000062.1, read as the reverse complement.
TGTGATCACCCAGGTCGGACACTGGGCTTCGTCGATGGTACCTATCAATCCATACCCCTTGCGTTTCTCGTAGGGGAACGCACTCTATGTCGTCGCCATGGACTGTCCTACCCGAATAGTCGGACACAGGGGCGGCACCTCTCTTTTCCAACAA
>PLTC01000143.1 GCA_003165295.1 Rhodospirillales bacterium | reverse complement strand
CAGGACATCATCGCGATCCTGGGCATGGACGAGTTGTCGGAAGAAGACAAGCTGGTGGTGTCCCGGGCGCGGAAAATCCAACGCTTCCTGTCCCAGCCGTTCCACGTCGCCGAAGTATTCACCGGCAGCCCCGGGGTGCTGGTCAGTCTCGAAGATACCATCAAGGGCTTCAAGGGGATTGTCGACGGCGAGTACGACCACCTGCCCGAGGCCGCGTTCTACATGGTCGGCACCATCGACGAGGCGGTGGCCAAGGCCAAGAAGATGGCGGCCGAGGCGGCCTGAGGCTGCGGAGGGGGTTTTGCCCGGGGACCGATATCATGCCCTCTCCCGCCTGCGGGAGAGGGCCAAGGAACACGAACAATGGCTGAGATGGTCGAATTCGAGCTGGTGTCACCCGAAGAGGTGCTGGTGACCCAGTTGGTGGATATGGTGGTGGTGCCGGGTGGCGACGGCGACTATGGCGTGTTGGGCGGCCATGTTCCGATGATCACGACGGTTCGTCCCGGGGCGATTTCGGTCTTCGAGGAAAATCACGTCATCGATCGGATCTTCGTTACCGGCGGCTTTGCCGAGGTGACCGGTGAGCGCATCACCATCCTGGTTGAGAAGGCGGTGAAGGTTGAGAAGCTCGATCGCGCTGCGGTCGAGCAGGATATCAAAAATTTCGCCGAGGACCTGGAGGACGCCAAGACCGACGAGGAAAAGGAAGCGGCGGCCCTCAAGCTGGAAATTGCGAAAGCCCAGTTGCAGGCGATTCAGGACGCGGCGGCGAATCATTAGTCCGTTTGGCGTGTTGCCGCGGCGCCGCGTGCTGACGATCTGATCTGCGGAAGGGGTGGGCGGCGCGGCGGTTCGCCGCTAAAATGCGCCATCGGATCACGGTAACATGGCTCAGCAAAATGGCACAGAACCACTGGACTCTTGACGATGTGCCTTGGGACCGGCTCGCTCCGGCCGAGGCCGATCGCGACCTGGTTGCGGTCATCAAGGCCGCGGCGCTGGTTGAGTACAACGCCGAGAGTTACGCGGCCTATCTCGGCAGGGTGTTCGCCGATGACCGGCGATTCCAGGATATCGCCCGGGAATGGGCGGCCGAAGAGGTCCAGCACGGGGTTGCGCTGGGCCGGTGGGCGTCGCTGGTGGACCCTGGCTTTGACTTTGATGCCGCGGTTCGCCGGTTCCGGGACCTCTATCAGCTCCCGCCGACCCCGGAACGCCGCTCGGTGCGGGGGTCATGCAGCGGCGAACTGGTCGCCCGGTGCATGGTGGAAACCGGCACCAGCTCGTTCTACAGCGCGATTGCCGAGGCGACCCGGGAGCCGGTGCTGCGTTTTGTGTGCCAGCGCATCGCGGCGGACGAATATCGGCACTATAAGCTGTTCCTGACCTACATGAAGCCCTACCTCGACCGCGAAAAGGTGAGTCGGGTCGAGCGCGCCTGGATCGGAGTCAAACGGGTGCTGGAAACCCAGGACGACGAGTTGGCGTGCGCCTATCATGCCGCCAACGGCGGGGCTGAGCCCTACGATCGCAAGCGGGCGGCCCAGGCCTACGAACGCCGCGCCTTCGGGTTGTATCGCCGCCACCACATCGAGCGGGCCGTGGGCATGGCCTTGAAAGCCTGGGGCTTCAGTCCGCAGTCGCGCTGGGCGGGGCTGGTGCGACGGGCGGCGTGGTGGCTGGTCGGCAGCCGGGTGGGCCGGTTGGAGCGTCAGGCGGCGTGACTTTGGTTTTGTGGGCTCTGCCCACACCCGCAAAAGGCCGGTCGGCCCTTTGAACCCGCGACGTTTGGCGAGATACCCGAAGCCGCACCCAGTATCATGTCGGCCGTTGCGCCAGCAGGGTGCCGATGCGATCGGCGTTGGCCATCACCGTGAAGGTATTGTGCTTGGACGAAAGCCGGCTGAGTGCGGAGGCGTCGGCGATGAACAGGCCGGGGCGTCCTGTCACCTCGCCGCTGGAGGTTGTCCGGGCGCCCATCGGCAGAGTGGCGCCGTAATGAATTTCCGCTCCCGGCGGATAGGGCTTGGCCGAACCCGGCAGCAGGTAGGCACCGAGCCGTCGGAAATCCCGGGAGAGACGCCGCACCAGGGTCCGTTGGACCGGGTCGAAGGCCGGGCTGTGACCGCCATCGATGACCAATCGGTCGGCCATGCGCTCGTTGCCCCGCTTCAGGCAGACCTGATTCCGGCTGTAGGAGCCCGGCAGGTAGACCAGACCGATCAGGAGCGTCGGCAGCAGACTGCGCAGCAACCCGGCGGCGCCGGGCCGGGTCAGCGGCATGTGGGCGGTGAGGTCGGGCGCCGCCATGGCGTCGGCGCCAAAGAGCAGACCGAAGGCGAAGTCCCCCGGTTCCGGTCCCAGCGGCATTCGGAACGCCAGTTGAGCCATGCCGAACGCCGGGTCCGGAAGCGGCCGGCCCAGCCACGAGGGTACGGCAAGCGCCATGGCGAAAGCGGGGCAGTTCTGGAGCGGCATCGCCTCGTCGAAGCGCTCCAGGCATTGCAGGGCCAGACGGGTGGTGGGCAGCACGCCGGCCGCCAGCACCACGGTTGCGGCCTCCAGGTGCAGCGGCAACCCGGTGCGGGCGTCGGTGCCGCCGATCACGAAACCACGGCCACCCACCGACAGCGCCTTGACCACGAAGCCGTCGCGCAAGGCAAAGTTGGCGTGGCGCTGGAGTTCCGGCACCTCCGAGGCCGCGGAATAGATCGCGCCACGCGCGCATCCCCACATGCAGGCGCCCGACCGGTCGCAGGCGGCGCGGCCATTCAGGGGCTGGGTCAGCACCGCGCTTCGGTTGCGACCCAGGCGCAGGGACAGGTGGTTCCGGTGGCGCTGATAGCGGGCCAGCAGCGCCTCGGCCAGCGGCGACAGGGGCAGCGGCGGTTGTAACGGCAGATCGGTGCCGTGGCTCGGGGCCAGATCGTCATCGGCACAACCGCTCAGGCCGATCCGGGCGGCCACCCGCCGAAGTGCCGGGGCCAGGTCCGCGGCGCCGACCGGGCTGCCCACCAGATCTTCGGGGCCATAGGCACAGGAAACCGCGCCCCAGAAGTTCGACAAACCGCCCCGGCCCAAGATCCCGATGGCGGAGAAGCCATGGGGTTCCAGACCGTTGCCGTCCTGAAAGCGGCTGAGGAAGGCGGCATCGGGGATCATCCGCAACTTTGGCGAAACATCGGTCATCTTGCGCAGCCCGCGCAGATCGTCCCCCAGCAGATGGCGCCAGCCCGCCGGGTCCTGGCGGAGATTTCTGAGGGAAGGCCGCTCGGGGGCGGGATTGGGGATGGTTCCGACCCCGGCGTCGAGCATCAGAACCCGGCGACCGGCCGCGACCAGCGGCCAGGCCGCCGACACACCGGCCGGACCACTGCCGATGATCACCACGTCCGGTTCGGTCATCGCCAGATCCGACGGGCCAGGGTCAATCGAAACGGCATGGCAACAACCTCCAGCGCCACGATGACAAAAAGGCGCAGAACCGCAGAGACAGGACTCTCGCCGCGGTAATCGTACCGACGGCCGCCGTCGGGGGTGGCATCGACCAGCAGGGCGGCGATGTGCAGTCGCTCCGACAGGAGACGCTGCCCGGGCGTTCGCGAGGCGGGCAACGGCTCCACGAGGCGCATCAAACGAGGCCATCCTGCCAGAAGCCCCGGCATCGGCAGGGGAATGCCGGTGCCGTGAACTTCCACCGCCCGGACATAGCGGCGGACCAGCGCCGGTTCAGGGGATCGGCCCCGAACATAGCCCAGCAGCACCAGCCCCTCGCGAATGAGCGCGCGACGGCGGCGGTCGTGGTGGCGGCCGGGACGTTCGGCGGCCAGTCCTGCTTCCAACGGCCGCAAGGTCAGGCCGAGCCGCCGAAGGGAGTCCCCCGACGCCACCACCGGCAGGCCGGCAAGGCCGAGCACCCGCTCGCGCTCGACGCGCGGCAGGAATGGCAGGCGGTTGACCAGATGCAGGATCACCAGAATCGGCGCCAAAGGCACCGGCAGCACCACCAGATGCCGGTCCGCAACCTGGCGGGCCACCAGGGACAGGAAGCGGGAGAAGGATAAGGGCTCGGGGTCGGCCAGGACCGCGACGCCATGAGCCGGGTCGGTAACCGGCCCTGGCGCGCCGGCCAGCAGCAGCAGGCCCCGGCACAGGTCATCGAGATGGATCGGTTGAACCTGACGCCATGGCGTAACCATGGGAACCACGGGACCCAGGGACGCGATCCGGCACAGGGTGCCCCACATTCCCCGGCGCGGCCCGCCATAGACCAAGCCGATCCGCGCGGCAATCTCCCCGGTCCCCGACAGCAATTGCTCGATACGCCACTTTACCCGGCCGTAGCGGTTAAGGGCGGCGGGCTGTGCCGAGAGGCTGGAGGCGAACACGAAACGCGGAACGCCGTGGCGGCGGGCCGCCGCCAGCAGCGCAGCGGTTCCGCCAATGTTGGGGTCGGCGGCCTCGTCGCCCTCGGTGGTCCAGTGATGGGCGAGATGGATGACGGCGTCCACCGGTCCGGCCACGGGGTCGCGCGCAAACGCCGCATCGGGCACCGGCAAGCCCAGCGACCAGACCACCCGCCGGACGCCGGGCCGGCGGGCCAGCACGGTGACGGCAACCCCGTGCGCCGCCGCCTGCGCGGTCAGACGTTGCCCGATGTAACCGTCGGCGCCGGTGATCACCAGATGCATGGACCCCCCGTGGAGACTGTCGGGCATCGCGCGGTCGGCCAACGATGGTTCGCTGCCCCGGAGGCATTCAGGCGGTACGGTCATTTTGGGACATTGGACAGTATTTGCCGCAACAGGTCGGCGAGCAGCCCCAAAGAGAAGACCACGATCGCCACCAGCAGCGCGCCGGTCCCCATGGTGAAGCCGGTTGCCACATGGAAGGCAATACCGATAAATATGCTCACCACTGCAATGGCGACGCAGATCAGACTCATCAGCAGGAAAATCTTGATGGGATTATAATAGACAATCGCCTGCACAATAAATTGAAGCGTTCGAATGGAGTCCCTCCAGATTTTTACTTTGGAGTGGCCGATACGCTCGCCGTAAGAGATGTTGGTGTAGGTTACGTAGCGACTGGTCATCATATAGGCCAGCGTCAGAGAGGTCGTAAAGCTGAAGCCATCACAGATCTGCCCGAAATAACCCATGACCGCGGTCCGGGAAAAGACCCGGAAGCCCGAATTGATGTCCGGGATGGCGCGTCCGGCGGTCCATTCGACCAGGAAGCGCAAAAGCAGTCTCATCGGCCATTTCAGCGACGAGCCCCGATAATGGGAACCGCTGCGGGCGCCGACCACCATATCGAAGCCCTCGCGGTAAATCTGAACCAGCCGCGGGATTTCCGAAATGGGATAGGTCCCGTCGGCGTCGGTGATGACGATGGTGTCGTGGCGGGCCATGCCGACGCCCTTCTTGAGCGAATGGCCGTACCCGACATTGTGGGGATTGGAGATCACCTGGGCGCCGGCCTGCCGTGCCAGTGCCGCGGTGTCGTCGGTCGAGCCGTCGTCCACCACCAGAATCTCGGCGTCGCGCAACTGCGCGCCCGCAAGGACGTCCCGAATCCTGCGCACGGTGTCGGCGATGGCCAGGTGCTCGTTGTAAGCCGGGATCACCACGGAAATCATGTGCGTCGGCCTCCTGCCATGTCCTGGCTTTGCCCGGCCAGAGTCTGATCATGCCACAATCCCAGACAGGTGAGGGCGAACAGCTTCAGGCCGTTGTCCCGTCGTCCGGTCTCATGCTCCTCCCACAGAGCCGTTACCACGGCGCGATCGAACCAGTCACGGGTTCCGGACTCCAGGGTCACGGCTCTGCCGAGTTCCCGCAAGGGACCGGCGAACCAATGGGAAACCGGCGCATTGAACCCCTTCTTGGGACGTTTCAGCACCGCTGGCGGCAGTCGCCCCCGCTGACTTTGCTTGAGCAGGTACTTCTTGCACAGGCCCTTGAGCTTCCAGTCCACCGGTAACCCGGCCGCAAATTCCATCAGGCGATGGTCGAGAAACGGCGCCCGGGATTCCAGGGAATGCGCCATGGTTGCCCGGTCGACCTTGACCAGAATGTCGTCGGGCAGCCAGGTCTTGATGTCCACGTACAGGGACTGGTCGAGAAAGGCCAGGTCTTCGACCTCGGCGAATGCCCGGCCGAAGGGCTCGAACGGGTCATGATCGAGGACAGGCCGGGACCAGTCGGCGTCAATCAGCGACCGCTTTTCCGCCTCGTCGAACAGGGTGCGCCAGAACCAGTGCGCCCGCGGCGCCGACAGGGCGTGGCCGCGCAGAAACTGGCGGATCTTGTAAGGAAAGCTGACCTTGCCATGGCTCACCGGCAGCAGCGAATCGACCAGACCATGACAGGCCGAAAGCGGCGCGGAACGGCTCCAGTGACGCCACCGGTCGGCCACGCAGGTTTCGTATCCGGCCAGCAACTCGTCGCCGCCATCGCCGGAAAGGGCGACGGTGACCCGGCGTCGGGCGAATTCGGCCAGGAAATAGCAGGGGATCAGAGAGGTATCGGCGAGCGGGACGTCACCGAAACGGACGATCCGCCCCAGCGTTGCCGCCATGTCGGGCTCGACCGTCTGGTCACTGTGACAGACGCCCAGCCAGCGGGCCATGGACGCCGCCTCCGGGACCTCGCTGAAACCCTTTTCCCGAAAGCCGGCGCTGAAGGTCAGAATCCGCTCGGACGGCAATTGCCGGCCCATGGCGGCAACGATGGTGGCAGAGTCGATGCCGCCGCTGAGGAACGCCCCCACCGGCACATCGGCAACCAGCCGGAGCGCGACCGCATCGTCGATCAGCGCGCGCAGTTCTTCGGCGGCCTCGGCTTCGCTGCGGTCGGTCCGCTTGTGGCGGAAATGCGCCGCAAGGTCCCAGTACCGTTGGGGCCGGAGCGGCCGTCCGGGCTCGACCACCAGCAAATGGGCGGGCGGCAACTGACGGATGCCGACGATCATGGTGCGGGGACCGCAGACATAGCCCGCCGACAGATACTCGCCAAGGGCCGCGGGATCCAGTCTCCGCTCCACCCAGGGAACCGCCAGCAACGCCGTCAGTTCCGACGCAAAAGCCAACCCGTGGCCGCTCTCGGCGTAATAAAGCGGCTTCTCGCCGGCGCGGTCGCGGGCCAGCACCAACCGGCGGTCCCGGGAATCCCATACCGCCAGCGCGAACATGCCGTTCAGGTGATCAACGAACGCGGTTCCCCAGCGGCGATAGCTTTCCAGAACGACCTCGGTGTCGCTTTGGGTCCGGAACGCCACGCCCGCGGCGGAAAGTTCCCGTCTGATTTCGCGGTAATTATAGATCTCGCCGTTGAAAACCATCGAAAACCGGCCATCGGGATCGCTGAACGGCTGATTGGCGGCGGTCGACAGGTCGATGACCGCCAGCCGGCGATGCCCCAGCACCGCCTGCCCAAAGGTCTGCACCGCCCCGGCATCCGGCCCGCGATGGACCATGCGATCGGTCATGGCCTGGACGATCGCCGGATCGGGAGGACGTTCCAGGGAGACCCATCCGCAAATACCACACATGGTTCATTTTCCCGATTCAGGCCTGCCGGGCACCGCAGAGCCGGTCCCGGCCTTTGGCGGCCGGGACCGGATCACCGAAAAACGTGTCGAAGTCATCAAAGGTGGCGTGGCGGACGAAATTTTGGCATGCGGGACGGGATCGCTCCCGGCGCCTCCGGTTCTACGCGGCTGGACGGGCGTCATCAAGAGCGGCGTTGCCGGCCGCCGCAGGGCAGACGCGGTCCCGGATGCTCCGGGATACGACAGATCGTTGAAATAAAACGATTTTGCGGTGCGCTCCGATGGCGCGTGTATCCGGTGGAGGGAGGATCCACCCGGAGAATTGTCGATTGCTCTGGTCGCTGACGAGCGTTTTGGCCGGGCAACTGGCTGGATGCGCAATGAAACCAGTCGGAAAGCCGGATGCTGGAAATCGGCACGTCCGGTTTGATGAGCGGGGAGGGGAAACGGAGCGATGCCGAATGGCCCAAGCCACCGCGCCCTTCCTCGACTCTACGGCGCTACCCGCACCCGCAAAGGGCCGGTCGGCCCTTTGAACCCAGGACGTGAATGAGGTCACGGAGGCGAGCCTCCTTCGCGGGTGCAGGGCAGAGCCCGCCCTGTTTTCCTTAGTGGGCGGTGTCGGTAAGCTGGCGTGACCGCCACTGCCAGGGTGTTTCGACCTTGCCCGCCCACATGCCAAGCCGGTGGCTTTCGGCGAAGGCCTCGGCGCCGACATAGGTCGGGGTCAGCCGGCGGTAGGCATAGGCCCAGCCGCGCGCCACCATCGCCGACGCGAGGTCGGTGCCGCTGGCCCGGCACACGCCGATTTGCTGGCCGTTGCGGTCGGTGGCGGTGATGGTGCAAAGCACCGGACTGTCACCGATCAGGGCCTGGAGGATGTCGGTGGAACGCCGGTAGCAGTCGTAGGTCTGGCCGTAACGGGTCTGGCAGGTCTCGCCGGGGAGTGGGGCCGCGATCCCGTACAGGCGAACCGAGGCCCCGCCCACCGTGATCAGGTCGCCGCTCATGGCGACCCCGGTCCCGTTGACCGTTTGGGCCGCCGCCGCCGGGGCCTGCTGCGCGGTTTGGGCCAGGCCGGGGGGCGCCGCCGCCGGGCAGAGCGCCACCGCGAACCACCAGACCGCGGCGGACCGGCGAAGGGGAAGGGACATGGAGCCTCGTCTTCTCCGGGTTGCTGAGGTGAGGCACGATCCGACCGGGAGCAATCGGGGCTCGCCCCGGTGCAGGGCCTCCGGTCCGCAGATGGGAAGGCGGCGGGGCGGGGTCCAGGGATGCGGACCGCCGGCGCCGGAAAAGATTGAACGAACAACCGGTCGCCGCCATGTCATTAGGTGAGGGGGGCGTCCGATCGGTCCCCGAAGGAGCCGGTGGCGCGACCCCGAATGGTCGTGGAAGCCGTCAAGAGCAAGTGAAGGCGTGACGGCGGGCGGCGGTCGTCCGGTCCGGGTGTCGCTCACGGGAGGGCGTCTCGATGAACAAGCTTCCGTCCCTGATCCAAGCGGTGGTTGGCTCGGCGCTCGATCGTGCCGCGGGGGCTGCCGGAAACGGCGATCTTGCGTGCGGCTTGCTGGCGGCCTTGAAACGCGTTCGCCTCGTGGTCAGCGTTCAGGCCGGGTACAGCGCGGCATGCAGCCTGGACGACGCCATTCACGCGGTGTTCGTGGAGCGTGCACTGGAAACCTTTGGAACCGCAGAGGTGCCACCGGTGCCCTTGCCGACCAGAGGCCCGCCGGCGCGGCGGGCCACGCTGATTCTCGAGGACGCCGCCATGTCCTGCCTGACCTTGAACGCCTACTTTCCGGGGAATACCGCGATGACCCTTGCGGTGACGACCCTGGCCGGGCGACTGCTCGATTGCCTGGGCGGGGTCCCGGACTGGGGATGCGTGATTCGGGAGTTGCGGATGGCCGATAGCGACGAGGAAGAAGAGGCGCTGTCCGATGACCGTTGGACCGCCGCCGCGGTTCACTGATGCGATGTCCAGACTGACGCCAATCGGTGGATGCGGATTCCCGCCGCTTCTGGCGGTGGCGCCGGTCTTTTGGGGCGTCGCCTGCCTGCCATTGTAGCGAAAAGTCGCTGTTCGTCGTCCGCCCTGCTGTGGCACGGCGCCGCGCCATTCGTAAGCGATAGAAACGTCCCTTGACACCCCGGAGCCGAGCCGATACCGTCCCGGCATCTCTAATATAGGTCGTCGATGGCGGGCGATCGGCCGCAAAGCTGTGGGTTTGACCGCTCGCCGTGAAGGTGCGAAGGCGGGGCATTGCGGTGAGAAGGGGGCAATTATGACCGACACGGATAATGTGATAGAAAAAGGAAATTGGTTCACGACCTCAATCTGGGTTCGAATGGCCGGGGCCACCTTCCTGTGTATCATTCTCGTTGCAATTTTGGCAAGGGTAAGCGCATTTTCCCACATTTCCGAACTTGGTTCGACCCGTCTGGCGTTTGCCGTTTACATCGTCATCAGTTTGGGGCTGGCCGGTATTCCGATTCTCATCGCCCACGTCCAGACCACCGCAAAGGAACGGGAGAAGGCGAAGCTGGAAGGGCTGATCGGCCAGCCCGCCTCGAATACCATGTACTTTAAGAAGGCGCTGTCCGCACTGGCCTCCATTCGGCCGGCGCGAATCAATAATTCTGATTACACCATACCGATTATGACCTTTGGAATAGTCTTATTCTTTGGGTGGTGTTTCGTGATGGCTGGAGTATTTTTCAACTTCAGCGTGAGGAACGTCATATTGGGTGGCATGTCCGTTGATATGTCCGTTGAAGACCTCGTAGCCTACCAGAGCGGTACTTATGTTTGCATGTCGGCAGCGTTTTTTAGCTGCTATATCTATGTTATTGCGCGGCTGCTGGAACGGATCAACAACAATGATATTTACCCGATCACGTTCTATTACTATACCATGCGATTCATTTCGGTTCTGATCATCGCCGCGGTGCTTCGTCACACCCTGAAGGTAACCGATAGCGAACTTCTTGATTCTTCGAAAACGCTGGTGGTCCTGGGGTTTGCGGTGGGCTACGCGCCGGACCTGTTCTTTACCTATGTGGTCGGTAAAGCTTTCGAATTACTCAAACTTGCGGGTAGCTCGCGCACTCCCGACCAGTCAACGGTGCCAACCGAGATGCCGCTGGTGATGATCGAAGGTCTGTCGAAAGCGAAGATCGATCGCTTGAATGAATTGTCCATCGACAGCGCCCAGGTTCTGGGGTGCCAGAATCCGTTCTCGATCTGGCCACGGCTGCCTTTTGACCTTGGGCTGGTCGTCGACTGGATTGCTCAGGCGATTCTGTACTCCCTGGTGAAGGAAGCCAAACTGAAGAGCCTCAGGGAAAAGCTGGTTACCGATATTTTTGACTTTCATGAGCGGTTGGCGAACAAGGATACCCGCGCCGAAATCTGCGCGGCCATCGGACTCGACGTCGCCGCGGCCGACGGGCTGGTCGAGCAACTGATAAATGATCAGTCCTTCCAGGGTCTGCTCGAGGTCAGGACGGCTTTGACGCCCTCGACGGCGGTAAGGCCGGGTCTGGAAGCTGAGCTGCCGGCAGTGCCGCTGCCGCCGGCGTCATGATCGGGGGCCTGCCGGTGCGGTTTGGCTTTGCAGGGGCTGGCCTGTCCGGTATGGTGGCGGCCTTGGTGGTTTAAAACAGGATGAAATTCATGCCCCGTCTGCTGCGTCTGGTGATGGCGACCCTGCTGGGCATTTTTTTGTGCGGAGGGAAGGCCATGGCGGTGGAACCGGAAAACACGCTTTATCTTGACCTGAAGGATGGTCGGGTGGTCATCGAACTGCGCCCGGATCTCGCGCCCAATCATGTGGCCCGGATCAAGGAGCTGGTACGGCAGGGCTTCTATGACGGTCTGCCGTTTCACCGGGTGATTCCCGGCTTCATGGCCCAGACCG
>PLTC01000118.1 GCA_003165295.1 Rhodospirillales bacterium | reverse complement strand
CGGAACACCAGATCCGGCCGTTCGTCGACGATCAGTTGCCGGGTGTCGGAAAGTCCGATCAGGCCCTCCAGAAGCCAGACGTCTTCGGGCGCGACGCGAAGCTGCTGGCGCAGGAACTCCCGCAATTCGTTGCTCATGCCGGCGTTGACCGCAAGCCAGATCACACTGCCGCGGCGCCGCTGTTTCAGCGCGCTTTCAAAGGTTCGGACCAGATCCTCGGCCTCTTCGTCAATTTCCAGCTCGCTGTCGCGCAGGATGCGGAAAATGCCGTGGGCGGTGGCGGTGAACGGCGGGAACAGCCGGTTAAGGAACAGCAGGACCACCCGCTCCAAGGGCACGAACCGCAGGTCGGGGCCGGGCAGCCGGATGAACCGCTCCAGTTGGGCCGGCAGCGGCACCAGCGCGTCCAGGGTCTTGCCCTTGGCCGGGTCCAGCAGGCGCAGGGCCAGCGCGAAGCCCATGTTGGGGATGAACGGGAACGGGTGGGCCGGGTCCACCGCCAGCGGCGTCAGCAGCGGGAAAATTTCGGTGAGGAACCGTTGTTCCAGCCATTCGTGCTCGGAATCGGTGAGTTCACCGGTATCGACCAGGGCCACGCCGGCGCCGCGCAATTCCTGGCGCAAGGTCAGCCAGCAACTTTGCTGGTCATGGAGCAGCGCCCCGCCCCGCCGGTTGATGGCCGTAAGCTGCTGGGACGGGGTGAGGTTGTCGGGACTCGCGGTCAGGATGCCGCGCGAAACCTGCGCCTTGAGACCGGCAACCCGGACAATATAAAATTCATCAAGGTTGCTGGCGCTGATGGACAGAAAGCGTAGACGCTCGAGCAAGGGATGGTTCGGGTTGTTGGCCTCGTCAAGAACCCGCTGGTTGAACTCGAGCCACGAAAGTTCGCGATTGATAAAACGGTCAGAGAGTTCGTCCTCCTGGGGTGCCGGCGCCGACGGTTGCAGCTTGACTTCATGAAGACTGGTCATGGGCGCGTCGTTCTCCAGGTCCGTGCGGGCCGGCGCCGGCCGTTGGCCGTCACCCGTCCGGCCCGGCTCCCGGGACCGTGCGACGGCGGGGACCGGAAACCGGAACCGACGGGATGATATCACAGCATTCCTTCCGTCCCCACCGGGAAGCGCGCGACGCCGGGAAGCGCCGGGAAGTCTGTTCGGGAGCCATCGCCAAAACGGTTCGCGCATGTTAGGAGTTGGGGGAGGCGCGCGCGACGCCGCCGAGACCGTACCAGCGAAGGGTAGGTGCATCATGATCAATGCGGTGGAACGAGCCTTCGACATTGCCCGGGCCGAGCAGGTGGCCAAGAATCACTATCTCGACGTGGCCTGGAAATTTGCCCGTGAGGCGATCGGGACCAAGGGGCCTTACGAACCCACCACCACTCTCGGCGACCTCAAGCAGGCGCGCGAGACTTTTGAAGAGTTGTCCAAGGCCAGCCTGCTGGCCGATCGCAACCAGCGTGAATCGGATTAAGACCGGCGCCTGAGGAACCGGGGCCGTTGCCCTCCATCTCCCTGTTTCCTTTTCCCTCCGCCGTTATCCTCAAGCCGCTGGTCTGATCTGCCGGTGCCGATGCGACGTGCCTCTTGCCCTTGGGCCGCCGATGGGTATTGCTGGCAGCCGATACCGATCCATCGTTTTTCGGGAGCCCGAGTCTCGCCATGATTCCCTATTCCGCCCCCGTCGCCGACATGCGATTCGTCCTGAACCGGGTGGTCGGCATCGACCGCATCGCGGCGCTGCCCGGTTACGAAGCCGCCTCTCCGGATCTGGTCGATACCATCCTGGACGAGGCCGCCAAATTTGCGGCCGGCGTGCTGGCGCCGATCAACCATATCGGCGACCACGAAGGCTCCGTGTTCGAGAACGGCGAGGTGCGTCAGCCCGAGAGCTTCCGTCAGGCGTATCAACAATACGTCGAGGCCGGCTGGAACAGCGTCCCGTTCGATCCCGAGTTCGGCGGCCAGGGCCTGCCCTGGGCGCTGGCCTTCGCGGTTCAGGAGATGTGGCAGGCGGCCAGCATGTCGTTCGGCCTGTGCCCGATGCTCAACCAGGGCGCCGTGGACCTGCTGACCTCGCACGGCAGTCCCGGGCAGAAGGCGACCTACCTTTCCAAAATGATCTCGGGCGAGTGGTCGGGCTCGATGGATCTGACCGAGCCTCAGGCCGGCTCTGACCTGGGGACGGTGCGCTGCAAGGCGGTCCAGGACGGCGACGTCTACCGCGTCACCGGACAGAAGATATTCATCACCTACGGCGACCACGATCTGGCCGAGAACATCATCCATCTGGTGCTGGCCCGGCTGCCCGACGCCCCGGCCGGCTCCCGGGGTATCTCGCTGTTCATCGTGCCCAAGTTCCTGGTCAACCCCGACGGCTCGCCGGGCGAACGCAATGACGTGCGCTGCACCGGGATCGAGCACAAGCTGGGCATCAAGGCCAGTCCGACCGCGGTGCTGAGCTATGGCGACAATGGCGGCGCCATCGGCTTCATTGTCGGCGAACCCAACCGCGGACTCGAATACATGTTCGCGATGATGAACAACGCCCGGCTGAGCGTCGGTCTCCAGGGCGTGGCCATCGCCGAGCGCGCCTACCAGCAGGCCCGGGACTATGCCAAGATCCGGGTCCAAAGCCGCGACCTGCGCACCCCCAAGAAGCCGCCGGTGACGATCATCAATCATCCCGACGTGCGGCGGATGCTGCTGACCATGAAGGCGCAGGCCGAAGCCGGGCGCATCCTGGCCTATGACGCCGCTGCGGCCTTCGACCTTGCCCAACGCCACCCCGACGAGGCCACCCGCACCGCCGCCCAGTTGCGTCTGGAACTGCTGACCCCCATCGTCAAGGGCTGGTGTACCGACATGGGGTGCGAGGTTGCCTCCATCGGCATTCAGGTCCATGGCGGCATGGGCTTCATCGAGGAAACCGGGGCCGCCCAGCACTACCGCGATGCCCGCATCGCGCCGATCTACGAGGGCACCAACGGCATCCAGGCCAACGACCTGGTGTTCCGCAAGCTTGGCCGCGACCAGGGCGCCGCGGTCCAGGCGTTCCTGGTCGAGACGCGGGCGGTGGCGGCCGAACTGGCCGGCCGGCCCGGAGACGATCTGGCGGCCATCGCGCGGGGCCTGACCGCCGGCCTGATCGTGCTTGAACAGGCCACCGAGTGGCTGGTCGAAACCCTCAAGCCCGACCCGGTGGCGGTGGCGGCCGGTGCCGCCCACTATCTGCGCATGTTCGGGCTGGTCGCCGGTGGTGCCGGACTGGCCCGGGCCGCCCTTGCCGCCGACGAGGACCTGCGCCAGCGCGGCGCCGATGCCGGTTTCCTCACCGGCAAGCTGCTGACCGCGCGTTTCTTTGCCGATCATCTGCTGCCCCAGGCGGCCGGGCTGCTGACTCCGATCGTGAACGGGCATCAGACGGTGATGGCCCTGACCGAAGAGCAGTTCTGAAGCAGCAGGCGAACCGTGGACTTCCGGGGGGCACGCCCGTGCCCCCCGGGGTGCCCGGCAATCGGCAAGGGGACAGGCGATGCGGTGGAAGACGCTGGATCTCCAGGGGTGGGGGCGGACCAGCTCGGGGGCGTGCCAGGCGGCGCGGCCGGAGCGCGTGGCCGAGGCGGTGGCGGCCCTGGCCGATGCCGATGACACCGGCATCCTGGCCCACGGAGCCGGCACCAGCTACGGCGACGTGGCCATCAATCCCGGCGGCCGCGTCCTGCTGACCCGGCGTCTGAACCGTCTGCTGGCGTTCGATCCCGCCACCGGCGAGGTGGTGGCCGAGGCCGGCGTGACCATTCGCGACCTGCTGCGGGTGTTCCTGCCCCGGGGCTTCCTGATACCGGTTTCGCCCGGAACCGCCTTCGTCACGCTGGGCGGCGCCGTAGCCAATGACGTTCACGGCAAAAATCACGAAGGCGCGGGCAGTTTCTGTACCCATGTCCGCTGGCTCGATCTGCTGCTGCCCTCGGGAGAAATAGTGCGGACCGGACCCGACCAGCGGCCCGAACTGTTCCAGGCGACCGCCGGCGGTGTCGGCCTGACCGGCGTCATTCTCGCGGTCTGCCTGCGTCTCAAGCCGGTTTCGTCCAACGGGGTGGTGGTGACCGAACGGCGCATCCCGGATATGGACGGCTTTCTGGCGGCGCTGGAACAGGTCGAGGTCGGGGCGTATTCGGTGGGCTGGATCGACGCCCTGTCCGGGGGCGGGGCGCTCGGTCGGGGCGTGCTTCAGGTCGGTCGGCCCGCAACCGGGCCGGTGCCGGTGCCGCCCCGGCGGGACCGGAGCCTGCCGGTGGATCTGCCCGGCTTCGTGCTCAATCCCCTGACGGTGGCGGCGTTCAATGCTCTCTACTGGCGGCGGGTGCCGGCGGCCGGGCGCGAACGGGTGCTGGCCTACGAGACCTTTTCCTATCCGCTGGATGCGATTCTCCAGTGGAACCGCCTGTATGGCGCTGCCGGGTTCCACCAGTTCCAGTGCGTGGTCCCGGCCGCCGGCGGACCGGCGGCGTTGCGGCGGCTGCTGGAGGAGACGTCACGCGCGCGCGCCGCGTCGTTCCTGGCGGTGCTGAAGCGACTCGGTGACGGCCGCGCCGGATTCCTGTCGTTTCCTCGGGCCGGCTACACCCTGGCCATGGACTTTCCCCACCGGGCCGGAACCCTGGCGCTGCTGGCCCGGCTCGAACGGGTGGTGCGGGAGCATGGTGGCCGGGTCTATCTGGCCAAGGACAGCGCCCTGTCGCCCGAGGGCTTTGCCGAAATGTATCCCGAGGCGGATCGCTTCCGGGCGGTGCTGGCCGAGGTGGATCCGGCCGGTCGGATGACGTCGGCGCTGGCGCGCCGGCTGAAATTGCGGAGGGCGGCATGAGCGAGGGTGAGACCTGGCTGGTTCTGGGGGCCTCTTCGGCCCTGGCCCGGGCCTTCGCGCTGGCTGCGGCCGGGCGGGGGGCGGCGGTGTTGCTGGCCGGTCGCGACCTTGCCGATCTGGAACGGACCGCGGCCGATCTGCGGCTCCGCACCGGGGCGCGGGTCGGGGTGGTGCCGTTCGACGCCCTGGATTTCCCCGGCCATACCGACACGGTTGCCCGCGCTCAGGCGTGGGCCGGGGACTCGGGGCTCAGCGTTTTCCTGGCCTTCGGCCTGATGCTGCTCCAGGACGAGTGCGAGACGTCGTTTGACGCCGCCCGCCTGACGATAGAGACCAACTATCTCGGCGCCGTATCAATCCTGTCCCGGCTGGCGCCGGTGCTGGAGGCCGGGCGACGTGGCCGGGTGGTCGTGATCGGTTCGGTGGCGGGCGACCGCGGCCGGCTTCGGAACCACCTCTACGGTTCGGCCAAGGCGGGACTGCACGCCTATCTTCAGGGACTGCGGGCCCGGCTGTATCGTGCCGGTGTGCCGGTGCTGACGGTCAAGCCGGGGTTCGTCGATACCGCCATGACCTGGGGTCTGCCCGGCCTGTTTCTGGTGGCGGAGCCCGATGCCGTTGCCCGGGCGGTGTTCCGCCACCTCGACCGCGGCCGGGATGTGGCCTATGTCCCGGCCTTCTGGGGGCCGGTGATGCTCATCCTCCGCCACATTCCCGAACGGCTGTTCAAGCGGCTGGCGATATAGCCGGCGGGGAGCGGCCGGGAAGGGACCGACGGCGGCCGTGCCTAGCCATGGGCGTGGTGGAGGTCGGACAGGAAGTGGCCGACTTCGTTGCGCAGGCCCCCCGACCGGCCGGAGAGATCGTCAGCCAGACCGACCAGATGGCTGACCGCGTCCCGGGTGTTGCGGTTGGCGGTCATGACCTGGGAGATGCTGGCCGAGACCTCGGCGGTTCCGGCAGCGGCGCGTTCGACGCTGGTGGCGATTTCCAGGGTCGCGGCTCCCTGGCGCTCCACCGCCTGCGCGATGGTGACGGTGAGTTCGTTGACGGTGCCGATGATCTTGCCGATTTCGCCGATGGCTGCCACCGCCCGGTCGGTTTCGGCCCGGATGGAGGCGACGTGGGATTGGATGTCTTCGGTGGCCTGGGCGGTCTGATGGGCCAGCGCCTTGACCTCGGATGCGACCACCGCAAAGCCCTTGCCGGCCTCCCCGGCCCGCGCCGCCTCGATGGTGGCATTGAGCGCCAGCAGATTGGTCTGCCCGGCGACGCCATTGATCAGGCTCACGACTTTGGCGATCCGGGTGGCGGCTTCGGACAGTCCGGCGACCACCTGGCCGGTGGCTTCAGCCTCGTGCACCGCATGATGGGTTACCGATGCGGCTTCGCCGACCCGGCGGGCGATATCCCGGACCGACTCGGACAACTCCCCGGCGGCCGTGGCCGCCGTCGCCACGTTGGAGGTGGCGTGGCTGGCGGCAGCCGCGACGGTGGTCGATGTCTGACTGGCGGTCTCCGCCGTGACCAGCAGGGCATCGGCCTGGTTGCGCACGCTGTCGGCGTCGGCCCGCAGCGCCGCCGAAACCGTGTCCATGGCGCCGGCAAAACCGCGGGTCACTTGATCCAGGTGCAGGCGTGAGGTTTCTTTGGCCTGCGCCTCCTGGTGCTGCGCCGCCGCCGCCGCGGCGGCGGCCCGGGCATTCACTCTCAGAATTTCGATGGCCCTGGCCAGCCGCCCCATTTCGTCCGAGCGATCGGCATGGGGCACCACCAGATCGTGAGTTCCGTCGGCCAGCCGACCGACGATCGAGGTCAGCATCCCCAGCGGACGGATGACCCGGGCGCCGACGGTCCACGCCACCCCGGCAAAGATCGTCAACGCGACGCCGAATAAAGCAAGAACACCCAACAGATTTCGCCTTGCGTGGGTCCGTCTGGCATCGGCCACGGCGCGGGCCTCGGTAATCGCGGCATCACGGATGGACAGGATCGACTGGAGCAAGGGGGCGCTCAGCCGCCGCCACTCGGCGCCGGTCATGTCGTAACCGCCGTCGCTCAGCCCTGCCCTGGCCACGCGCTGGCGAAGTGCCGCCAGACCGGGAAGGGTGACGGTGCCGACCTGGCCCATCGCCTCACGCAGGGCCGGTGGGCTGCCCGCGGCCTCGGCGGCCATGGTCAGGCGCTGCCAGGTCAGGTCGGAGGCGCCATCGGCCCGGTCCATTTGCCGCCGCAGTTCGGCCGGCGCGGGCTTGCCGCTGTTGATCGCCTGGAGCATCAGGATGGACCGGCTGCCTTCACTGTCCCGCAGGTTCCAGGCCTCCAGGGCGAGTGCCGCCGGTTGTGCCACGTTGGCGTCAACGGCCGAGAGAGTCGTTTCCATGGTATCGCCAAAGCGGACGATCCGCGCCAGCAGGGCGTTGATGCCGTCAATGATGGTCTGGTTGTCGGCATTGCTCCGTTCGGTCGGGCTTCCCGAAATAAGGGCGTCGGCGCGCCGGCGAAGGTCGGACAGGTCGGTGGCCACCGACCCGATTTCGGCCGCCATTTTTGTTCCTTGCTCAAACGTGGCGGCAGACAGAACCCGCCTCGCTTCGGCGATGGCGGAGTCGGTGCGCCGGCGCGCCTCCATCATGGTCTGTCGCGTGGCATCATCCGCCACCGCAATGGCAACACCGGTGGCGCCGCGCTCGGGAGCCAGGTTTGCCGAAATGGCGGTACTGGCGGCCAGGGTGTCCACCAGTTCCCGACCGGCGGCGGCCGCGTGCGTCACGCGCCACTGTTCCATGACGAGGAGGGTTGCCATTATGGCCATTACTCCCCCGGTTACGACCAGACAGATCGCAAGGAAAGCCCGGATCGACATCACGCCTCCCGATTTCTTACCGATTCCTTAGCATCCTATTGCTTTGAAATCGTAAAGATGCTCACTAAATTAATGCTGCAACGCCAATACTGGTCCAGACTTTGATGGCATGCAACGACTTTTTGAGAGATTGTATGGAAGTGTGGTGCGGCAAGGGATGCTTTGCACAGCAACGAAATTTTGCTGAAATGAGAGATTTCCGCCGCTGTTCTCTTGGCTGGTCTCTTGCCTTGGGTATGGCGCCCCGTGCCGGCCGCCACCATCGTTGATCGGATGGCCGACCTCATGGGCTTTGACCCTCCCTCCGCTTTGAGCCTTCCTTCGGGACCTTGGCCCGGTGATGACGCTCAAACAAAAGAGATGACTCAAAGGCCGGGCGGCGACAAGCCGGTGGAGTCTGTTCGTTATTCATGAGATGGTGAGCAGCCATCGGACGCGGTCACGCCGGCCGGCCTGCGTTTTGACCGGGCGATCCGATGGCCCCGTCAGGACCCGTCAATTACCGTCAGGACCCGTCAATTAAAGGAGCCGGTGTGGCCACCTACGATCACATTATCATTTGCGGCGCCGGCCGGAGCGGCACGACTCTGGTTTCGGGTCTGCTGAACGCCATTGACGGCTATTTGATTCGGGGAGAGAATTACAATTTTCCGTTATACCTTTACAAAGCCTATCGGGCGCTGGTCGAAACCGAGAATAATGCCGGTGCATTCAGTAATACGCCGACCAGCCCGTGGTATCGGGGACAGTATTCTGCCGCCGATTTTATCGAGCATTGCCGGCCGGTTGTGCGCTCGATGCTTTTGGGGGGCAAGCCGTCGGCCTATTTCAATTGTGTGGGCTTTAAGGAAATCCGCTGGCTGGCCCGAGACCTTCAAGGCGAGACGCTTGCCGGTTATTTCGAGTTTCTGGGTCAGGTCATGCCCAAACTCGGGGTGGTGGTGGTGACGCGGAACCTGGAGAGTCTGCTCCGGTCCGGCTGGTGGCCGTCGGCATTGCAGATGGAACCCGGCGTCGGCCAGGACATCGTCGACCTGTATCACGACCTGGAACGACTGCCGGCCCGGGACCGGTTTACCATCGCTTACGAGCAGATCGTGGCCCGCGACGAACGGCTGGTTCAGTTGTTCGAGTTTTTGGGGGAGCGCCATGATCCCGACCGGATCGAGCGGGTCCTTGAAAAGAAACACTCATTCTAGCGGCCGGAAACCTGTCGACGGTTTGCCGCCGGGGAGGGCAGGCCGATGAGCCGTCTGCGACGCCGGCCGCCGGCCAATGGGCGCGCGCCCCAAAAACAAGGTTCCGATCAGACCGTTGACCGGCTGTTTGCCGAGGCGGTTGAGCATCATCAGGCCGGGCGCCCGCTTGAGGCCGAGGCCCGGTACCGGCAGGTCCTGGCGGTGGCGCCACGCCATGCCGAGGCCCTGCATATGCTGGGAATCATCGCCTGTCAGGCCGGCCACCAGCAGGCCGCCATCGATCTGATCGGTCAGGCGATCGCCATTAACGACGATGTTTTCTTTTATCACAACAGTCTCGGCAACGTGTTCCAGGTTCTGGGCCGGCTGGAACAGGCCGCGGCGTGCTACCGGCGGGCCATCGGGCTCAAGCCCGACTTCGCCGTGGCCTGCAACAATCTGGGCTGTACCCTGAAGGACCTGGGCCGGCTTGACGAGGCGGTGGGGTGGTTCCGGCAGGCGATCACCCTGGAGCCGGCACTCGCCGACCTCCACAACAATCTGGGCACGGCGCTTCAGCAGCAGGGCCGGCACGAGGAGGCGATGACGGCCTATGGTCAGGCCATCCGGGTCCGGCCCGACTATGTCGCGGCCCACAACAATCTCGGCAATCTTCTCCGGGACCTGGGCCGGCTGGAGGAGTCGGCGGCGCGGTACCGGCACGCGATCTCGGTCGACCCCGGCTGTGCCGAGGCACATTACAACCTTGGCTGTGTGCTCGACAGCCAGGGCCGGGCCGACGATGCCGCGGCCTGCTACCGGCAGGCGCTGACGCTCCGGCCGAACTTCGCCGAAGCGCATAACAACCTGGGCAATATCTTCAGGAACCGCGACCGGCTGGACGAGGCGGCGGCGTGTTACCGGCGGGCCGTGGCGGTCCGGCCGGACTTCGCCGCGGCGCACAACAACCTGGGGAATGCCCTCAAGGACCTGGGTGAACTTGACGGCGCGCTGGCCCATTACCAGCAGGCCATCGCTCTCCGGCCGGACCTCGCCGAGGCCCATAACAATCTGGGGACGGTGCTGGAGCGGCAGGGCCAGGTTGATCTGGCGGTGGCCCGGTACCGGCAGGCGCTGGCGCTCAAGCCCGATTACGCCGAGGTCCATTACAATCTCGGCGCGGTATTTCAGGATCGTGGCCTGCTTGAGGAGGCGGCGGCGTGGTACCGGCAGGCGCTGGTGCTCAAGCCCGACTTTGCGGCGGCCCACAACAACCTGGGCAACATCCTCAAGGACCAGGGTCGGCTTTCCGAAGCGTTGGGGCACTATGACCAGGCGCTGGCGCTCAGGCCGGACCTTGTCGAGGCGCAGTACAATCGGGCGGAAATCAGGACATTCCGGCCGGGCGAGGCGGAGCTGGGGCGGCTCGAAGCCCTGGCGGCGCAAAGTGACCGGCTGCCCCCGGACAAGGCCCCGTTCCTTCACTTCGCCGTGGCCAAGGCCCTGGACGAGGTGGGCGAACCGGCCCGGGCGTTTCAGCACCTGCTGATCGGCAATGCCTTGAAGCGCCGGCAGATCGCCTACGACGAAACCGCCACTCAGGCTTTGTTTGGACGCATCGCCGCGGTCTTTGACGCCGACCGGTTCCGGCGGCACGCGGCCATCGGTGACGGGCCGCCGGCGGTCCCGATCTTCGTGCTCGGCATGCCCCGCTCGGGCAGTTCGCTGGTCGAGCAGATTCTGGCGAGCCATCCCGGGATTCACGGTGCCGGGGAACTGTCGGATCTGGCCCGGGTGGCCGAGGCCGGGTTCGAGGGCGGCCGGCGGCCGGCGGTGGGGTGGCCCGAGGGCATCGCAACCCTTGACGACACCGCCCTCGGCCGGCTCGGTGACGCCTATCTGGCCGGTCTGCCGCCCTTGCCTCCGGGCAAGAGCCGCATGACCGACAAGATGCCCTACAATTTCCTGTACCTGGGGCTGATCCGGCTGATTTTGCCCCGCGCCCGGATCATCCATACCGAACGCCACCCGGCCGACACCTGCTTTTCGTGTTTTTCCAAGTTGTTTCCAGGCGGACAGGCGTACAGCTATGATCTCGGCGAATTGGGGCGCTATTACCGTGGTTACCGGGCCCTGATGGCCCACTGGCGCTCGGTTTTGCCGGCCGAGGCGATCCTTGATGTTCGTTACGAGGCGGTGGTTGACGATCTCGAAGGCCAGGCCCGGCGATTGGTGGCCTATTGCGGCTTGCCCTGGGATGACCGTTGCCTCGACTTTCACCGGAACCGGCGACCGGTTAGAACCGCCAGTGCGGTCCAGGTCCGCCAGCCGCTGTTCCGCAGCTCCCTGGAACGCTGGCGCCGCTATGAATCCTGGCTGGAGCCGTTGTTGCGGGAACTGGGGGATCAGGATGGGAAGCAGACCGGGTAATACCGGCGAGCGTAAAGGATGATCCATTGGGGGCGAAGCCCCCATGGGTCAATCACAAGGCTCGCCGGCATAACAGCCGGGCGTATTCCGGTGCCGGGCTGGCCATAAGACAGCACCGCCGGCCCGGGATGACCGGACCGGCGGCGACAGCGACCGCTATCCTGCGACGGGATTACCCTTCGAGGGAAATCGAGATCGCTTCGCGTCCCTTGGGGGTATCGACCACCCGCATCGAGACTCGTTGGCCTTCGGCCAGCCGGGTCAGGCCCGCGGTGCCGAGGACGGAAGCGTGGATGAACACGTCCTTGCCGCCATCCTCGCCCGCGATAAACCCGAACCCTTTGCTTTCATTGAACCACTTGACGGTTCCCGCCATCTCCGCGGCGCTGCCGGTATCGGCCGGGCGGCGGGGTGGACGGGGTCCCGTGCCCCGACTCGCACTGCGGTCGGGTGCGGCCGCCGCCACACTGTCGTCCACTTCCAGGACGCGCGTGACCTGACGGCCCTTGGCCCCCTGGCCAACCACCACCTTAAGTCTGGCTCCGGCGGCCACCGATTCGTGACCCGCCGATTGCAGCGCCCCGACATGGAGGAAGGCGTCGCCGGTGCCATCCGCCAGCTCGACAAAGCCGAAACCCTTATCGGCCTTGAACCACTTCACGGTGGCGTCAACCGTCGGCCCCTCGGCCGGTGCGGGATATCGCGTGAACCCACTCGATGGGCGGGGTGGCGGGCGACTGCTGCTGTTGCTGCTGCCGCTGTCCGGCACAAAACCCCAATCGTCATCAAACCCGCGTCGTCTCGGGCCGCGGAAGCCCTTATCCTTGCGTATCATGCCTGCTCGTTTCCGCCCGTCGCCGCCGAATCCACCGTTTGCACCCCATCGCCGAAATGTCCCGCACCGTCACACCCAAGCCCCGATCCCTGACCGTCGGTTCGGTGGGGCCGTAACCGCGTGGGGACAAGGCAACCCTTACCGCCGGCGCCCATCGCCGAGCCTTAGAACTAACATCATATCACGTTCCTGGCACGCGGGGAGTGCTGGTTGCGAAAAAAAAGCGGAGTGGGGCTCGCAAAATTGGCACGCGGCGGGCTGGCATGCTTGATCGGAACCGGGGGAAGAGGCTCTACTGGTGTTAACGGTGATCGTCCGTTGGCCTGGCGATGGCGCTCCCGGTCGAATCGGAACCGCGACGACGGGATATCGGCAGGACGGAACGACCCGTTCGGGAAAGATCACCCGCCGGGAGAGAGTGAATGAAGACTTTGGTCCTTGTTGCCCATCCGCGAATTTCCGAATCGCGTCTGCATCGTGCCTGGGCGAACGCACTTGACGAAACCGAAGAGGTTACGGTGCGTCGTCTGTACCAGTGTTATCCTTATTGGACCATCGACGTTGCGACCGAGCAGACGCTGCTGACCGGTCATGACCGGCTGGTATTGCAGTTCCCATTCTATCTCTACGGCTGCCCGCCGCTGATGAAGAAGTGGCTGGACGATGTGCTGGTTTTCCGTTGGGCCTATGGTCCGGGTGGCGAGGCGTTGCGTGGAAAGCAGCTTTTGATTGCAATCTCCACGGGTGGTCCGGCCGACTCGTACCTGCCGGGTGGGTACCATAACTATACCACCGACGAATTGCTGGTGCCGTTCCGGCAGATCGCCAATCTGGTTGGCGCCAGCTATCTGCGCCCCTATGTGTTCCATCGTGCCCGAACCGTCACCGATGGCGAGATCACGGCATCGGCGACAGACTACGTCCGTCAGGTGTTGCGCCCGGACCTGGAGGTGCTGCCGGTTCGTGCCGGGAATTCAGGGCATTCCTGAGAGCGGCGCCAAGGCAGTTCAGGAGGCGACGGACCATGACGGGCGCGAGGGGACGGCACCGGGTCGATCTCGCGGCGTTGCAGGCGGAGGCCCTGCACCACTATGCCGAGGGCGATCGGGATGCGGCGGATCGGCTGTGTCGGCGCATCCTGGCCCTGGATCCCGATCGGGTCGAGACCCTGCATCTGGCCGGGACCATCGCCGCCGAAACCGGACGCAGTGCCGAGGCGGTCGAACTGGTCGGCCGGGCCGTCGCGGTCAACGGCGAGAATCCGGAACTTCACTATACTCTTGGTCGAGCCTTCGAACTGGAAGGTCAGCCGGCGGAGGCTTTGCTCCATCGCGGTCACGGGCTGCGTTCCGAGGGCCGGCACGCCGAGGCGGCGGACTGCTATTGGCAGGCGCTGGCGCTGGCACCGGAACTGGCGGCAGGGTACGCCGGCCTTGGCTCGGTGTTGCTGGCCGAAAACGACGCCGTCGGTGCCGTTGCCTTGTTCCGGCGGGCGCTGGCCTTGCGTCCGGGCTACGCCGGGGCCGAGGTCGGACTGGGCCGGGCTTTGACGGCAACGGGTCTGCCGGGCGAGGCGATCGAGCATTATCAGCGGGCGTTCACCCTCGATCCGGGTGACGCCGGGACGGCGTGCCGACTCGGCGACGTCTATCACCGGCTCGGGGACCCGGACGAAGCCATCGGGTGGTACGATCGGGCGCTGGAACTGCGTCCGACGCTGCCGGAGGCCCACGACGGCATGGGCCGGGTGCTGGCGGATCGGGGCCGGGTCGGGGCCGCCGCCGGGCATTTCCGGCAGGTGCTGGACAGTCAGCCGGACCGGGTTGAGGGACATCTGGCGCTGGGCGCCTGCCTGCGCGATCAGGGTCTGGCGGCGGCTGCCGCTGCTTCGTTCCGGCGGGCGCTGGAACTGCGGCCCGGGGCGCCTGCGGCCTGGTCCAGGTTGCTGGAGGCATTGCAACGGGACGACACCGCTGGCGCGTCCGGGCGGGCCGCCGAAGCCCGCCGCTTCGGAGAGGTCCTGACCGCGCAGGCCGAAGCGGTGGGGCCGGCGGCGGCTCATCGCAACCAGCGCGATCCCGAGCGGCGCCTGCGCATCGGCTATGTGTCGCCGGATTTCCGGCGCTGTGCCGTGTCGGGTTTTCTTGAGCCGCTGCTGGCGAACCATGACCGGCGGCAGGTCGAAACGGTTTGCTATGCCGGGGTCGCCCGCCCGGATGTCACCACCAGCCGGTTCAAGGCGATGGTTGATGGCTGGGTCGATACGGTGGGGCTGGACGATGCCGGCCTTGCCGAACGGATTCGCGCCGATGGCATCGACATTCTGGTTGATCTGGCCGGTCATCGGCCGGGCAACCGGCTGCCGGTGTTCGCCCGGCGGCCGGCGCCGGTTCAGGTCAGTTGGCCGGCGGACGCCGACACCACCGGCCTTCCGGCCATCGGCTGGCGCCTGACCGATGCCCTGGTCGAGCCCGAGGGTGGCGCCGACCGGCTGTCGGCGGAGCGGTTGGTGCGCCTGCCCATCGGCAGCCGCTGCTGGCAGCCGCCGGTGGAAGAACCGGGGCCGGGGAGGACGGCACCAGGGGGGACCGGCGGGGCGGTGACCTTCGGATGCTTTGCATCGCTGGCCGGACTGTCGCCCGGAGTGGTGGCAGCCTGGGCTGAATTGTTACGACGGGTGCCCTCGGCGCGGCTGAGGCTCGGCAATCGGGGGCTGGGCGACCCGCTGGTGGCGGCGGCGACCCGGACTCGTTTCCAGGACTGCGGCGTTGCCCCTGACCGCCTCGAACTCTCCGGTCCCGCATCGGACCCGGCGGCCGGGCGGACCCGCCTCAGCAGGGTCGATGTGGTTCTCGATCCATTTCCTTGCTCGGCCCCGGCCGCGCTGTGCGAGGCGCTGTGGAGGGGCGTGCCGGTGGTGACGCTGGCGGGTGACCACCCGGCTGGCCGGATCGGTGCCGGTCTGCTGGTTCGGGTCGGGCTTGAGGCTCTGGTTGCCGAAGACCGGTCCCGGTACCTGGACCTGGCGGTGTCCCTGGCCACCGATCGTCCGGCCTGGGACCGGCAGCGCCACACCCTGCGCTCGCGCCTTGCGGCCTCTTCAGTGTGCGACGGTCCTGGCTTTGCCCGTGCGGTTGAAGCCGCCTACCGGATGCTATGGCGCCAGTGGAGCGGTGCCGGCGACAAGGACGGACGCTAATCGGCCATCCGTCCTGATTCACTCACGCCCGCTGCCTGCCGTCGTCGGCCGGACCGTGGTCTGGTGCCGCCACATGCCGGATGATCTGATCGGACAGTTGTTCAATCCGTCCCATCACCCGGAAGTGGTTGGAACTGGTTACACGCCGAAGTTCTTCCTGGCCTGACTGAAGAACGGCGACATCGGTTCTCAATTTGTCAACATCGGTTCTTAATTCGGCGACATCGGCCCGCAAGGCCGTCTGGCCGGCCCGAAGTTCCGCTTGGCCAGTCCTAAGCTCCGCTTGGCCAGCCTGAAGCTCCGCTTGGCCAGCCTGAAGCTCCGCTTGGCCGGCCCGAAGTTCCGCTTGGCCGGCCCGAAGTTCCG
>PLTC01000265.1 GCA_003165295.1 Rhodospirillales bacterium | reverse complement strand
GGCTGCGGCCAGCGGGACGGCGGCGTGGTCATTTCAGCGGCGGCAGCAGGGACGGAGCCGGCGCGGCACCAGCCGGCTTCTGATTTTCCTTCAGCGACTTCTGCACGTTCGACGACAGATCGGTCACGCTGAAGATGAATTTACCCAGCAGATCCTCAAGGCTCGCGGCTGACTGGGTGATCTTGATATGCCCGCCATCGGCCAGCATCTTGTCATCCCCGCCTGGCACCAGCGACAACACCTTGCCGCCGAGCATGCCATCGGACGAGATCTCCGCCGAACTGTCATCCGGCAGCTTGATGTCGGGCTGCACGGTAAATTGCAGGCGGGCCTGATAGGTGACCGGGTCGACCGTGGCAGCGCTGACGCGCCCAACCTTAACGCCGGCGATCCGAACGTCCGACCCTGGACCAATTCCGTCGATCCGATCGAAATCCGCGTTCAGAGTATAGCCGGAAACCGAGGTGCGGCCCGTGCTGGCCACGGCGTAACCCAGAAAGCCGACAGCCACCGCCACCACCGCGGCGCCGGCCAGCGCCAGTACCCGCAGGGTCTCGGTGGGAAACGGCAGCAGCCAGCCGGCCGCCGCCGCCGCCAAGGCCGCGGCCAGCACCGGCCCGGGCAGGCCGCCGGCGGCCAGCGACAGGCCCAACCGGCCCAGGAACACCAGCAGGCCGGTCACCGCCACCTCGGCCAGGTGGAACTCGATGGCGAGCCGGCTCTGAACCTCGACGGTGCGCAGGCCGACCAGGGGCAGGGTCAGGGCCAGGGCGACGCCGCCGGCCAGCGCCCCGTCCTTGAGCGCCGCCCGCCCGTCCACCGGCGGCCCCCGCCGCGCCGCCGCCCGGTCCACCGGCTAAACCTTTTCCAACTCGGGCCGGCCGAGCAGGCCGGTGGGGCGGAAAATCAGCACCAGCACCAGAATCCCGAACACCGCCACATCCTTGTATTCCACCGAAAAATAGGCCGACCAGAACGCCTCGATCAGTCCGATCAACAGCCCGCCGAGCATGGCCCCGGGCAGGGAGCCGATGCCGCCCAGCACGGCCGCGGTGAAGGCTTTGATGCCGGCCAGAAAGCCGATGTAAAAGTCGATCACCCCGTAATACATGGTCACCATCACCCCGGCGACTCCGGCCAGTGCCGCGCCCATGACAAAGGTCAGCGAAATCGTCCGGTCGACGTCGATGCCGAGCAGGCTGGCCATCTTCATGTCCTGTTCGCAGGCCCGCTGGGCGCGGCCCAGGGGGGTGCGGGCGATCAGCCGGGTAAAGGCGATCATCAGGACCACGGTCAGCGCCAGGATCAAAAGTTGCAACTCGCTGACGCTGACCCGGAAGCCGTCGCCGCGCTCCAGCAGCACGATCACATCGGACATCACCGGCGGCAGCGGCTTGACCCGGGCGCCCTGAACCAGTTGCACATAGTTTTGCAAAAAGATCGACATCCCGATGGCCGAAATCAGCGGTGCCAGCCGGAACGATCCCCGCAACGGTCGGTAGGCCAGACGCTCGACGGTCCAACCATAGACCGCGGTAAACAGCATGGTCAGAAGCAGGACCATCACCACCGCCAGCGGAACCCAGGTGATCCCGAGCATGCCCAGCGCCAGGAAACTGATCACCGCGATGAACGCCCCGATCATGTAAATTTCGCCATGGGCGAAGTTGATCATGCCGATGATGCCGTAGACCATGGTGTAGCCGATGGCTACGAGGCCGTAGATCGCGCCAAGCGTCACCCCGTTGATCAATTGCTGGAGGAAATAATCCATCGGCGGCGCGTGCGTCCCATCCCGGCCCCGAGGGGGGCCTTTGGGAGCAGTTTCTTAACCTACGTCATCGGGCCGGGCAAGCGGCACGTGCCCCGGGGGCTGACAATGCCGTTGCCGTTCGTGGCCGGGGGCTCCGGCGAACCGGGCTTCTGTAACCCGGGTTTCTGTTGCGTCCCCTCTGCGGTTACGCCACAATTCCCCACCCCTTGTTCGCGAGAGTACCGATGGATCAGGAAGATGCCGGCGGACCGACGGCCGGGTATGCCGGAAAAATCACGATTCTTAAGGAAATGATGGCAACCGAAAAGGACCTTCATTGCGTCGCCACATATTTCTTCGATCAACTCGGCGCGGACCATAGGTTTATCGCTCGCAGCAAGCCGACAAAACACAAGCGCCTCAAGGCGATTCTGCAAGCGGTATCGGCAAATGCTTTCGGTAAGGACTGCGCAGTGACCCATGTCCGGCTCATGAAAATTGGTAGCGAAGCATTGATACACGGAAATTGCTCAATAAACGGCAAGGCCGGGACCGTAATGTTCTTCGAAGATATCAATATTGGGCTTCTGATAATTCTAATGTCATTGCAGACCCATGAAACCTCCTGTATCCGCTTCACTCCGACGGTGATCGAAGGTGATAAAATGGCGTTTTTCATGGGTTCCGAGACGATCTCCATCCATTGACCGCGCGTCCCGGTTTCCCGTGGGATTTCCTTTCGGGATGCCGAAGGCCGGTCGGGATGCCGAAGGCCGGTCGGGATGCCGAAGGCCGGCGAAGGATCCCGGCCGATTCGGCGGATGTGCGACTGTTAGGATCAGGCGCCGGCATCGATCATGTATCCGGCGTTGCGGATGGTGCGAATCAGCGGCTGCGGTGCGTCGCCATCGATTTTGCGCCGGAGCTTGCCCACATGGACATCGACGACATTGGTCTGGGGATCGAAGTGGTAGTCCCAGACACTCTCCAGCAGCATGGTCCGGGTCACCACCTGGCCCGAGTGGCGCATCAGGTATTCCAGGATCTGGAACTCGCGGGGCTGGAGTTCGATGCGCCGCTCGCCCCGCACCACCCGGCGCGACAGCAGGTCAAGGGTCAGATCGCCCACGGTCAGGGCGGTGATGGTGGCCGGGCTGTGGCCACGGCGGACCAGCGCCTCGATCCGGGCCAGCAACTCGCCGAACACGAACGGCTTGGCCAGGTAATCGTCGCCGCCGGCCTTGAGGCCGCGGATGCGCTCGTCCACGTCGCTCAGCGCGCTCAGGATCAGCACCGGGGTATGATTGCCCTGTCGGCGCAGGGCGTCGAGAATGCCCAGGCCGTCCACCCCGCCGGGTAACAGGCGGTCGAGGACGATCGCGTCGTAACGCTCGCTGACCGCAAGGAACAGGCCATCACGGCCGGTTCCGGCGTGGTCGGCCACATGTCCTGCTTCGGTCAGACCCTTCCGCACGAAGTCGGAAACCTGTCGGTTGTCTTCGATCAGCAACAGTTTCATCGGCGTTCCGCTCCCGGTCCGGTCGCGAGGGGTGAACTCGTGAGGGTCGATATGGCGTTTCCCGTTCCGTCCGGCGCCGGCGGCGGTTCCACATGAACAGGAATTCATCCGCCGGCCCACGGCCGTTCATCGGCCTTCCCGTATCTTACCCGACAAGCGCACCGCCGGTCGCCGGCGGCTGGCTCAGCCCTGAAGATTGAGGAGACTCCCTATGACCGCCACCCGTTCCCGTCTGATCAGCACCCTGGCACTGGCCGCCGTCCTGGCCGGCGCATCGGCCGCCTTCGCCGCCGACGCACCGGGCGCCGGCGCCCCGGCTCCGGCGGTGGTTCCTCCCGCCGCGGTTGCGGCTCCGGCGGTCAAGGCCCCGGCCACGCCCGCCCCCGCGGCGCATACCGCCACGGTCCGGGCGGTACCCGACGTTGCCACCATCACCAGCGCCCTCGAGCAGGCCCGTACCGACCTGACCGATAAGAAGTATCGTGACGCCCGGTCGGTGCTCAGCAGCACCGTGGTTCACCTTCAGTCGGTACGCAAGAGCGCACCCCATACCGAGCGTGCCGGCATCGCAGCCATTATCCGCGAGGTCAAGGGCGCACGGGTGGCCCTGCGCCACGGCGAACACAAGGATGCCCTGACCCGGGTCGACGCGGCGCTGGTGGCGATCAAGGCCCTGCCGGCCGGGACCGCGGCACCGACCCGGTCGTAACCGGCCGCGGGGACCAGGGGCGGGTGACGGCCCCTGGTTCCCGCGGAACTCCATTGGAAATATCGGACGGAAATATCGGACGGAAATATCGGACGGAAATATCGGAAGACAGATCATTTCGCGGGAACCCCGATATCGACGACGTTGGCCTGTTTATAATTTATACTTGCACCTTTTTATTCGGGGTCTGCTGCGATCAGAGACGGAAAATTTGAAAGGGGAAAACGACAACGATCGGGAGGCGAGGATGCGCGGGTCATGTCAGGCGGCTGGACAAACCGGATTGGATCGACAAAGTTATCGTTGCGCCGTGATACGGTATCGGCTCGTGGGGTTGGCGGTTGTAGCGGTGGCCGGCGCACTGGCATTTGCTGTCGCGTATACGTATCAATATTCAATAATAAATTTAAACCTCGTCACGTTTACCTGGTGGGGTGGGATTGGTAACGATATGTCCACGTTTTGGCTTGATCAGGTCGTGCGGCAGGCCGGTGTCTGGTGGACATCGGTGCGAAAGATCGCGGATATTTCGCTGCACCGGCCTTACGCCCCGGCGCGTGGTACCACGATGGCGAAGACCGAACCTTGATCCGGCCAGGATCGGACCTGGAGCCGGTGGTTCAGCAACAGCGCGGTGCGGCGCACGATGGCCAGACCAAGGCCGAAGCCCTTGGCCCGCTGCCGTTCGGGATTGCCCAGTTGAAAGAAATCCTCGAACACCGCTTCGAGTTTTTCCCTGGGAATGCCGATGCCGGTGTCCCAGACCTCGATCCGCACCTCGGCACCAAAGCGCCGGCAGCCCAGCAGCAGACGACCGTGATGGGTGTAGCCGATGGCGTTGGCCAGCAGATTGTGCAGCACCCGAAAGAGCAGGTCCGGGTCGCTGCGGACATGAATCCGGGTCGGGACCAGAGCAGCTCCAGGCCCTTGGTGGCGGCCTGATCGGCGAACAGGGCGGCCAGACGCTCAAGCACCGGTCCCAGCGCAAAGTCGATGATCTCGCAATGAATCGCACCGCCGTCGAAAGTCGAGACTTCGAGCAGGGTGTCCAGCAGATGGCTGGCGACGGTGATCGCTTCACCGAGATTGGTCCCGAGATCGCACAGTTGGGGCGCCGATGCCTGGGGCTCGCCAAGCTTGCGCATCAACAGGTGGTGGTAAAGCTGGATCGCCTGGAACGGCTGGCGCAGATCGTGGCCGACCGCGGCCAGAAAGCGGGTCTTGGCGGCGCTGGCCGCCTCCGCCGCCTCCTTGGCCCGGGCCAGCGCCCGGGCGGCTTCGGCGCGTTCCGAGACATCCCAGATCACGCCGATCAGGCCGCTGACGCCGCCGTCGCTCCGGGTCAGCGACGCCTTGTGCAGCACCACCTCGTGGTATCGGCCGTCGGCGCCCGGGAAGGAGGTTTCGTAGATCTGCGTGCCCGGGTTGCGGAACAAGGCAAGATCGGCCCGGCGGTAGATCTCGGCCAGTTCCCTGGGCCACGCCGCCTCGACGGTCCGGCCGATCAGTTCGGCGCGGGTCCGCCCGACATACTGTTCGAAAGCCCGGTTGCAACCGCCATAGAGTCCGTGCTCGTCCTTGTAGTAGACCGGCGCCGGAATGGTTTCGAGCAGCCGCTGAATGAACTCGACCCGGTCGTGGAGTTCGGCTTCGGCCCGCTCGCGTTCGGCATAGGCGGTGGCGGTCTCCAGGGTGATCGCCGCCTGGGCCGCCAGCAATTCCAGAGCGGTCAGTGTGCCCCCGGCAAAGGCGCCGGCCAGCAGGGCGTTTTCCAGATAGAGCGCGCCCATCAGCCTGCCCTTGCGCAGAATCGGCAGGCACAGGAGCGATCGCGGTCGCCGGCGCGCCAGATAGGGATCCGTCGTCACTCCCGGGCCATCGGCCTCGCCACAGGCCGGCATCACCGCTTCGCGGGTGCGCCTGACGTAGTTAACCACTGAGAGCGGCAGAATGGCGGTGTCGTCGTCATTGCCGGTCGGATCGAGGGGGACCCGGCCGATCGTCACCTTGATTGCTCCGGCCTCGGTTTCGGCAACGGCGCGGACCACCAACTCGCCGTTCTCGGCAAGCATCAGCACACCCCGCCGGGCTCCAGCCTGTTCCACGGCGATGCGCAGCAGGGTTTCCTGGAGCCGTTCGGGCACCAACTCGGCCGAGATGCTCTGCGACGCCTTGACCACCGACAGCAGGTCCAACCCGTCCGCCGACGCGGCAAAGCGTCCCGATGGCCGATGGTCGCACCCGTTCCGGGATTGCGGTGCCCGGGCTTCAAGCTGGCGGCACTTGCCCTCTGCACCCCAGCGGCGATAACTGGCACAGGCCTGGTGCAAATAGGCGTCGGCGATCAGCGCGAATCCCCGCTCCCGGTGAAAGCGGGCGGCCAGTTCGCTGGCGATGGCCTCGAAATGGACGAAGCCGTTGTCCCGGGCCGATCGGATTGCCTGTTCGTAGAAGCGTTCGGCCTCCAGCTCGCGGCCGGTCAGGCGCGCCAGCTCGGCCTCGACCACCGCGGCCCGGGTCTCGAAATTGGCCGGGCAGCTTTCGGCCCAGTCGCGCAGCAGGGAGCGGTGGCCTTCGATTTCGGCCAGCGTCGCGGCCAGGATCGCCGGATCGTCCCCGGTCCGGGCCGGCCGGCAGCGGCCGGCCTTGGCCAGCGCGGCGAAGACCTCGTAATCGAGACCCTGGATGTCCGGGCCGCTGGCCAGGATCAAGGCTCCGGCATGGCCGGCGGCGGCCACCGCCTCGTCCAGGTCGCCGGTGATGAACCGGGCCTGAAGCTTGAGGATGTAGTACCAGCAGACCATCAGCGGCATCTGGCTGGACGCGATCCGCGCCTCGAACCGGTCCTGGTCAAAGGACGGGCCGTCGAAGCGGGACAGGCCGGTGGTCAGGCCGCGCAGGTTGAGGATGAAACGCTGCTGGCTGGAAATGATGTCGATGATGTTGGGATCGCCGGCCCGGCGCACGAAGTCCAGGCAACGCTCCGACTCCTCCCAGACCTGATCGAGCGGGTCGCCGCAGGACAGCATGTTGGTGATCAGGTGGTTGCAGCTGTAGCAGGCCCAGGGCAGATCACCCGCGGCGGTGGCGGTGCGGAACGCGGTCCTGATGTAGTCCCGGCCGGCACGGATCGGACGGACGTAGAACTGGATCAGATCGCCGAACACCAGACTGACCTTGGCCTCCAGGGCGTGCCGGGGCTCCCGCGCCATCAGGTCCCAGGCCAGCCTGCCGAACCGGTAGCCGTCCTGATAGCGGCCGAATTCGCGCTGAACCAACGTGGCGCCGAACCACAGACAGGCCCACACCGAAGCCTCGGACAGGCCGTGACAGAGCGTCAGGTCGATCATCCGGGCGAGGGTCATCGGCAGCAGCGTCCGGCGGCCAAAGATTGCCGGGGTGCCGAGGTCGGCCAGCAGCGTCATGGCCATCCGCGTTTCGGCCTCGACCATGGGCGGCAGGTCGATCAGGGCCTCGATCGGCCGGTCGCCCAGGCGGTTCCAGACCGTGGCGAAGGCCCCGTCCACCTGCTCGCGGCTGGGGCAGGCCGGCAGATCGATGCCGAACGGCCGCAGGCTGGCCAGGCCCTCTTCGATCGCCCGTTCCATGTCACCGCGGGTGGTGAACAGCGCGATTCGGACCCGGTAAACGCCGGCCCGGTCCATGTCGGAACCGGCGCGGGAGAGCAGCAGGTCGAGCCGGGCGAGCGCCGGCTCCAGGGCGCCGCGCAGGTAGTCGCACCGGGCCTGTTCCAGGTGCAGGTCCCAGCTCAGCCGGTCGTCGTCCGGCCAGCCGTCGGGAGTCAGCAGCCGGATGCCGGCGGCCAGATAGGTCACCGCCGGCCCGTAGCCGGTGACGGCCATCGCCTTGCGGCCGGCGGCGAGGTTAAGCCCGGCGAGGCGCCGCCGTTCGTCGCGCCCGACGATCAGCTCCGGGCAGCGGTTGAACTGGTCGGCCACCATGAACAGCGGACAGGTCCCGGGCCCGGCGTCCAGCCGGGCCAGCAACCGTTGTCCCAAAGCGAGGTGCAATGCCGCCCGCCCGGCCTCGGGAATCAGGGCATAAACCGCCTCTTCGACGCGGTCGTGGACGAAACGGTACCGGTCGCCGTCGCAGGCCAGCAGGCCGGCCTCGACCGCCGGCGCCAGGTCGGCCGCGGTCGCTTCGGGCTCCCGGCCATGGATTGCCGCCAGCAGCGCGAGGTCGGTGGCCTGCCCCAGGCCAGCCACGCGCATGACCAGCGCCCGGGTGGCCGCGGGCAGGCGCCGAAACCGGACCGCCAGCAGGCCGACGATATCGCGGGTGAGGTCTTCGGCCTCGATCCGGGCCAGATTCCAGCCCCAGCCGCCACTGCTGCCGTCGAACCGGATCAACCGTTCCCGGCTCAGTTCGGTCAGCACCTGGATCATGAAAAAGGGGTTGCCGCCGGTCCGGCTTTGGATCAGCCGCGCCAGCGGCACCACCACCTCACGGCCCCGGCGGACGGCATCGGCGACGAACGCCGCCACTTCGGGCTCGGTCAGCGGCCCGAGGGCGATCTCGTCCAAGCTCGCGCCCGGGGTCGCGGCGGCCTCCCGCATCGCGGTCAGCGGATGGTCGGGGCCGACTCCGGCATCCCGAAACGCCCCGATCAGCAGCAGGGAACGGCGGCCGGGATCCGCGAGCAGGTCCCGGAGCAACGTCAGGCTCGCGGTATCGGCCCAATGCAGATCGTCCAGGAACAGCACCAGCGGATGGTCGGCACCGGCAAACACCCCGACGAAGCGTCGGAACACCGCGGTCAGGCGGTGTTGGGCTTCGGCCGCCGGCAGTTCGGGCAGCGGCGGCTGACGGCCGATGATGTGCTCAAGCTGGGGAATTCCCTCCACCAGCAACTGGCCGTGACCGTCCAGCGCCTCCAGCAACCGGTCGCGCCAGAGTGCGATCTGCGCCTCGCTGCCGCCCAGGATTTCCTGAACCAGGGTGCGGAATCCCTGGGCCAGGGTGGCATAAGGGGGCACGGTCGGGCCGCGGGCGTCGAACTTGCCGGTCAGAAAGATGCCCCGTGCCGCGACCACCGGCTGGCGCAATTCGTTGACCAGGGTGGTCTTGCCGATTCCCGAAGGCCCCGAGACCAGGACCAGCCCGGTGCGTCCGGTGGCCACCACCCGGTCGAAGGCCGCGCGCAGTCGGGCGAGCTCGGGGTCCCGGCCATAAGGCCGCTGGGGCAGTTGGAGCTGCTCCGAGACATCGCGGGCACCCAGCGTGAAGCAATCGTCGCTGCCCCGCTGCCAGCGATCGCGACATCGCTCCAGATCCACCGCGAGTCCCCGGCCGCTCTGATAACGGTCCTCGGCCGGCTTGGCCAGCAGCCTGAGCACCAGCCGCGACAGCATTTCGGGGACGGTCGGGACCAGGGCCCTGGGTGCCGGCGGCTCCCGGGCCAGATGGCAATGAATCCATTCAAGGGCGTCGCGGCCGTGAAACGGCAGGGCGCCGGTCAGCATCTGGTAAAAGATGACTCCGAGCGCGTACAGGTCGCTGCGCTGGTCGATGGCCCGGTTCATCCGTCCGGTCTGCTCCGGGGCCATATAGGCCAGCGTGCCTTCGATCACGCCGGGGTGGGCGGCGCTCCAGGGCGCTTTCGGCATTTCGAGGGCCAGCCCGAGCCCGATCAGCCGGACTTCACCGGTGACGGGATGGATCAGGATGCTCCAGGGCGTAAGGTCTTTGTGAACGATGCCGCGCCGATGGAGGTCGGACACCGCGGCAACCATGGCGAGGGCCGGTTCGAAGAACGATCCGGGCGCCATCGGCCGGCCGAGCCGGCGCGAGAGCGGCTCGCCGCCAAAATCCCCGGCCACCAGCACCGGACGGGAGCCACACGTCGCGAGCGCGGTGGGCTTCAGCACCGGGCCGTCCGCCAGCCGCCCCGCCATGTCGTAGTCGTGACGCAGGCGCCCACATTCTCCCGGTGCCGGCGGATCGGCCCGGGGCATCCGCAGAATCACCGGGGCGCCGTCGGCGATCCGAACGCCCCGGCACAGGATCAGGTCGTCGCCCTGATACAGGGACTCGGTAATCCTGTAGCCTTGAGGTGCGCTGAGCTGATTCATCACCGGTGCCGGACCTTGCCGTGGTCGACGTTCGGGACGGTACGCTTTGCCCCGGGAATTTCAGCCGCCGCCAAAGGTCCATGCCGATTGGTGCCGCACTTTCCTTCCCAACCGCAACCCACCAGAAGGCGTAGTTCTTCCGGTTGGCCGGCCCGTCGAAGCGCAAAACGTCAAGGTCGCCCTCGCTCAGGAAAGCCGCCGTCCCGGAATGGTGGGCAGGACCAGCAACGAATAGTCCAGTGCGGCCGCCATCAGATTCTGGGAATCCTCGAGCATCTCGGTCAAAAGAGAGAACGGGCTCAGGTGCGGAATGTCGATGGCGATGAAGACATCGCTGCCGTCGGACCGGGTGTTGCTTTGGTGGCGAAGGGCGATCCGTTGCATCCGGCGATTCTGGATGTGACAGATGATGTCGGCGGTGGTGATGCCGCGGTTGCGCAGCACCACCAGAGCCCGCTTCATCAAGGTCGTCCCGACCCGGGTGTTCTGGCAGGCAGGCTCAACGGTGAACGCCAGTTCGGCCCGCTTGGGCATCGGTTGCGGTTCGTAGCGGATTTCCGCCGCCCCACGCAGGACCCCGCCGGTGAAAAAGCCGAGGATGGCGGCAGCCCGCCAGTCGATCGCCGCACAGTATTGCCGGATCGCGCCATCGGAAACCGCGCCCCCGAACCGCCAATGCCGCGATTCAGAATCCAGACGGAGCAAGTGTTCCTGGTATAAGGGGGCCTCTGCGAACAGCAGTTTGCGGAAAGCGGCCACGGCGAATCTCTCTGGTTGGGACAAAACATCCCGTTTGTTGGGATTGAAAGCACTATAAACGGGGCACTGGTCACTGTCAATGTTGTCCTTTCGCAACTGCGATATAGTAAACAAATCATTAATTGGCAGGTTTCGGATTATCGCCCGGGGCGCGGGACTCCCAACCATCTCGCCGATGGCGCCGGCAGGGCAAAACACCCCGCGCCAAAACACCCACCGGGCCAAAACACCCCCTTGTGCCCGCCCAGGGGTTCGGTCACGGTCCTCCCCAGGGAACAGGGGCTGCCGGAACGCAGGAGGGCGACATGTCCATCCAGACCAGAACCACGGGTCAGGATAAGAGTGGGGGCCAGACCAGAACCGACGGCGTCGAGGCGGGACAGGCCGGGGGCGGATCGCTGGTGGTGGCCGGGCTGGCGGCGCTGGGAATCGTCTATGGCGACATCGGCACCAGCCCGCTTTACGCCTTTAAGGTCGCGGTCGAAACCGCCGGCGCCGGCGGCCCGATGGGCGCCGACCCGGTCCCGGTGCTGGGGGTGCTGTCGCTGATCGTGTGGTCGTTGCTGATCGTGATCGCGTTCAAGTACGTCCTGGTGGTGATGCGCGCCGACAACCACGGCGAGGGTGGTATCCTGGCCCTGCTGGCGCTGGTCCGGCCCTGGAGCGCCGCGGGCACCGGCAGCCGCCGCCTGCTGATTGCCATCGGCATCTTTGGGGCGACGCTGCTGTATGGCGACGGCGTCATCACCCCGGCGATTTCGGTGCTGAGTGCGGTCGAGGGTCTGGAGGTGGTCGGGGCCGGCTTCACGCCCTGGGTCAAGCCGATTACCGTGGTGATCCTGATCGCGCTGTTCCTGGTCCAGTACCGGGGCACCGCGGCCATCGGCCGGCTGTTCGGGCCGGTGATGGTGCTGTGGTTCGGGACCATCGCTGTTCTGGGCATCGGCGGCATCCTGCATGCGCCGCTGGTGCTGGAAGCGTTGGATCCGAGCTGGGCGCTGGCCCTGGCCCGCCGTGACGGCTGGCTCGCGTTTCTGGTCTTCGGCGCGGTGTTCCTGGCGCTGACCGGCGGCGAGGCGCTGTACGCCGACATGGGCCATGTCGGGCGGCGCTCGATTCGCCTTACGTGGTTTCTGGTGGTGATGCCGGCGCTGATACTCAATTATGCCGGTCAGGCGGGGCTGATGCTGGCCGAACCCGGCGCGGTGGGCAATCCGTTCTTCCGGCTGGCTCCCGACGTCCTTCATCTCCCGATGGTGGTGCTGGCCACCGTGGCCACGGTCATTGCCTCCCAGTCCCTGATCTCGGGGGTCTTTACCCTTACCCGCCAGGCCATTGCCATGGGGCTGTGGCCGCGGATGAAGATCGTCCAGACCTCGGCCGAGGGCTATGGCCAGATTTATCTGCCGGTGGTCAATTACGGGCTGATGCTGCTGACTCTCGGCGTGGTGCTGGTGTTCAAGACTTCGGACGACATGGCCGCGGCCTATGGCATTGCGGTTTCTGGCACCATGCTGATCACGACCTTGCTGCTGGCGGTGGCCATGCGCCGGGTCTGGAACTGGCGGCTGGCGGCGGTGTTGCCGCTGGCCGCCGGTTTTGCCGCCATCGATCTCGGTTTTTTCGCGTCGAATCTGTTCAAGCTGCCCCAGGGCGGCTGGCTGCCGCTGGCCGCCGGCGTGGTGGTGTTCCTGTTGATGCGGCTGTGGGAGCGCGGCAGCACCTACCTGCTCCAGCGCGTGGCCGGCATGACCGAGCCGCTGCCGGTTTTCCGCGCCCGGCTGGCGGGGGGGAGCGTGATCAGGACTCCCGGTCTTGGGGTGTTTCTGACCCGGACCGCCGCCGACATCCCCGAAGTGATGCAACATCACGTCCTGCGCAATCAGGTACTGGACCAGCATGTGGTGATCCTGACCATCGCCGGGCATGAGGTGCCGCGGGTGCCGTCCCGTGACCGCTATAGCGTGGTGGCGCTGGGCGACGGGCTGTGGCGGGTGACGGCCCATTACGGCTTCATGCAGACGCCGAACATTCCGGTGGTGGTCCGCCGCTGCGTCGAAGAGTCCCTCGGGCTCGACCTGGATCCCGACGACATCACCTATTACGTCGGTCACGAGCGGGTGGTCGCCTCGGACGACAATCCGGCATTCAGCGGCCTTGCGGAATGGCTGTTCGCCTTCATGGCCCACAACGTCGCCGACGCCAGCGACTTTTACCGGATTCCCGACCGTCAGGTGGTCGAGATCGGCATCCGAATCGATATTTGAGGGCCGGCCGTCATTGAACCGGTGACGTTGCGGAGGTCAAGGCGGCGCGCCTCCTTGCGGGGGGCCGGGCAGGGTCCTGCAAAATCGAGGCAACAACTTTGCCCGGGCGCCTTTCCGGGGGTGGGCCGGTGATATCGCGAAAAATTCATGATTTGATCCTTGGGCCGGTTTCAAGGTTCGCCTAAGTCTTGGCGTCGGGAGTGGCATCGCCGATTGGATCGCGTGGCGTGGATGGAACCTTGAAGCCGCTGGAGACCGCGATGACCGAAGGCGGGCAGGCGCCGACTGCCGGGAGTCTGTACCGCTTCACCACCTTCGTTCCGCCGACCATGACCGGTGCCGAGGTCGCCCGGCTCTTTAAGGAGCAACCGACGGCGCCCGCCTTCGCGGTGGTCGACGGCTCGGTTCCGGTGGGGCTGGTCGATCGCCTGGGGTTTCTCGCACGCTTTGCCACGCTCTATGGCCGCGATCTCTACGGCAACCGGCCGGTCAGCCTGATCATGGACCCGGTGCCGCTGGTGGTCGAATGCGACCTGACCGTCGAGGCGGTGTGCCGCGAACTCCACGCGGTCAAGCCCGGCGCCCTGCAAACCGGGTTCATCCTGGTCCGGGACGGGCGCTATGTCGGGATCGCCGCAGGCATCGACCTGCTGCACGCCATGCTGGGTCATCTGAGCGGGGTCAACGAGTCGCTGCGCACCGCCCAGGCGACCCTGGTCCAGGCGGAAAAGATGGCGGCGCTGGGCAGTCTGGTGGCCGGCATCGCCCATGAAATCAACACGCCCATCGGCTCGGCGCTGACCGCAGCCACCGCCTTTTGCGAAAAGGCCCACACCTTTTCCCGCCAGGCCGCCGGGAACCTGCTGCGTCGTGCCGATCTCGAACGCTTTGTCGCCGCTTCGGTTCAGGCCGGCGACCTGATCAGCCCCCGGCCTTGTCCCGCGCGCCGGCGCCCTGTCGGGCGATGGCGAATTCGTCGGCGCCGAACCGCGCCACCAGATCCCGGGGGTGCGCCAGCGCGGTCAGGCGCCGGGCGATTTCACCCAGCACCGCGTCCCCGGCGTCGTGGCCGAGACCGTCGTTCACGTCCCGGAAGCGGTCGAGATTGATCAGCGCCACCGCCAGATCGGCCTCGGGCTTCGCCAGCGCCGCATCCAGCCCTTCGACAAAGGCGGTGCGATTGAGCAGGCCGGTCAGCCGGTCGTGGCGGGCGTCGTGACGGATGCGGTCGAGCAGGTGGACATTGTCGAAGCCGATGGCGATCTTCGAGCAAAACACCTCGAGCAATCGTCGGTCGAGATCGCTCAGGGTATGGTGGCCGCACAAATAGGCGACGCTGGCGGCATGGTCGCGGGTCTTGAAGAAGATCACGCAGCGGTCATCGCCATAGACGCTCTTTCCCTGCTCGAACGCCGTGGCGATTTCCCCGCAGATCGCCGGCGGCAGGGCGCGGCTGATGGGCGCCCCCAATTCCAACGGAAATGGAGCATCGCCGGCGACGATCCGCACGTCGTCGATCCGGCCGGAAAAATGGCGTTCGCCGACGGCGCAGAGCAAAGCCCCCTGAGCGTCGGAAATCAGCGACCGGATTTGCAGCACCACTCCTTCCATGAACTCGGTGATCGAGCGCCGTTCGAACAGCGAGGTTGAAGCGGTCAGGATTTTTTCGAGGCCAAGCCGGTTCATCTCCAGAGCGGTGAGTTGCTTGTAGGCGCGCATGGCGCCCAGCACCGCGGTAAACAGCTTTTGCGCCGTGAGTTCGCTCTTGTCCTTGTAGTCGTTGATATCGAAGTGAATGAGCACATCGCGCTCCGGCGCCTGTCCCGGCTGGCCGGTGCGCAGAATGATGCGAATGAAGGAGTTGCCGAGCTGCTGGCGGATGTGGCGGGCCAGCTCCAGTCCGGCCTGCTCGGTTTCCATCACGACATCAAGCAGGACCACGGCAATGTCCGGCGTCCGGGCCAGAATCTCCCGCGCCTCGGCCGCGCTGTAGGCGCTGAGAAACCGCAGACGGCGTCCTTCAAAGACGAAGTCGTCAAGGGCAAAGCGCGTGGTGGTATGGACTTCCCGATCGTCGTCGACAATCAGCAATAACCGGCCGTCATCCGCTTCGTCATCGCCGGCGGTGTGGCCATCTTCACCAATGACGATGAAATCATCATTGGTGAAGTCCTCAGCAGCGGCCTCCTCCTCGGTCAGACATTCGACCGGCT
Source organism: Rhodospirillales bacterium (assembly GCA_003165295.1). Classification (GTDB taxonomy): domain Bacteria; phylum Pseudomonadota; class Alphaproteobacteria; order Azospirillales; family Azospirillaceae; genus BOG-933. Next base: position 7,994 of record PLTC01000265.1, on the reverse strand, counting down.
GGTAATTCAGTGCAGGATCAGTCATCGTGCCGCTCGCTGTCATCATAGCAGATACTATGCCGCCGCGACGCTCCGACCATTTTTTGGCCCGACGCAGGATCAGACGCGGCATTGACTGATGGCTATACCAGAGGAGTATTCAATATTTATGACGGCCGGGTCGATCCCCGGTCGCCACCACGACCTCCCCTGGCCGGGAAGGCACGCCCATGGGCCAGCAAAGCCGCGAAAAGACAAGAGATTGCCGGTTGCGACGGCCAACCCTGGGTTGGTTTGATTTTGTTGCGACGGTGGGCATCGGGAGGTCGGGAGGCGTCCCGGTGGAGCGGCGTGCGCGGCTCCGGCGTCGGCCGCCGCGCACCGGAACTCTATTGAATCCGATTCTTGAGCGCCCGCAGGCTGTCGGAAACCGTCAACAACTGGGTCCGCAGTTCCTCTTCGGACAGGCAGGACATTTGCTCCAGAATTTCCGCGGTTTCTCCGCGCCCCTTGAGGTTTTCCATCTCAATGGAATCCAGCAGCGCGGACAGCCCGCCGTCGGCAGCCTCGGAAATCGTCTTCAGGTGCTCGGCCGCATTGCGCGACCATTGCGACACCACGTTTTTGCCCACCCCCCACAGCATGTCGATGATATTGCAGATTCTGATGTCGACATCGGCACCGCTCAACTGGCCGTCCCGATAGTGGGCAAATAAATTGACGACCAGGACATCCCGCAGGAATTCGGTATCCCGCAGAACCTCTTCAAGGGGGCGTCTCAGGTTATCGGTGACCGCCTTTTTCAACCAACCCCCGAGCAGCGGGTTGGAAACAATCCGGCCGATTGACAGCGACTGCCGGGACAACGCGACCACCATGTCAACCAACATGATCGCATCCTCGGCGGCCAGCAGCGGCTCCCGTCGAACGGACTCGGCAATCGCCACCTTCAGCCAGTCCGAAGTCGGAGCTCCCGCGGGACAGGCGATTTCGCTGCAATCGAAGGCATCAACGGCCAACGTTCTGCTACTGGGCATCGGCGGGGTATCTCCCTTCGAGAGTTCGGTTCCTTCAAGCCACCCTCATGGCTGACCGAACGCCTGACTTCCTCTTTGAATACCCGTCATTACCAATTTTGGCAATGCAGGAACTTTTTTTTGCCGCGAAATTACGCCGGTGGCTTCGGCCGCGGCGCGGCCCGGCGCGACCGGCGGAGACCGATTGGGGAGAAGACAGGTGAAGAAAGTGGTAGATGAACCCGTTTCCGCCGATCGTCAGCCGTTCCCATCAAGCTATGGAACCGCTGTCATCGTCGGGTGCAGCATAAATCTGAGAATCTCGCCAGGAAATTTCGACGCTTTTCTGGATGCGAACCGGACGGGCGCGGAGACTGTCAGTGACTTGTATAGACGTATTTGCAATGCCCGCTATGCGCGCTTGAACTATCGGGCCGATACAGCCGCCGGAGAATCGCCCGGACAGCCCGCGGGTGAGCCGGTGGCAGTCTCCGAGGCCGGGCGATCGGGAACCGCCGGGTTGACCACCGGCGTCCGGGTGTTCATAATGAACGACTTCCGCCGGTTGGCCCAGGGCAAGAGTCCAGCGCATGAGGGACAAAGCTTTCTCACGACCAGCGCAGACGACGCCGGGAGTGACCGTTTCTGACTCAAGGACGATTCTCGCCCGTTGCTTGCAACTTCGGGGCGAAATGGCATTCACTGGTCTTGGAAAGGTGCTATCGCGTCGTTTCGGGGTTATTTTTGTCGCCATATTTTTGACCCTGATTTCTCCGTCGATCTCGATTGGTGCCGACAACGAACCGGTATTCCGAACCAATCTTGATGAGGACTTGCAGACCACCGATCCGTTTTCCTTCATGGGGCTGACCAGCTATAATGTTCTTTCTCTGGTCTATGAAGGATTCACGGCACTCGGTGCCGATGGACAGGTCCGGCCGGCGCTGGCCATGTCCTGGCAGAGCCCTGATGGTGGTCGCACCTGGCGAATCGCGTTGCGTTCGGGTGTCCGTTTCCACAGCGGTCGCGAGTTCACTGCCGAAGATGTCCGGTGGACGTTCACGCAACTGCTGAAACCGCGTCGGCAGCCCGGCATCGGTGCCTTCGAGCTGCAACGGGTGGTCGGGGCACGCGATGTCGCGGAGGGCCGGAGCCCCGGGTTGGCCGGCGTAACCGTGGTCGACCGCTACACGGTGGAGATTCGGCTGGTCGAACCCGATGCGTTGTTTCCGCTGGTCCCGTTCTTCTTCGTCGATTCGGGGATCGCGGCCGAAGACGGTCCCGACTGGGAAAATCGCATCTCTGCCGGCACCGGTCCGTTCCGGCTGGTAACCTGGCGCCGGGGCCAGAAGGTGGTTCTTGCCGCCGATCCCGACTATTGGGGCGGCGTCCCGTCGGTCGGGACGGTGCAATTCGCGATCATTCCCCATGCCGGGACGCTGCTGGCGCTGTACGATTCAGGAAACCTCGATTTCGCGGTGATTCCCGAGTCGATGGCCCGTCAGGTTCTGGGCGATCCCCGCTATGCCGATCAAAGACTGACCTTTCCCCGCAGTCAGATCCGTTATCTTGGCCTCAACCAGACCCTCTATCCGCCCTTTGGCGATCGCCGGGTCCGTGAGGCGGTGGCGTTGGCGCTGGATCGCGACGCCGTGGTCGCGGGTCTGTACCATGGCGCCGCGGTCCGAATCGACGGCACCATCCCACCCGGTCTTGACGGTGCCCTGGCGGGCAACGTGCCGCGCCTGCCCTACGATCCGGTGCGNNGGCGGCTGCTGGCCGAGGCCGGCTACGGGCAGGGACATCCCCTGCCATCCCTGGAGCTGACCGGGACCGAGAGTACCCGGGACGAGATGACGGTTTATGCCGGGCAACTGTCGGATGTTCTTGGGAGTCCCGTCAGCATTCGAATTATGGAACACGGCGCCGCCGTTACCGCCGCCAACGAAGGCCGGCTGGCCTTTTTCGTCTCGGGCTGGACCGCCGATTATCCGGATCCGCTCGGCATCATGCTGCCGGCCTGGTATGGCAGCAGTCCGTTCAACCGGTCGCGCTGGCAGAATTCGACCTTTGACCGGTTGATCGACGAGGCGAAGGCCACTCCCGATGCCGACCAACGCCACCGCCTGTGCCAACAGGCCGAGCAGGTGTTGATGGCGGACCGGGCTATGGTCCCGTTGCCGGTCCCGATGATCGTGGCGTTGGCCCGGCCGGGGGTGACCGGCGTGCGGGTGCTGCCCACCGGGGCCGTTGACCTTCGTAACGCCGTGGTCCCATGATCCGGTTCCCCAGAATGCCGGGGTGCTGGGAAGCCCTTGGCCGACGGCTGGCCGAGGCCGCGCTGGTCCTGGGTCTCGCGGTGGTGCTGGCCTTCGCCATGGCCCGACTGATGCCGGGTGACCCGGCCACGGTTATGATGGACGGGCAGGGCACGGATCCCGCCCTCGTCCGGCGGCTGTGGGGGGCGGGAGAACTCGACCTGCCGCTCTGGAGGCAGTTCGTCGATTACCTGACCGGCTTGCCTGGGGGTGATTTCGGGCTCTCGTGGCGATACGCCGGCATGCCGGTTACGACCCTGATCGGAGAGGCGGCCCCGGTCACGTTGCTGCTGGTCGTGGCGACGCTGACGGTGGCGGTGCCGGCGGGCATCGCGGCGGGTATCGCCTCGGCCCATCGGCCGGGGACATGGCTGGANNCGCTGGATGGCGCCCTCACCGTCGGCGCGGTGCTGGCGTTGTCAATGCCGCCGGTTGTGCTGGCCACCTGGCTGATGCTGGCGACACCCGGGCGTTTGGTCGTTTCGTTGGCCGGGGACTGGCTCGGCGATCTCGCCGGGTTGATGGCCCCGGTTGCCGCTCTGGCCATTGCGCCAATCGGGATCGTTGCACGCTCCACAAGAGCGCAGCTCTTGGAGGTTCTTGGTCACGACTACGTGCGCTGTGCCCGGGCCAAGGGCCTGTCGGCGCTGAGGGTGATGATCGGGCACGCTCTGCCCAACGCCATGGTTGGGGTCTGGGCGGTGGTGGGGACGCTGGCCGGTGCCATCCTCACCTCGACCGCGGTGGTGGAAACGGTGTTTAACCTGCCGGGGCTTGGGCGGTTGGCGATTGAGGCGGTTCTGGCCCGGGATTACCCGGTGGCGGGAGCGGTGGTTCTGGTCTTCGTGCTGGTCCAGGTCACCATCAGTCTTGCCGTCGACCTGCTGATCGTCGCCATTGCCCCAACCGACCGCGACACCCTGGATCAACCATGACCGGCGATCAACCATGACCGGCAGCCGCCGATACCGGCTCGGGGCCTCGCCCCGGGGGGTGATCTGTGCGGTGCTGGGGCTGGTCCTGCTGGTTCTGGTGCTGTGGGGATTGGTTCTGCCACTCCACCTCTCGGGTTTCGACCTGGGCCGGGCCTGGGCCGGACCTTCACCCGATCATCCCTGTGGCCTGGACGGGCTGGGCCGGGACCTGCTGGCCCGGTTGCTGGTCGGCACCGGAACCTCGCTCGGCATCGCCGTTGCCGCCCTCGGTCTGGCGCTGGCTCTGGGGCTGGGCTTCGGCAGCCTGGCCGGCTGGTGCGGCGGTTGGGTCGACGCGCTGATCATGCGAAGTGTCGATGTTCTGATGGGAGTCCGCGAACTGGCGCTCGCCATGGTGGTCGCGGTTCTGATCGGCCCTGGCGGTTCTGCGATCATCGTCATTTTGGGCGTCGGGTGTTCGCCGTTGTTGGTTCGGCTGGTGCGCTCCCTGGTTGTGGTACAGCGCGGGCAAACCCATGTCCTGGCCGCCACCGCGCTTGGCGCGCCGCCGCTCCACATTCTGCTCACCCATATCCTGCCGAACATTGCCGGGCCAATCGCAGCCAGGAGTGCGGCAATCATCGGTCCGCTGGTCCAGGCCGAAGCGGCGTTCAGTTTTCTTGGCATCGGCATCCAGGACCCGTTTCCCAGTTTGGGCACGCTGGTTCGCGACGGTCTTGCCGGCTTGCGGAGCGGTCCGCACCTGATCATCGCCGCCACCGCAATGATTTTCCTGGTTGCGCTTACCTTCACCCTTATCGCCGACGAGTTGCGTGACGCCCTCGACCCACGATACCGCAGCCGGACGTCGTAACCAATTTCTTCCCGTCAGCGCCGGCACTGGTCGAGGGTGTACACTTCCCTCTGTGCCATCTGGCGAAAATACTGCAAGGCATACAGCCGGAGGGCGGTGGTCAGGGTGATGGTCGCCGATGCGGTTGCCTTCATTTCGTTTCCTCGTTCAGCCATGGGCCTGCCCTTCCTGAGATGTCCTCTTTGCCGTTCCCGTGCGTCCAACCACGCCCTTTTCGAAAACCGCGCCCTTGTGCGACCGGGACCAATGGCCGTGTGGCAGGCCATTGGTCCCGAGGTTCGACGCTCCGCCCGGATCGCCGTTGTCCGTCTTCCCCGGTGGCAATCACGCGGGGTCACCGCCATACGACGGTATTCCTGCCGGCAAAAAAATTTTCACGCATTGCCAAATTTGGTAATGACGGGCATTCTCGACCCGAAATCCGAACCGGGCCGGCACATTTTCCGGTCCGCCTTCGGAAGCCGGGCCGCCAACCCGCGCCTTGCGCTCGACGAGGAGCTACGGTGGTCTGCCGATTGGCGTCGGCGGATTCGGGCGCCTCGGGCGGTACCCCGGCGGACGTCCGCCGCCTGCCGCAGGCATGCCCTGTCCCGTTAGGTAGAGATCTTCGGGACGGGAATCCGAATTGATGGGCCGGGAAACAGGCGTATGAAGCCTTGTCGCCACCAGTGAAAGAAATGACGATCAGGGGCCGTTTGCGGGAATGGCCTGTTGGTACTCCGCCGAGTCCCGTACCGTTCTGATGGCATCCCAGAGATCATCGGCAAAGTGCGGGGCGACCTCCCGCAATTGGTGAGAAAGCATCAGATAGTAAGGTTTTTCCTGCAATGCGATGGGAATCTTGCGCATATTGGCGGCCAACTCCTTATTTTGCAGGAGGATGCGATCGCCGCGGTCGGCCAGCATGGTGGCGGCCTGGGCATGGTTCTCGACGACCATTTCCATTAGGGACTCCCAATCGGAATTGACCTCAAGCAGGGGCGCCCCCAATGATTTCAGTTTGGTAACAATTGCGGCGTTGATCTTGACCGCCACCGATCCGGTCAGGTGCGTTAGTTGGTTGCCATCCCAGTCGAGAGTCGAATCTTTGCGGGTGTAGAGATAATAGCCTTCAACGCTGATACGTTTGGTCGGATCCGGCTTCCCCTGCGGATCCAAGGGAAAGACGCCGATGGCGTCGCGTTCGGGCAGATAGGAGGCGCCGATCGCGCCATCCCGGTCGCCGTTCTGGACATCAACGAGACAGCGGGCCCACGGAACGCGAGCAATGTCGAAGTTGACCGCAAGTCTGGCGCTGACCCGGTTGAGCAAGGCGAAGATCGTCGGCTCGTTGTTGGGGTCGTTATCAAAGCAAAGGTGCAGCGTCTGGGGCCGGTCTTGAGCACTGGCGGTCCCGATCGCGAAGAGACCGGCAAGGCATGCCGCGATCAGTCCGGTCCGGTGTGACCGTGGGGACCTTGTCCGACCGCTGCGGTCCGCTTGCCGAGGAAGCGGCGGCTGCGGGTCTGAAGTTTTCGCGGGCGGGCCAGGATGCGACGAAGTCAGCAGAATCATGGTCTTTTCCCCCTGGCTTTGACTTATTCGACCTTGACTCACTGGGACGCGCTCGACAGTCTCGGTATCCACAGTGGCGACCACCATGCTATTCAAACAATCCGGCCTTCGCCCCACAGTTTCCCGAATCGATCACGCTCAGGAACCCCTCATGCGAAGGATCACTCTCGCGGGTCGGTTGTTCACGGCCGTTCTCGGTTGGTACTTGCTGTTGGCGATCAGTGTAACAGCCGGCCAGTTGCTGATCGAGTTTCTTACGGTCAGCCGGTCCGTGGACGCCGACATCCAATCCCTCGGTCGTTCGTTCGAGCCGGGGGTGACCGAGGCATTGTGGGCCATTGATCGGCCGCTGCTGGCGTCCCTGGCCAGTGGCATCAGGCAAAGCTCGGTGGTGACCGGTGTCAAAATAGTCACGAATCGGGGCGTGGTGATGGCCGGGGAAGGCGACCTGCCAGCGATTTCCGGTTCCGCCACCACCGGTAATCCGTTCGCCCGGTCTCGGCAATGGGAGATTCCGTTAGCCAGGAAATTGACGGACGGCGGCGCGATGAAGATCGGAGATTTGACGATTTATTCGGGGGGTGAGGCAATTTTTGATAAAATTAAGTATAATATACTGGCAATTGTGATAAACTCGATAATTACTACGTTTGGGCTGTGGTTTATATTTTATATAATTGTAAAGTTGAAGTTATCCGATGATCTCGGACGGATTGCCGGGCTGGTGCAGGACTGGCATCTGCGACTCGAACAGGGGGAACCGGAGCCCATCGACTACCCACACCGCGATGAGCTGGGGACGCTGGTCGAGGCGCTCAATTTCAGTCACCAGCGCATTGAATATCTGGTGGCCGGCCGCACCGCCGAGCTGCGCCTGGCAAAAGAGCGTGCCGACGCCGCCAACGCAGCGAAAAGCGAGTTTCTTGCCAATATGAGCCACGAAATCCGCACACCGATCACCGGTATGCTGGGGATGGCGGATTTGCTGCGGCTGACCCCGCTTGATCAGGAGCAGGTCGGGTATCTCGACACGCTGACCAATTCGACCAAGACATTACTTACCATTCTTAATGACATTCTCGACATATCCAAGATCGAGGCGGGAAAAATTGAAATAGAGGCAATAGAATTCCCGCTCCACGAGGCGGTTATGGATACCATTTCGATCTTCATGAAAAATGCTTCGGCAAAAGGGCTCGTGGTGATCCCGAGCTTTGCCGAAGACCTGCCGCGCTGGGTGATCGGCGACCCATCGCGCTTGAAACAGTTGCTGTTCAACCTGACGAGCAATGCCATCAAGTTTACGGAGAAAGGTAAGGCTCTTCGCTGTTTCACATGG
>PLTC01000158.1 GCA_003165295.1 Rhodospirillales bacterium | reverse complement strand
GGCGCCGGTGAAGGCGCCGGCCTCGTGGCCGAACAGTTCCGATTCCAGCAGGCTTTCGGCCAATGCCGCGCAGTTCAGCTTGACCAGTGGCCGATCCCAGCGCCGGGACAGGAAATGCAGCCGGGCCGCCACCAGTTCCTTGCCGGTACCGCGCTCTCCGATCACCAGCACCGGCCGGTCAAGGGGTGCAGCCCGTGACACCGCGTCGAGCATGCCGAGAAAACTGGCGGATTCGCCGACCAGCGGCGGCAGGGCTCCCGATTCGGCGTCCATGGCGGAGTCCGTCAGGTTATGGCGATATTCGCCAACAATGTGCGAAAAACGCTATCAGAGAGCTGTCGGGCGGTCAAGTCCGGGGGAGAAAACTTCAGTGGACCAGAGGGTTGGTCGGGGCGCGGGCGCTGGCACGGCGATTGCTGTTTCCGTCCCGACACGCCGTTTCTTTTTTCAGGAGGTCGATCATGGGCATCTTTTCGCGCCTTTCCGATATCATCAACGCCAACCTCAACGCCCTGCTGGATCGGGCCGAGGATCCCCAGAAGCTGATCCGGCTGATCATCCAGGAGATGGAGGACACGCTGGTCGAGGTGCGCTCGTCCACGGTCAAGATCATTGCCGAGAAGAAGGAAATCGAGCGCAAAATCGCCACCATCCGCCAGGAATGCGAGGCCTGGACCGGCAAGGCCGAAGTGGCGCTCAGCCGCGGCCGTGAGGACCTGGCCCGGGCGGCGCTGAGTGCCCGGGGCAAGGCCGCGGAGAACGCCGATGCCCTGGAGGCGGACCTGGCGCCGCTGGCCGAAGCCCTGGCCAAGTCCGATGCCGACATTCGGAGTCTCCAGGCCAAGCTTACCGACGCCCGGACCCGCGAGCAGACCATCGCCGCCCGCAGGCAGTCCGCGGTCAACCGGGTCAAGGTTCGGGCCAAGCTCTACGACGACCGCATCACCAATGCGTTCGCGCGTTTCGAACAGGTCGAACGGAGTCTTGACGAACTGGAAGGCAAGGCCGATTCCTATGACGTGGGCCGGAACCAGTCGCTGACCGAACAGATCAACGAGCTGGCCGCCGGCGACAAGGTTGACCGCGAGTTGGCCGAGCTGAAGGCGAAGCTGGCGGCCAGGGCCGGCAAACCGGTGGCCGGTTAGCGGCCGGAGGAGGGGCGAGGGATGAGTGAGCTCGGTATCGTGTTGGTGGTGCTGATCCTGGTGTTCGTGGCGCCGCTCTGGATCGTGCTCCACTATGTTACCCGTTGGCGCACCAGCCGGACGCTATCAGCTGAGGATGAGCGGATGCTGGGCCTGTTATGGGAAAATGCCGAGCGCATGGAGGGCCGCATCCATGCCCTGGAGCGCGTTCTTGATGTCGAGGCGCCGGGCTGGCGCAACAAGCACTGAAGGAGGATTCGCCGATGCGTCCCCGCCCGTCCTTCTCGGCCCCCGAGCGGCACCTGCTGTACCGCAACCCCGCGGCCGGCAAGGTGTTCGGAGTCTGCGCCGGGATCGCCGATTATCTGGGCATCGATCCCGTGGTGGTCCGGGTTCTGCTGGTGGTTGGGCTGATTTTCCTTTCGGTGCCGGTGCTGATCGGCTACGGGCTGGCCGCCGCGATTCTGCCGGTCCGGCCGCCCGACCCGTACCGCTCTTCTGAAGATGAAGCGTTCCGGCGGGAGGCGGCGAGCCGCCCCCGCGTCACCTTCGACGCCGTCCGGCAACGTTTTGACGCGATGGAACAGCGTTTGCGTGCCATGGAAAGCCATGTCAGCAGCCAGGAATTTACCCTTAGCCGGGAGATTCGCAATCTCGATCGTTAATGCCGGCGGTAAAATGATTATGTGGGCTCTGCCCACACCTGCAAAGGGCCGTCCGGCCCTTTGAACCCATGAGTTTTGGAGGTCAAGGGTTCAAAGGGCCGTCCGGCCCTTTGAACCCTTGAGTTTTGGAGGTCAAGGAGGCTTGCCTCCTTGCGGGTGCAGGGCGGAGCCCGGCAAAATCGAGGCCGGCGCCTATCGGGCCGGGGGCTCCCGGGACAACGACCACGTTACCGCGTCGGCCAGGGCTTCCCGGGCCGGGCGATGGTGATACCCGAGGTCGCTTTCGGCCTTGGCCGAACTGAAAAACATCTTCTTGCGGGCCATTCGGGCGCCGTCCACCGTGAGCTGAGGGTCCTTGCCCCCGGTAAGCCGGGTCCAGCCTTCGACCAGGCAGGCCAGCGGCAGAATCAGGTCGTGGGGCAGGCGGACGGCAGGGGGCCGGCGGCCGGTCAGGGTGGCCACGATCTCGAGAATGTCACGCAATGTCAGGTCGTCGCCGCCCAGGATGTAACGCTCGCCGATCCGGCCGCGATGGAACGCCAGCAGGTGACCGGCTGCAACATCATCCACATGGACGATGTTGAGTCCGGTGTCCACATAAGCCGGCATCCGCCCGGCCGCGGCGTCGGCAATCAGCCGGCCGGTGGGGGTCGGCTTGATGTCGCGCGGTCCCACCGGAGTCGACGGGTTGACGATCACCGCCGGCAGTGCCTGCTCGTCCACCAACCGCCGCACCTCGGCCTCGGCCAGGAACTTGGACCGCTTGTAATGGCCGACCATGTCCGCCAGCGTCACCGGAGTCGTCTCGTCGGCCGGGCGGCCGTCGCGGTTGAGGCCAAGGGTGGCTACGCTGCTGGTGTAGACCACCCGCTGGACTCCGGCCTCCAGTGCCGCCAGCATCAATTGCCGGGTGCCCTCGACATTGACCCGGTAAATGCGGTCGGGGTCGGGCACCCAGATGCGGTANNCGGTAGTCGGCGGCGACGTGGAACAGCGCCTGGCAGCCGGCCAGCGCCCGGGCCAGCGACGCCCCGTCGGTCAGATCGCCTTCGGCAATCTCCACCGCGAGATCGTTGATGTTGCTGCGGTCGCTCGAAGGGCGGACCAGGACGCGCACGGTATCACCCGCGGCCAGCAGGTGGCGAACGACGGCGGCACCGACAAAGCCGGTGGCGCCGGTAACCAGCGTGGTCAAGGATTGCTCCCTTTCGACAGTGAGGTGCGGCGCCAGCTTATCATGGGTGGCCATTCGGGATGAAAGTGTCAACCTTGACCGGCGATTGCCGCCCTGCGGCGCAACATCGGCTTTCCAGGGCGTTTTCCTTGAACACGACCAGCGCGTCGGCCATCAGACCGGTTTCATCGCCACGCCGGGCACGGGCAGGTCGCCTCCCGGATTTGCCACCGGTCAGGCCATCCTGACCGTGGCCAGGAACTGTGTGACCTCGTCCCGCAGCCTCTTGCTGCCGCCCTGGACGACGCGCGCCGCTTCGAACACTTCGCTGGCCATGCCCCGGGTGTCGCTGGCGGTTTGGGCAACGTGGGAGATGCTGGCCGAAACCTCGGAGTTGCCGTGGGCCGCGGAATCGACATTCTGCGCGATCTCCCGGGTGGCGGCCCCCTGTTGCTCGACCGCGACCGCGACCATGGTGGTCATCTCTTTGATCTGATGGACGGTCTGGCCGATGCCCTGAATCACCGCGACCGCTTCCGACGTTGCGCTCTGGATGGCCTTGACCTGGGTATCGATCTCATCGGTGGCCTGGGACGTCTGGCTGGCCAGATGCTTGACTTCGTTGGCCACCACCGCGNNCGATGGTGGCGTTGAGTGCGAGCAGGTTGGTCTGGGACGCGATATCGTTGATGATCTTGACGATCCGGCCGATGCGCTGGGCCGCCTCGGCCAGCCGGTCGATTTTCTGGTTGGCGCTCTCGGCCTCCTTGCTGGCCGAGATGCTGATTTCCACCGAACGGCTGACCTGCCGGCTGATTTCCTGGATCGATGTCGACAGATGGTTTCCGGCAGTGGCGACCAGTTGGATGTTGCTCGTGGCCTGGCTGGTGGCGGCCAGGGCGCTGGTGCTTTCCTTGTGGGTCTGGTCGGCGGCGCTGCTCAGCCGGTCGGCCGAGCTGTAGAGGTTGTTGACCGAGGTCCCGACTTCGCCCAGCAGGCCGGTGACGGCGTCGCCAAAACAACTCGTCAGTTCCTCCAGACAACGCTGGCGCTCGGTCTGCTGGGCGTGAATCTCGTGTTCACGTTGTTCGTAGCGCAGTCGTTCGCCGGCATGACGCTTGAAAATTTCGACGGTGTTGGCCATGGCCCCGATCTCGTCGCACCGTCCGGTACCCGGCACCACCACCTCGAGGTTGCCCTCGGCCACACCGTTCATGGCCACGGTCATCCGGCGGATCGGTACCGAGATGGTCCGGGCGAGCAGCACCGCGACGATGCCCGACAACACCAGCGCCAGCAACACCATGCCGACCACGCGATGGAGACTGTCGTGCATGGTGACGGCGCCGTCGTGACGGATCGAGTCCTCCAGTCGTCCGACCTCGGCAGTGAGCCGGTTGGCGGCATCACGCACCGCGCCGTACTTTTCGTTGGTGTCGGTCAGCATCATGGTGGCGGAGAAAGCGTCGGAATCGACCATGTCGATGGTCTGTTTCGCCGCGTCGCGATAGGCGGCCAGGCGGTCGGCGAGCTGTTTCAGCACCTCCGGGTTGATCGGGAGACCGCCGGGCGCGATGGTCCCCACCCGGGCAACGGTGTTTTCAAGATCGGCCAGCGCCTCGGCCTTGGCGGCATCGACCAGCTTCCGTTCGACATTGGCCTGCTTCCAACTGACGGCCCGGAACAGCGCCGCATGAGCCTCGGCCAGCGACAGGAAAGCCTTGTCGCCGACGGTGGTGACGGCGGCCGCGGACACGATCTGACGGTTGGCGGCGACGATATTCAGGTATGACTGATAGAATGCCAGCAGGACCAGAATAGTCATCATGCCGCCAAAGGCCGGCGCCAACAGCGCCCTGACGATGATGGTGGGGTTCCTGATCCAAGACATCGTGCTAAGCTCCCTGACCTGAGGCTTGTGGCGCCGGTCGTTGTTTGGTTACTGCTTGTAGGCGCCAACCCCGACCCGGTAGGTATCGACCTTCACGATGTACGAAGTCTTGAGGCCGACGGTGCCCGTGACCGGGTTTTTCCATTTGTAGTCAACCCAGCCGGCATCCTGGACCGCAATGATGGCGCGCACGAACGATACGCCATCGACGTCTTTAAGGTCGATCAGCGACTTGCCAACCAGGGCGGGGTTGCCGCCATGGGCGACGGCGTGTCCGGTGTCATCATAAACGAAGACGTAAAGATCACGGTCATGCCATTCGTTGCCCTGGGCGGTGAAAGCCGGAAAGGCCTTGTCCGGGCCGTTGGCCCTGAGGAACCCGGCAGCCTTGAGTGCCAATTCCTTCGCTTCATCGGGAGACGCCAAGCCTGCGGCCGCGGCCGGTGCGGCCGAGAGGATCGCGAAAGCAGCCGACGCGGCAAATATCATGCCAACGAAAAGTTTCTTCATGAAGAACCTTCCAAAAACCGTTCCGCCCCGGGCAGAGCCATGATCCGAATGGCAAGCGGCCGTCAGTATACCTGTTATGACCGTCCTTTCCAGATTTTTACCGGACCGCGTGAGCGGGTGGGAAGGAAATGAAATATCAGGAATTGACAATCCGACTGCCGCCACCGCACCCGGCGGATCAACCCTGCCGCCCCTTTCCTGTCCACCGAAGACCGGGGTCGTGGTAGATTGGGCGGCCTGCCAGGATGGGCTGCGGCAAAATCCCGATCATCGCTTAAAGGTTGGTCATGCTCGTGGTCACCACCGAAAATCTGCCGGGTTATCGTGTGATTGCCGTGAGGGGCCATGTTTTCGGCGTGGTGGTCCGCAGCCGGGGCGTTGGCGGGAATCTGATTGCTTCGCTGAGAGCGATTTTTGGCGGCGAGATTCGGGAATATACCGAGATGCTCGAAGAGGGGCGGCGTCATGCGGTCGAGCGCATGATTCTCAACGCCAAGGCCATCGGCGCGAATGCCGTCGTCATGATGCGCCTGGATTCGTCCGAGATCGGGGGCTCGATGAACGAATTTCTGGCCTACGGGACGGCCGTTCTGGTGGAACGGCTGCCGCTTCGACCCGTCCCCTGAGCCGCAGGCCCGGTTCGGGGCGCGGGACTTCGCCGTTTTCGCCCGGGTTTCGGGTTGCGGTGGCCGGTGATGCCGCCCTCGGGTCTGGCTCGTTGCCGTCTGGGGCAGGCCCGGAATACACAATCAAAACGGGTATGCCGCGATGTCATGGTTATGGCCGGTCACCGGCGGTGCCCCGGGACTCTGGCGCAGTTCGGGATTGATAAGAATCAGCGCCAGTATCCGTTGTTTCAAGCCGTCCCGTTTTCCTGGAGCCGGTCCGGTCCCGACCGGAATGATCCCGTCACAACGATCATCCCGTCACACAATCTTCGCAAACTAATTGATGACAGCGGGCAGTTCATCGCTTTTACAATCCCTGACTTTGCCCCGAGGCCAGGTCGCGGCCGGCGTTTCGGTGCCGGAGCCGGGCGGGGAGGAAGGGACAGGGCGATGGCGGGCACACCTTCTTGTGAGCTTCCGTGCGACGATCAGGCGGCTCAGATCGTCGAGACCATGGCGCGGGCGGCCGAGCAGTTGATCATTGAGGCTGTGTCCTATTCGGCCAAGGGCGCGGTTGACAAGGTCGAACGCTGCGTCGGGCGGATTGGCGCACTGGTGCAGTTGAAGGGATTCCCCTCGGAGATCGGCGGCGAGTTGATCAGCCTCTCCCATCGAATCCGGCGCGATGCCCACGAAAAGCAGGTCTCGGATCTTTTCGATGCGGCGATGATGACGGCCCGGGAAGGCACCGCCAACGAGCGCAAAGAGGCGCTCGCGCGCATTTCCGCGGCGCTGGTCAAGGCGGTGAAGAACGGTGCCGATGCCCGATTCTGCGAGAACGTGGCCAAGCGGCTGGAAATCCTGACGCTGACCACCCAGGAAGGTATCGACGACGCGGCGCGGCGGGTCGCCGGACGCAAGACCACCCTCAAGAAGGAACCGCAGGCGTTCGCCCGGGAGCATCGCCGGGCGATCCGTTACGTGGATCCGATCCTGGTGCTCGACTGCCGCGGTTGGGGGGTCTTTCGCACCGTCAACTGGTCGTGCTGGGGCTTCCTGGCCAGGGGTGGCGGAGAAGAATTGCCGCCGGTGGGAAAATACCTCAAGTTTACCGTGCAGTGCGGGCTGTTGCCGGGGTTCGAGGAACGCATAGCCGGCACCGTCATCAGGAATACCCAGCACGGCAATTTCGTGGTGGAGATGCCGAGTATGACCCTGGGCATCCTCCGGTTGATGACCCTGTTGAAGAGAAACGGCATCGTCCCGGAACCCGAGTGATGCCGGTCCACCAACACCACCATGACACCGGCGTCTGTCAGGACGCGGCCCTGACCAACTGGCCGTCAATGGCCTCGTAAAAGTCGGGATTGCGCTCGGCGACCAGTTCGGTGAAGCCGGTAAAAATCTCTTCGAGGGCGACTTCCCGGTCCGGCTTCCCGACCTCCCAGGCGCGCAGGGCGCAGCCGTCGGAGCGGGCTTCCAGCAGGACGAGATAGAGACGCTCGTATTGTTCGTCGCGCCCGGTGGGATCGTTGCGCCCGGTAAACAGGCGCAGCCGGGCATGGGCGTTGTGGAGAGTCGAACGACGCTTTTCGGTGGCGTCAGACTCGGCCTCCTTGTCGAAAAAGAAAAAGCCCGCCAGGACGGCATAGGGGAACCGCCGGTGCAGGGTCACCGCCTCCATCAGCATGTCGGCGCGCCGGTTGGTCAGATTTTTTTGGAAGTTCCGGGTCCGGGCGTCGCGGAAGTTGATGGTCTTGATCGAGACCCCCAGAATCAGCCCGGATTCTTCGGTGGCCCAGGTGACATCAACTTTCTTGGCCCCGATGCCGCCGGCAATTCGTCGCTCGGCCCCGGAATCGCCCAACTCGCCGGGGGCCGCCGGACGGGCCTCGCTCATGCCGCGCCGGCGCAACTCGTCGGCGAAGGCCAGCGCCACCACCCGTGACAGTTTTTCGCTGTAGGCTTTCTTGTCCGCACGGCCGGCGGTGTCCTCCGGCTTGACCGGCAGCGTCGCGACCGCGCGCGCCAGCAGATCGTCAATTCTCGCCATGGCTGCCGTCATCGTCGGCGGTGTTGCCCGCGGGTGCGCTCTCGATGGGCGGAGTCGCCATGGCCCGGCCGCGGCTGATCCGGCGGCGGAACAGCAGATCCCTGGCGTGGCGCAACGCCGTCAGGTCCTGACCGGTGATGTTCAGATGCTGGGAGAGCATCACCTCGTCCACCAGCGCGACCGCCCGCTCCAGGTGGTTGCGCCGGAGCGCGGTGGTCAGTTGAGGCCGCAGAGCCGTCAGCGCCGGCCCCAGCGCCGCCACCGTGGCCGGCGCCGGCATCGGCAACTGGTCGGCTTCCCTGGGCTCCAGCTTGAGCAGGCCGCCGCCATAGGCCCGGCCGACCATTTCCGCGCCAAGCAGCGTGACACTGTTAAGTGCGGCCAGCGGCAGCAGCTCGCGGCCGAGCGTCCGTCGGTCGGGGTGCAACTGCACGCCGTAAATCGAGTTGATCACTCCGACTCCGGCCTCATTGGTGATCAGCCGCGGCCGGTCATGGTTCATGTAGGTGAACAGCAGGTCGGGCCGGGCCACCAGCGGCACCCGCCACCAGGGCCGGCGCACCCGGCATTTATAGGCGTAGTGGACCTTCTTTTGTTCGCCCAACGCGATGTAACGGGCGGCAGCCGGGCCGGGCCGCTCGCCTCGGGGGTGGAACAGGAAGCAGCGTCCCCCGGCGTCGCGCATGCCCTGCCAGGCCACGGACGCGAATTTCAGTCCCGACAGGTGACGCGACCCCGGCGGCGAGATCGGCAGCAGGTCTTCGAGGGGCAGCCCGTGCTGGGCGATTTCGGTCCTGCCCAGGGTAAAGTATTTGTTGTTGCCGGTAACCGCCCCAAGATAGGTCTCGCCCCAATCGAGCATGGAGGAAAACACCTCCCGGTCGCACAGCTTTCGGTAAATGTCGAAGGAAGATTGGGACAGCAGGGCCGGTGTCCATTTGTCGACGGTGCCGAGATCGAAGCCGGTCCAGGAACAGGGGGCGAGTCCGGCCAGATGGCCGGCGTCCCGGGCCTGGAACACCTCGAAACTGGAGGCGCCGCCGCTGCCCTCGGCCAGCAGCAGCACCACCTCTTCCAGCACGTCGGGGAACACCCGGTTGTCGAACATCACCAGCCGGACCCGGGAGAAGCGGTTCAGCAGGAAGCGCCGGACCTGCGCGGCGTAGTTGACGGTCAGCAACTCGGCCGGCAGCACCAGGCCGAGTCGTCCCTCGGGCTTGAGGAACTGGCTGGCGTGGACGACGAAGGCCGCCCAGGAACTGGCGAGACCGGTCAGGCGGACCCCGGCCGCCAGCGCCGCCTCCAGGGACTTCAGCCGGGCGTCGCCGGTGAACTGCTGATAGCGGATGTAGGGCGGATTGCCGATCACCGCGTCGAAGGCGGGCTCCGGCCGGCAGTCGAAGAAGTCCTCAACCCGGACCGTGGCGTCCAACTCGTGACGGCGCAGACAGGCGAGGCCGCGCTCGGCCGAGGTCCGGTGAATCTCGATGCCATGGAGACGGGCGCGCAACTCCCCGGGCGCCAACCCCAGCGCCGCCAGTTGCCGGCCGGCCGCCAGCAAAAACGCCGCTTCGCCGCAGGACGGCTCCATCACGCGATCGCTCCGGGTTCGAACCGCCCAGTCGACGATGAATCGGGTGATTTCCGGCGGCGTGAAAAAAGCCCCCCGCGCCTTTCGGAACGTCACGACATCGCTCATCTCGGTCCCCCTCATGGGGACAGTAGCAAAGCCGGTTCCCGGGAGATAGTCCCCGAGGCGGAATGAAAGCGTGGAAGACGTCTTCCGGGACTTCGAGGCCGCAATGAGAAACGCGGCGTTTCATATCCGGGGCTTGCGGCGGGGTTGGCCATGCCCTACGGTGCCCCCTGCCAGACGGCCGGATGGCCGCCTTTCGCGGCGCCCTCGGGTGTTCCGCGGGGGGAGGAAAGTCCGGGCTCCACGGAAACACGGGGCCGGCTAACGGCCGGCGGGGGTGACCCCAGGGACAGTGCCACAGAAAGCAAACCGCCCGCCAAATGGAAGCCCCAGGGATCTACCTCGGGGCGACGCGCGGCGGGCACGGGTGAAACGGTGCGGTAAAAGCGCACCGCGCCTCCGGTAACGGCGGCGGCAGGGTAAACCCCACCGGGANNGGGAGCAAGACCGAATAGGGGTGGCACGGGCCGCGTTCTTTGCCTTTGGCGGAGGGCGGGGTCCAGCGGGTTTCCGCGTCGCCACCCGGGTTGGTCGCGCGAGGCGTCCGGCAACGGGCGTCCCAGATGAATGGCCATCCCCCGCCACCCGTCGGATTCGGCGCTGGCGGGGACAGAACCCGGCTTACAGGCCGTCTGGTACTTTCTCCCTGTTCCTTTTTGATCGCGTTTTGTCGCCTCCGGCCTGGGTTTTCCTGGGCCGGGATGGGCGTGGCTGCGTCATCCGCCCAGGCATATCCGAAAGATCCCTAAGGAATCTGTGGCCGTCCCGGGTCGGGCGTCGGGACGGCGGTGTTCCCGGGTTCCCGCCTGTTCCGCTCTGTGCCCCTTTGCCGGCCGCCGGGAGCCCCCTCCGGCCTTGCCCATTTGCGCGCCAGACGGCCCCGGCGATGGCTCCGGGCGAAGGCTCGAATCGGCGAAACTCAAGCCGTACCAAGGAAGAGGCCGGCTCGAAGGAGAGTCGAAGCGCCAACCAGTTTGCCGATACTCGAAGTTCTGTTCGGACCGTCATTAGAACGGGAGGTGAACCCGATTGCTTCGTTTTGTCCGGTATTCAAGATATTCATGGTTTTAGTGCCGCGACCGGTCGGCGTCGGCGGGACACCTGTTGTGCCGGAAGCACGGGGGGCTTGGAACGTCAGCGAATCCTTGACTCGACGGTCCGAATCGGCCAACCGCGGTTGACGACCCATGAAATCCCATGATACTCCATAGGAACCCAAACGATGGGGGCTGCGCCCAGTTCAAGGGGGGCTGGACCCAATCGGAAGGGGGGTTCCGCCCAGTCAGACCGGATGCCGGGGTGGGGCGCCAGACAGCGCAAATGGGGGCATTCACCAACCAGCCGGATTGAAGGACTGCACCTCGCGATGGCCGTGTTCTTGTCGACATACGTCAACAAGGTTGATCGCAAGGGCCGGGTTTCGGTGCCCGCGGAGTTTCGCAAG
>PLTC01000167.1 GCA_003165295.1 Rhodospirillales bacterium | reverse complement strand
AGATGCAGGCGGCGGCGACCGACGCCCTGGTCCGTCTGGCCGACGGCGTCGGGCAACTGGTGGCCGATCGTGACGACGTCAACGCCGGACGCACCGCTCAGCCGTTGCGGATTGCGCTGGCGGTGATCGGCAAGCTGCTGCCCAGCCTGGTCCGTCGCCATGGGGCGCAGGAACTGGAGGATTTCATTACCGCCTGTTTGAGCGAAGCCGTGGACGAGCCGCGTCTGGCCATCAGGATCAACGAGGGGCTGATGGCCACCTTGCGTCCGCGCATTGAGGAGATGGCGGCGCAGCGCGGTTTTGCCGGCCGGCTGATCATCCTCGGGGATCCCGGGGTGGCGCCGGCCGACGCCCGCATCGAATGGGCCGAAGGCGGCGCCGAACGCAACACCAACCAACTGCTGGCCGAGATCACGGCGACCGCCGAGCGCATGCTGGGAGCGCAGTAAGGGCGAAGTCGATCGTGATGACGGCCGCGGCAACACCGGACAAAAAACATGGCGAGCGCAGGGGGGTTTGATCTCGACGAATTTGACGGCGGAACGTCGGGCTTCGAGGTCACGTCGACACCGGCCAAGGACCTGGAGGCGGTTTACGACATTCCGGTGCAGATTTCGGCCGTGCTCGGCAAATCCACCATGCAGGTCAGTCAGTTGCTGAAACTGGGCCGCGGCGCCGTCGTCGAGTTGGACCGTAAGGTTGGCGAGGCGATCGATATCTATGTCAACAATCGACTGGTTGCGCGTGGCGAAGTTGTCGTGGTTGAAGATCGGNNTCGCCCGCGGCGAGGTGGTGGTGGTCGAGGACCGGCTTGGCGTAACCATGACGGAAATCATCAAGTCCGACCGAACCTGATGCCCGAGCCAGCTCCCCTTTCGTGACGGACCTTGTCATGGCGCGTATTCCCCTGACCAACGATGGCGTGTCCCCAACCCTGGGCCTGGGCGGGATGCGGGCGCGGTCCGTGATTGACCTCGCCACGCTGCTTGGTCTGGCCGGCGCCTTCGGGGTGGTGGCGGTGGCCATGGTCGGCGGCGGCACCCCCGGGGCCTATCTGGACCTGCCGGCGTTCCTGATCGTCGGCGGCGGCACCCTGACCGTGACGGCGGTGTCGTTTTCCACCCGGGACATCGGTCTGGCCTGGCGCACGCTGCCCACGGCGCTGTTCCGACCCGGGCTGCATCCGCGGGCGGTGGCCCGGCAGATGTTGCTGCTGGCCGAGGCCGCCCGCCGCACCGGGGCCGAGACCTTGCGCGACCTGCTGCCCGAATTGCGCGGCGAGCCGTTCCTGCATCGCTGCCTGACCCTGATCACCGACGGTCATCCCGTCGACGAGATCGAGGAGGTCCTGGGCGGCGAGGCCGATGCCGCCACCGCGGCGCAATTGCGCACCGCGGCGGTGCTGCGCCGGGCCGCCGAGGTGGCGCCGGCCATGGGCCTGATCGGAACGCTGGTCGGGCTGGTGCAGATGCTGGGCAGCCTCAACAATCCGGCGGCGATCGGACCCGGCATGGCGGTGGCGCTGCTGACCACCTTTTACGGCGCGGTGTTGGGCAACATGATCCTGACGCCGCTGGCCGGCAAGCTGGAGACCAACGCCGAACAGGACAATCTGATCCGAACCCTGTATCTCACCGGGGCGGTTTCGATTGTCCGCCAGGAGAACCCGCGGCGCCTGGAAATGCTGTTGAATTCAGTGCTGCCGGCCGGGTCCCGGGTCCAGTATTTCGATCGTTAGAGCCGATCCCGATCAGGTTGGTTCACCTGATCGGGTGAATCGGCACTATTATCAATAAGCTAGAGCGTTATCCGATCCAACCTGATCGGATAACGCTCCAGGGCAGCGCCGGTCGGGGAGAGTGGGAACCATGCGCCTGTTGATCGTCGGAACCTTGGAAGGCCACCTGACCGAAGCCGGGAGGATGGCGCACCAGCGGGGCGCCAGGGTTTCCCATACCGACAGCATCGAAGGCGCGATGACGGCGTTGCGGGCGGCGGCCGGGGTCGATCTGGTGATGGTCGACGTGAAGCTTGATGTCGGCCGGCTGATCGACGCCCTCAGGAGCGAACGCTTTTTGGTGCCGGTGGTGGCCTGCGGCGTCGGCACCGACGCCGCGGCGGCGGTGCGGGCGATCCGGGCCGGCGCCCGGGAATACATCCCGCTGCCCCCCGACGCCAAACTGATCGCGGCGGTGCTGGAGGCGGTGGCCGAGGAAGGCTACGCCATCGTCAGCCAGGATCCGGTGATGGCGGCGGTGCTGCGTCTGGCCGATCAGGTGGCGCCCAGCGAGGCGTCGGTGCTGATCACCGGCGAGTCCGGGACCGGCAAGGAACTGATGGCGCGCTACATCCACCGCAAGAGCCGGCGTTCCGAGCAGCCCTTCGTTTCGGTCAACTGCGCCGCGATCCCCGAGCACCTGTTGGAATCCGAACTGTTCGGCCACGAAAAGGGCGCCTTCACCGGCGCCGTGGCGCGACGGATCGGCAAGTTCGAGGAGGCCAACGGCGGCACCCTGCTGCTCGACGAGATCACCGAGATGCAGGTCCGGCTCCAGGCCAAGCTGCTGCGCGCGATCCAGGAGCGGGTCATCGACCGGGTGGGCGGCGCCCAACCGGTCAAGGTCGATATCCGGCTGGTGGCCACCTCCAACCGCGACATGGAACAGGCGGTGCAGGCCGGCGATTTCCGGGAAGACCTGTTCTTTCGTCTCAACGTGTTCAACATCCGGCTGCCGGCATTGCGCGAGCGGCCGTTGGATATTCCCCTGATCGCCGAGCATTTCATTCGGAAATATGCCGAGATCAATGGCGTGCCGCCGCGACCGCTGTCGCCGGCCGCCCTGGCCATCCTTCAGGCCCACCACTGGCGCGGCAATGTCCGGGAGCTTGAGAACGCCATGCACCGGGCCGTGCTGCTGGCCCATGGCCCGAAGATCGAACCCGACGTCATCCTGCTGACCAGCCCGGCCATGGCCCGGGACGCCGCGCCCCGCCCGATGGCACCCGCCACCGGCCCCTATGGCGCGCCGCCCCAGCCGTTCAACCCGGGTTATGGCGGGGGCTACGGTGGGCCGCCGCCGGCCCCGGCGCCGACGCTGCCCGGCGGCTATGGCCGCGCCGCGGTGCCGCCCCCGGTCCCGGTGACCGCTCCCGGCGGGATGCCCGGCGTCACCGCCCCCACCGGCATGGTCGGCCGCAGTGTCGCCGAGGTCGAGCGCGACCTGATCATCGAAACCGTCCAGCACTGCCTGGGCAACCGCACCCATGCCGCGACCATTCTCGGCATCTCCATCCGCACGCTGCGCAACAAACTCAAGCAATACACCGACGACGGCTTCCAGGTGCCGGCGCCGGGCGATGCCGACCGGGCGGCGTCCTGAGAAGGCCCGCCTCCCCGAATTCCCGGGTTCAAAGGGCCGACCGGCCTTTTGCGGGTGTGGGCAGAGCCCACAAAATTGTTGGGGCAATTTCTCAAAAAGACACAAAGGGGCAAAGAAGTGACAAAGAAACGCCCTCTTTGTGACTTCTTTGAATTCTTCGTGTCTTTGTGAAGAATTTTTTCTTTCTTTCGCCCATGAAAGCGACGCTGCACAGCCATAGACTGTGTGCCTGCCTGACGCGAATTGAGCCAAATTCTTTCCTTTCAAGGGGCGGCCAGGACCGCCGCAGCGCAAGCGGCGGTCGCCGATGATTTTTGATCCGTGAGGATTTTATCCCATTGCAATAGCGGTTCTTATCCCGTATCGAAACACCGGACGCCGTGAACAAAGCGGGGGTGTAGACAACGGAAGGAGACCGCGACCATGTCTTTCCGGGGCTCCGGGGATGGCAACTGCCATTTCAATCCTGACCAGCCGCCAACCGGGCTGGGGCAAGGGCGGCTGGCGGTCGCGGAAACTCCACGACGACAGCCCGTTCGGGCGGGCCAAGAGCATCGTCGGCTACGCCTCGCGGCACCTGGACGAGCCCAAACGGTTCCCGCGGCCCGATGGCGAAACCGTTAACCGGTATTGCCGGCTGTTCCAGACCTGGGCGGCAGCCGGGACGCTTGACGATACCAGCTTCCGCGACCGCTACCTGGGCAGCTACACCTCGCTGCACAAGACCTCATGGTTACGATCTGTCGCCAAGATGTTCGCCGATCGGGACAACTACGGCGACATGGAACAGGCCGCCAAAAGATGCTAAAGACCCGAACGGTGCCAAGGCACCCGGGAAACCGGGTGCGGCCGAAGGCTTCCGTGATCCCAAGAGCGGGGAAAGATGGGTCCCGAACCCGTTCCCTGGAAAAGGTGCCGCCAGTCATGGCTGGTTGGATGATAAGGGTCGTGTCTGGTGTCCCTCTGGACGAGGTCCTATTGCCCATGGCGGTCCGCAGTGGGATGTCCAAAAATAAAAATGATAGTAAAGATTATGTCAATGTTTGTCCTGGAGAGCATATTAGCAGCGCGAGACGGCGCAAAAGGGGTAAGAGATGAAAATTACAATTCCTAAGCCAGGTCGGTATTACGCTTATATGGATGAATACCACTTTTTTCGATGGCTTGAGCGGATCAAGCGCGTCACTGGCGTTAAATGGGATGGCCACGGCCTGGAGGTGACCATTGATGGTAAGCTTGATGCCGATGGCCTGTCGGAATTGATCGCACTGATGACCAGGTACGAGTTGGAGATGGACTGTTTGCAGGAGTTGTGTCTCACCGTTGATAAGGAGCAATTTGCCTGCTCCGGCACCTATTGGTACGATGCGGTATTCAAAAGCGGTTAGCCGGCCGGGCGACAGGGCGGCGAGAGCGTGGCCGGGTTCGAGAGAATTCCGGGGCGACAGTATATTCCAGCAGCCGTCCGTGGTTGGCGGTCAGGGTGACGCACCTTGGAGCCGGCCGATACCGGACGGCTATGATACTATCCATCCTCGCCGGTGCAATGAGATGATCCTTGGAGACGCAAGATGAAGCTTATAATTTCACAGCCGGATCGGTATTATTCGCCGTTTGATGAAGAGTCTTTCTTTCATTGGCTCGAGGGAACCAAGCGCGTCATCGGCATAAAAAGGCGCAAACGCGATATCGAGATAACCATTGACGGTACCCTTGATTCCGAAGGCTTGTATGACCCGATCGCGCTGATATTCAGATATAATTTAGGCATGGAGTGTTTGCGGGAACTGTGCCTGACGGTTGATCGGGAGTTTTTTGACAGTCCGGGAGCCTATTGGTACGATGAGGTATTCAAGGACCGATAAAGCTGGTGGTCGGCCGGTGAAGGATTTCGGAGGCATTCTTTCGCCATGCCTCGCACACGGGTCGAAGGGGGCGAAGCCCGATATGCGCCAGGATACGGCAGGCTATTCCCACACCCGCAAAATCGTGACAACAGACCGGGTGGTTGGGCTGTGCGGCGCCAGGGCCATTGCGGAGTATGGGCCTGTGCGGGTAGACCGGCGTTGGGCCGGCGAGACAGCGCGGGGTGAGCTTGGGCATGGTGGCTACGCGGGCGCTGGGGCGGCAGTTCGGGTGGCTTTGGGCGGCGTATACGATCAGTACGTTCGGCACATGGCTCGCATTCGACGCATTACCCCTGATCGCGATTCTCGTGCTGCACGCCGGGCCGACCGAGGTGTCGGTGCTGGCGGCCGCGGGGCTGGCGGTGGGGGCGGCGGTTGCGGTGCCGATCGGCCCATGGATGGAGTTCCGCCGAAAGCAGCCCGTGATGATTGCGATGGATCTGACCCGGTTCGTCGCCTTGATCAGCGTTCCTGTGATGTTCGCGCTTGGCTGGCTCAGTTTCGCCCAACTCCTGATGGTATCGGTTATCGTCTCCGCGGCCGGCATCGCCTTCAAGGCGGCCAGCGGCGCCTGCCTGAAGGCGTTGGTACAGCCGGAGAACCTGCTGGTCGCGAACGGACGGTTCGAGTCTACGACGTGGACCGCCACCGCACTCGGACCGCCGCTCGGTGGGGTCGCGATCGCGCTGTTCGGCCCGGTGACCACCGTGGTGGCCGATGCGGTCAGCTATCTGTTCTCGGCGGCAGGGATTCACGCAATCGGCCGGCGCGAGCCACGCTCCGTGCGAACCGATGCCCCGGGACTGCGGGCCGGCGACCTGCTCGACGGGTGGCGGTACATCCTGTGTCATCCGATGCTGCGCCCGCTGTTTTTCAACACGATCCTGGTCAACGGCCTGATCCTGGCGACCGCGCCGCTGGTCGCCGTCCTCATGCTCGGCTCCCTGGGGTTCGCACCCTGGCAGTATGGCCTCGCGTTCGGAGCGCCCTGCGTCGGCGGCCTCATCGGTTCGCGACTGGCGCCGCTACTCGTCGCGCGGTTCGGGCGGCATAAGGTCATGTGCACCGCCGGGGCACTGCGTGCCTGCTGGTCTTTGGGGCTGGCCTTCATCTGCCCGGGTGCCGCCGGAATCGTGCTCGTCATCGTCGTCCAGCTTGGCTTGGTGACGTGCATAGGCGTGTTCAATCCGGTGTTCGCCACCTACAGGCTCGAGCACACCGCGGCGGACCGGGTCACCCGCACCCTGTCCGCGTGGTCAGTCACCAGCAACATCACGATCGCGGTCATGACCGCACTGTGGGGCCTGCTGGCCGGCATCACCAGCCCCCAGACCGCAATCGCGGTCGCCGGCATCCTCATGCTGGCCACCCCGCTTTTGCTCCCCCGACACGACGGCGCAGCAAACCACGAGCGGGGATTGGCCCGGAGTCACGCCTGATACCGGCGGGTCTTGTGACTGGCCCATGGGGGCTTCGCTCCCCCCACCCACCTGGCAGCACCATTTTGCCGGTGTGGGCGGAGCCCCATAGGCGCCAGGATATCACTATTATCTTGATTTTGCAGGGCTCTGCCCTGTACCCGCAAGGAATCTTGCCTCCTTGACCTCATTCACGTCATGG
>PLTC01000127.1 GCA_003165295.1 Rhodospirillales bacterium | reverse complement strand
CTGGTGGTGCTGGTGGTGCTGCTGTCCCTCGGCCGCGTGACCCCGACCGTGGCGGCCAGCGTGACGATTCCGCTGTCGCTGGCCGGAACCTTTGTGGTGATGTGGCTGCTGGACTACAGCCTCGACAACATTTCGCTCATGGCTTTGACCATTTCCGTGGGCTTCGTGGTCGNNGACGCCATCGTGATGATCGAGAACATCACCCGTCATATCGAGGCCGGAGAGGAGCCCCTGACCGCGGCGATCCGCGGCGCCCGGAACATTACCTTCACGGTGATGTCCATCAGCGTCTCTCTGGTCGCCGTGTTCATCCCGCTGGTGTTCATGGGCGGCATGATCGGCCGGATTCTCCACGAATTCGCCGTAACCCTGACTGTGGCGATCTCGGTCTCGGCGGTGGTGTCGATCACCGTGACGCCCACCCTTTACGGCCACCTGATGTCGCGCGAGCGCCGTTGGAGTAACGCCGGCCTGGCCCGGGCCGGAGCCCGGACCTACCACGCCATGCAGTCGGTCTATCTGTCCGGCCTGCGCTGGGTGATGCGGCACCAGGGCGTGATGCTGGCGGTAACGCTGGGAACCGTCGTCCTGACCGTCGTCCTGTACCGGGTGGTACCCAAGGGATTCCTGCCGCCCCAGGACACCGGCGTCATCATGGGCATTAGCGAGGCGCGGATCGACATCTCGTTCAAGGCCCTGGCCGAACGCCAGCTACAGGTGATCCAGCGGGTCCTTGAGGATCCGGCGGTGGCTTCCGTCGGCTCCTTCGTCGGCAATGGCGGCATGATTCCCACCGGCAACGAAGGCCGGATGTTCATCAGCCTCAAGCCGCTCAGGGAACGAAAGCTCAGTGCCGCCCAGGTGGTCGACCGGCTGCGGCCGAAACTCGCCGGCATCGAGGGCATCTCGGTGTTCCTCCAGGCCACGCAGGACATCCGCGCCGGCGGTCGGATGGGCAAGGCCGAATTCCAGTTCGTGCTGTGGACCGACTCCCTCGAGGAACTGCGTCTTTGGACCCCCCGCCTGATCGAGCGTCTGAAGCGGGTTCCGGGCCTTCTTGACGTCTCCAGCGACCAGGACGCGGCACTTCCACAGGCCAACGTGGCGGTCGACCGCGAGGCCGCGGCGCGTCTTGGCGTCGACATGCAAACCGTCGACTCGATCCTCGAGGACGCCTTTGCCCAACGGCAGGTTTCGACCATCTACACCAGACGCAACCAGTACCATGTGATTCTGGAAGTCTCGCCCCGCGATCAGGAAGGCCCGACCGCGCTCTCCCACCTGTTCGTCCCCACCGCCGACGGACACCAGATTCCCCTGTCGGTGCTGGCCCGGTTCGAGCCCGGGACCGCGCCGGTGTCGGTGACGCACCAGAGCCAGTTTCCGGCCGCCACCCTCAGCTTCAATCTCGCGCCCGGGATCGCCCTCGGGCACGCCACCGCGATGGTTGAGGCGGCTGCCGCCGATATCGGGCTGCCGCCCACCCTCCACACCGAATTCGCCGGTAACGCCAAGGCGTTTGCGGATTCCCTGAACGACGAACCGATTCTGATCGCCGCGGCATTGCTCGCCATCTACATCGTGCTTGGCGTGCTTTATGAGCACACGCTGCACCCCCTGACCATCCTGTCGACTCTGCCCTCGGCCGGCATCGGCGCCCTGCTGGCGCTGATCATCACCGGCAACGACCTCAGCCTGATCAGCATCATCGGGGTCATCCTGCTGATGGGCATCGTCAAAAAGAACGGCATCATGCTGGTGGACTTTGCCATCGACGCCGAACGGCACCGCGGCCTCACGCCCGAGCAGGCGATCCTTGAAGCCTGCGGCAAACGCTTTCGCCCCATCACCATGACCACCCTGGCGACGGTGTTGGGCGCCCTGCCGCTGGCTTTGGGCACCGGGGCCGGTGGCGACCTGCGCCGGCCGCTGGGCGTGGCGGTGGTCGGCGGCCTGCTAGTCTCGCAGTTTCTCACGCTTTATACCACCCCGGTGGTCTACCTGGCCCTGGCCCGTCTCGCGCGCTGGCGCCGCCGGCGGACCGCCGGGATCTCGGCCCCTCACACCACGACGATCATCACCGCCGGAGAGAATCCATGAAGCCGATCAACCGTGTCATCAGGAGCGTCCGCGCCGTTCCCACCCGAACGGCCCTGGCGCTGCTGGCCTCCGGCCTTGGCGCATGCAGCGTCGGAGATGACTACCGGCGGCCGGACGTCCCGGTTCCCGCCGCCTGGACCATCCCGGCCGACCGCGCCAACGCTGCCGCCTGGCCCGTCGCAGACTGGTGGCACCAGTTCGGTTCGGCACCCCTCGACACCCTGATGGATCAGGCCGGGCACGGAAATTTCGATCTGGCGGCGGCCATCGCGCGGGTACGCCAGGCCGATGCTCAGGCCCGGATCGCCGGTGCCCCGTTGCTGCCCAGCCTGGACGCCGGCGGCGGCGTGACCCACCAGCGACAGGCCAGCCAGGCCGCGTCCGGTCCAAAGACGGTCACCACCACCTCCTACGCCGCGAATCTCACTGCCAGTTACGAAGTGGACTTCTGGGGCAAGAACGCGGCGGCCCTGGAGTCCGCCGAGGCTGCCGCTCAGGCCAGCCGCTATGACCGCCAGACGGTGGTGCTGACCATGCAGACCAGCATCGCCAACAGCTATTTCGACCTGCTGGGGACCCAGGACCGGCTGACGGTGGCCCAGGCCAATGTCCGCAACGCCGAAGACGTGCTGGCCGCGATTCGTGACCGGGTGCATTTCGGTACCGCCACCGACCTGGATCTCGCCCAGCAGGAAAGCGTCGTCGCCGGACTGCGGGCGGCGCTGCCGCCATTGGAACAGGAGAGTCGCCAGGACGTGAATGCCCTGGCCCTGCTGGTCGGTCAATTGCCGGAAAAAGCCACCGTCGCGGCCGGAACCCTGACCTCCCTGACCCTGCCCGCGGTGGCCCCCGGCCTGCCCTCGGAGTTGCTGGGCCGGCGCCCCGACGTGCAAAATGCCGAGGCACAGTTGGTCGCGGCCAACGCCGATATGACCGCTGCCAAGGCTGCGCTGTTTCCCGACGTGAACCTGACCGCCGAGGCCGGATTCGAGAGCCTTGCGCTCAGCACCCTGCTGCACGGCAGCAATCTCCTGTACTCGCTCGCCGCCAACGTCACCCAGCCGATCTTCCACGGCGCCGCCCTGGAGGGTGCCATTGAGGAGAAGCAAGGGCGTTATGAGGAGCTGGTGCAGGATTACCGCAAGGCCGTGGTCTCGGCCTTTACCGATGTCGAAAACGCCCTGATCGCCACCCGCAAGACCGACGAGGAAGAACAGGCTCAAAAGGCGGCGGTTGCCACCGCCCAGCGGGCGTTCGATATCTCCAAGGCCCAGTTCGACGCCGGGCTGGTCGACATTACCACCTTGCTGAACACCCAAAAGACGCTGTTTGCCGCCCAGGATGCCCTGGTTCAGGCTCGACTCGGCCACCTCCAGGCGGTGGTCAGTCTCTTTAAGGCGCTCGGCGGCGGCTGGTCCGGCACCGCCGCCTGAACTCCGGGGTTCAAAAAAAGAATCGGGGAAGTCCTGCGGTTCCGCAAGTCTCCCCCTTTCCGCCCTTAACCGGGTTATTACGCCGCACGAACCTTGATCACGAAGCCTTCCACGGCCCGGCCAAGGGTCTCCGATTCCTTCAGCAGGGACTCCGAGGCCGCGAGAACCTTGGTTGCCAGGGAGCCGGTCTCGCCGGCCGCCCGGGTGACGCCGGAAATGTTTCCCGTCACCTGCTGGGTTCCGCTCGAAGCCTGCTGAACATTGCGGGCGATTTCCCGGGTCGCTGCCGCCTGTTGCTCGACCGCGGCGGCAATGCCGGTCACGATCTCGTTGATGCGCAGGATGGTGCCGCCGATGCCCTTGATGGCCTCGGCCGCCCCCGCCGCGGCCCCCTGCATCTGGGCGATCTGGGACGAGATCTCATCGGTGGCTTTGGCGGTCTGGTTGGCCAGACTCTTGACCTCCGAGGCGACCACGGCAAAACCCTTGCCGGCTTCTCCGGCGCGCGCCGCCTCGATGGTCGCATTGAGCGCCAGCAGATTGGTCTGGCTCGCAATGTTGTTGATAAGTTGGACCACCTCCCCGATTTTCTGGGCGGCGTCGACCAGACCGGCCACGGCGCCGTTGGTGCGCTGGGCTTCCGCCACCGCGCCGCTGGCGATCGTCGAGGACTGGCTGACCTGCCGGCCGATTTCTCCAATGGAACTGGACAACTGTTCGGCGGCCGAGGCCACGGTCTGAACATTGCTCGATGCCTGTTCCGCCGCCGCCGCCGCCGCCATCGACTGCCGGTTGGTCTGCTCGGCAATCGCCGACAGATCCTGAGCGTTCGCGCGCATCTGAGTCGATGCCGAAGACACGTTACCCGCCACACCGCGGACGCTGGTCTCGAAGCCATCGGCAAGTTGGGTCATCAGACGCCGCTTTTCTTCGGCCATCCGCCGCTCCTGAACCTCGCGATCCTGCTTCAGTCGCTCGACTTCGAGGGCATTTTCCTTGAACACCTGAACCGCCTGGGCCATGGCGCCGACCTCGTCGCCATGATCACGGGCGGGAATCTCGACCCCGAGATTCCCGCGGGAAAGTTGCCGCATCGCCCCGGTCATGGCCCGGATCGGCCGGGCAATGGCCCGGGTCACGAGGAAAGCCGACAAAAGCCCCAGCAGCGTCGCCCCAACCATGATGGCCAGGGAATTCGTGACCGCGCCTTCGATGGCAGCGGTGGTCACCGGTCCGAGTTCCCGCTGCCGCGTCGTCAACTCATCCCTCAGGGTGGCGGTATTCCGGGCGACCGCCGGCCCTACGACCTGAAGATCGTGGTTGACCACCTCGTCCCGTGCCGCCATCTTTGCCGCCATCTGGCTGACCAGTTCGCCGTACTGCTTGAGATTGGTCAACAACACCTGGGCCTGAGCCTTAAGCGCCTCCTTGGTGATGGTGGAGACCATGGTCCCGGCGGTGGCCGTCGCTCCTTTGATGGCCGTGGCCGATCGCTCGGCCTCGGCCGGGTCATGGTGAAGCAGATACTTCACCATGAGTACGCGAGCGAGCGACATGTCGCGCTGGCACAATCCGGCCAGCCAGGCGACTTCACCATCGCCGTCGTTGTGGGCGGCTTCCATCAACAGGCCCAACGACTTTTCCATCGGCGGCCCCAGGTCCCCCAACGCCTTGGTCACCTTGTTGGCCTCGGTTTGCAGCTCCACCACCCTAAGAAAGGCGGTCCGATAGTCCTCGACGCCCTTCATGACCGTATCAACAGCCGCGAGATCCGCCGGACTCTCGAACGCCCCGCGCACCGTCGCAGCCCCGTTCAGGATCGTGTCCAGGCGCCCCCTCGCCTCGCCGGCGCTGTTTTCGAGATTCTTGAGGGTATAGTCCTTGGAGTGAAGCCGGGCGTCATTCAGCACCAGTTGAACCTCGGTCAGCCGGGCACTTTGTATCGCCAGTTGGCGGTAGGCGGCGAGATAGTCCTGGGTTGTCGAAAGCCCGAGCAGGGCCACCAGTCCGATGGCGACGGACAGGACAATCAGCAGACCATTTCCAGCCGCGATTTTTGTCCCGATTTTCACGTCGTTAAAAAATTTCATGATCTTCCCCTGTCTCTGGTACGAGACGGCCACCGCGGGCATTCGTGCCCGACCGAAAATGGCATGAAGAGCACTATGGCCCCAATTCGTGACCAAGACGTTACCAGGATAAAATGACCGGCGCCAGTGTCGTCAAGCCGATCCGACACTATATTCGTTATTGATCAAAGCATTATTTGATGATCAGGATTACCGGTGATCAATCATGGACGGCATGGGATTTGACGGCATGCGATCATTGGAGCAATCAGCCAATTATTTATTTAATCCGAGTCACGACCACTGGTCGTCGACGGATAGGTTGGCGGTACCCCGGCACCCGGTTGAAGCACCCCGCGCCAACTGCTCAGTAATATAACGTGTTTTAGATAAATTGTTATCTATCGGCAGTATGAAACCGTTCCGGGGACAATCCGGGCGGTCAGCACCCGCCGTTCGAAGCCCCAAAGCCGACGAGCCGCCTCATAACCGAAGTGCCAACGCGGCCAAAGTGATAACGTCACTCAGATAGGCGCTGCAACAATGGAGGCCGCGAAGGGGCTCCGCCAATCATGTGTGAACGTTCCACCGACCGGCATGCCCCACCTTGACAGGTGTCGGCCCCGAGTTTAGGCGATACCATACCCGTGTTTCACACAACGAACACCTCAAACAACGAACACCTCAACACGCAACGAACACCTCAAGCAGGGAACTAAGTATGCCCAGTTCTGGTTACGATGCAACGGTAAAGCGACTCGCTGCCAGCCGGATCCGGTTCGGCACGGTAATCGGCGAGCTGGCGCGTGGAAAATCGGTGCTCCGCGCCACTTTTAATTCCCGCATCAAGGGGTTACCGGTCTCCGGCGAGGTTCTTGACCTGGGAGCGCGCAACCGGTCTTCAAGTTATTATCGCTTTCTCGACAGTTCCAATGCCGCTATCACTTTCTGTGACTGCCAGCCCCAGGACGAAGGGATGATACGGATCGATCTGGAACAGCCATTGCCGTTTCCAGATCGGGCTTTCGACGTCGTATTGCTGCTGTTCGTAATGAATCATATTTGGAATATTTCGAATCTACTGGCGGAAATCCGCCGTATCTGCCGTGGCCATGTCCTGCTGGGCACCAGTTTTGTTCACCAGTACACCCCGGAACCTGCCGATTACAGCCGTTTTACCGAGGAAGGTCTGGCCCGTCTGTTCAACCAGGCCGGCTTCCCGGCCTTTCAGATCTTTCCTGTCGGCCACGGCCCCTGCACGCTCGCCCTGGCTGCCCTGCAACAGACCGCCCATTTCGCCCCGGGTGCCACCGTGCTTTATCCGCTGGTCTGGGCCGGTGACAGTGCGCTGGCCCGTATGCTCCCCCGGCGGGTCGCCCGACGCTCGGTGATGACCCACCTTTCGGTGTTGCGCACCGATGCCTGACCGTCGCGATGCCTGACTATGACGTCCCCTGCCCTGATGCTACTGTCGGGGCGACGCCGGCGGGATCGGATGCCCCCTTTTACCGCCCTGGTTCCGTTGTGGCGTCAGGTCCGAGCGGAAACCAGAATGGATAAAGACCTCCGATGAGAGCCATGGTCCGAAACACCGTCACAGCCCTGGTGGTGGTTGCGTCGCTGGGAATGCCCGGGTTGGCGAAGCCGGCCGCGGCCGAGCCCGGTCGGGCGGTGGCCTGGCATCTGCTTCGGCTTCCCTCTCCGGGACCGGCACAGGCCATCGGCGGTTACGCCGCGGGTTGCCTCGCCGGCGGCGTTGCTTTGCCCCTTGACGGCATCGGCTACCAGGTCATCCGGCCCGGTCGCCACCGCTATTTCGGGCATCCGGCGCTCCTCAGTTATCTTGACGGACTCGGACGCCGGGTCCAGGCCGCCGGTCTCGGCCTGATCAACATCGGCGACATGGCGCAGCCTCGGGGCGGCCCCATGAACACCGGTCACGCCAGCCATCAGATCGGACTGGACGTCGATATCTGGCTGCGACTCGACCTGCCCCGGTTGCCGCGCACCAGCCGTGACAACCTTAAGGAAATCTCGGTGGTGAATGGGGACACCCTGGACCTGGTGCGGTCCCTGTGGACACCCGCCCAGTTCACGTTAATCCGCCTTGCGGCCGAAGACCCCCGGGTCTCGCGCATCTTCGTCAATCCGGTGATCAAGCTCGAGCTGTGCCGCAGCACCGGTGCCGATCGCGACTGGTTGCGCCTGATCCGCCCCTGGTACGGCCACGACGACCATTTCCACGTCCGCCTCTCCTGCCCCGCCGACAGCCCATCGTGCACGTCTCAACCACCGGTGCCGCCGGGCGACGGTTGCGATACCGAGTTGATGTCGTGGTTGCCCGAGGCGCGCCCGCCGGCGCCGAAGAAGGCGGGCACCCCCTCACCGCCGCGACCCAATCCGACGCTGCCCGCGGCCTGCCAGAACGTCAATCTGACGACCGCAGCAGGACTCGCCGGCGCCAACCCGTGGTAACCTGCTCCGGCGGCGGACAGGATGGTTTCGCCGTCGTCGACAGTTTGGTATGCTAGGATTTGTGGGTTCAGTGTGGCGGTTTTTGCGGTTCCGTGCGCGAACGGCCCTCGCCGGAGGCCGGAGAGTCGCCTGTGACTCCCTGCTCCCTTTCGCCTTCTTTGTTTCGTGATCCCGTTTCGGCAAGCCGGCGTGTTCCAAGGATGACCTCGGACAGAAACAACACCCCTTCAGAGGACGACGACGAAAGTCCGTCGCCGTCCCTCAAGACCAAATTCATCGACTGGTGGGAGGGGTACGAAACCCCCGCTGCCAAGCGTCGGCGGGCCGCCGCCATCGCCGCGCGCGATGGCAGTGACGGCACCTTTCCCGCCGATCAGGCGCCCCGACCGGGGATGAACCGCTTCGGCAAGCCGCTGTGGACCGCGACCAGACTCGAGGTTGCGGAGAAAATCTGGGGCCAGGGCTATACGACCCCGGGCGGTGACGACATGGTCACCACGCTGGCCAAGCCCCTGGGCCTCAATCCGGCCATGACCGCACTGGAGATCGGTTGTGGTCTTGGCGGCGCCTGCCGCTGCCTGGTCAGGCAAACCGGCTGCTGGTTCACCGGCCTCGAGGCGTCACCGTTTCTGGTCGAGCATGGCATGGAGCGTTCGACCAAGGCCAAGCTCGCCAAGCAGGCGCCGATTCAACTCTTCGATCCCGAAAATTTCAAATTCGGCAAGCGTGTCGATGCGGTATTATCGAAGGACGCCTTCTTTACGATCCGCAACAAGACCGGGTTGTTCGACCGGATCGAAAGAATACTGAAGCCGCGCGGTCAGTTCGTTTGCACCGACTACGTCATCCTGCCCGAGGCACGGAACTCCCGGGCGATCAAGACCTGGGCCGATCGCGAACCCCTTGAACCACAGCTCTGGACCCTTCAGGGGGCGCTTGACGCCTTTGCCCAGTGCAATTTCGATCTCCGGGTCCAGGAAGACATCACCGAAAATCACCTGGCCCTGATTCTAACGTCCATCCAGGCCTTGACCGAACACCTGGAGCAGCATCACCTGGACAGGGAAACCAAGGTCAACGTGATCGACGAGGTCGAAACCTGGGCACAACGGGTCTCGGCCCTCCACGCCGGCCTGCGCTGCTACCGGTTTTACGCCATCAAACCGCCGGAATGACCGGCGGGTCGACGCCCGTCGCCCGGTGCGTGCTGCATAGTCGGCGCCGGCTTTTTTGATGTTGCGCGGTAGCGCCCGAAGACCGCAAGCCGCCATGCCACGGTGACAGCGTCGGTCAAAAGGTCGGCGTGTCCGGCTCTGTCACCGACGGCTGACAAATCGCGTAAATTTCGGGTAGGGTCGCCCTGGCACCTCGGATCGAGGCGCCCACCGGGAATCGTGTCCGCAACTGATGTCCTCGCCGTGTCAGAAAAGCGGGAAACGCGCCGATACCCGCGTGCAAGGGTTTGCCTGACTTCCAACAGGGGGCGTTCCATGCGCGTCAAAGCGACCATCTGGGCAGGGTTTGCTACGGCTCTGGTCCTCGCCGTCATCACCGCGCTGGCCTATCAGAGCATTACCCGGATTTTCGAGACCAATCAGAGGGAGATGCTCGACCATATCGTCGATGAGGTCCGCATTCAGTTATCGGAAATCGGCCGTCTGGTCACCACCGAGGCACAACTGATTGCGGCATTGCCTGAAATACCCGGTATGATTTCATCCTGCGACAGGGACCGGCTTTTGGAGTTGCTGCGCGATGGCTACGATATTCAACACCGCCATTTCGGCATCTCGGTCGAACAATTGAACCGCATCGACGGCAGCGTGCTGCTGCGCCTCCACAACCCCTCATTCTTCGGAGACAACGTCGCCGACACCGGCGAGATGGTGGTGACTGCGCACACCACCGGCGAGGCCCAAAGCGGCGTCGAAATCGGGACCTCCGGCCTGCGGGTACGCGGCGTCGCTCCGGTTACCGATGCCGGTAAGATTGTGGGCAGCATCGAATTTGGAATTGATATGGCGCCGCTGTTGACGGCTCTAAAGGCTCATACCAATGCCGACTACGCCGTTCTGGTTGATGACCGCCTGTTCCGGTCGCTGGCGACCCGGGCCAAAATTGAGGATGACGATAACTTCAAGGTCTTCAATGGACTCCGGATCGACTCGACGACCGACCTGCCGCTGATTTCCAAACTGGCCCAATTCGCCAACCTGTCGATTGCCAAGGATCGTCGCTACGGCGAGGTCGAGGTCGATAATGTGCTCTATGGCAGCGTGACGGTGCCGCTGGTCGACTACAGTGGCAAGGCGATCGGGACCATCTTCGCCGCCCGCTCCTTTGAGGCGGACCAGCACCAGATGAGGCGGAATCTGGTGCAGATGATCAGTATGGTTGCGGCCGGCACCGTCCTGATGGTCGCGATTATTCTCATCGTGTTCAACGGCATGGTGCTGCGGCCGGTAACGCAACTGGCCGGGGTCGCGCGGGCGTGGGCCGAAGGCAAAGACGCCGCACTGCCTACGGGGGTCTCGGGTCCGGTCGCCGATCTGGTGGCGAGCCTGCGCGCCCTGAAGGCCCGTGACGACACCGTCAGAAGGGAGCCGGTGCCATGATCACAACGGGAACAGCGAGGGCGATCCGCGCCCTTGCCAGCCTCGCACTGATCGCCACCTTTCTGTTCGGTGGCATCGGTGGGGCCAATGCCGCCGACGAAGAACCGGGTCCGCCGCGTGACCGGCAATTGCCCGTTCGGGTCTTCGTCGCCATGCGGATTCTCGACGTCGCCCAGGTTCAGGAAACCTTGGGTCAGATGAATGCCCGGGTCGAGTTGTCCTATCGCTGGAACGATCCCCGGCTGGCCTTCGACCGGATAAAGGCCGGAGTCACCCGTCAGGACTTCTTCGATGCCGCCGCAAAGCAGCAGTTCCAGAAAATCTGGACCCCGGCGATGGCCATCGAAAATCTGGTCGGTTCGCCCCGGGAAGACCAGATCGGCCTGTCCATTTCGGCAAATGGCGATATCTTGCTGGTGCGGACCATCGGCGCAGACTTCCGGCTCGCCACCGACATGTCGACCTTTCCCTTTGACCGCCAGCGGTTGATGGTTCAGGTCGTTTCCACCCAGTACAGCCTGCACGACGTCATCCTGGTCCATACCGAAGAAGACGATATGCTGTCCGGTATTACCCGCACGCCGCTGACTCCGCTCTGGGCACTCAAGCGTCTTGACTTCATCGGTTCAAATTACGTGGCCTGGAATGGCGACAGCTACAGCCGGATGACGATAGTCCTGGTCGCCGACCGAAAATGGGCGATCTATCTGTCCAGACTCTTTCTGCCATTTCTATTAATTGTGTCGATTTCTCTGTTTGTTTTGTGGTCCGATGAATACAATCCGGCGTCGAACGGGCCGCAAATATTCTCGGGGATGCTGGCTCTGGTGGCGCTGATCTTCACCTTCGAAGCCGAGTTCCCCGGCTCGATGTCGGCCGACACCCCGATCGCGACCATGGTTTCCAGCGGTTTTGTCTATCTGATCGCGACCCTGGCGGCCTACGTTGGGCTGATGAATCCGTCGGCATCCTGGGCCGAGAAGCATCCCCACCTCTTCGCGGAGGTGCGCACCGTCATCCGCTGGGCTTTGCCCCTGCTGGCGGCGATCTTCTGGACCTCAATGGTGGCGACGGCGGCAGTATAATGCCGGCCGGGCGAAAAAATAACGAAGAGGGCTCCGCCAGTACCCGCAAAGGGCGGGGCGGCCCCTTGATGTCACGAGGCCAAGGGGACGCGGTTAACGGTAGGGGCGACCGGGGTGGTAGCCATCCCGGTTCGGGGGCAGACATGCCCCCGAACCGAACCCGACAAGCGTTGGAGACTCTGAAGCCCTGGTATTCGTTACGACGTCCGCAGTAGTACTACAGTTGCACTTCCGCNNCAAAATGCTAAGTGCAACTGTAGTAGTAAGCAGGCTGCCGGCGTTTCGGAAAACGAAGTGCAGGATGGTGCTTGTTCATTTGGAGTCGGCATTGCGCGTAATCCTGGTGCTGGTAATGAGTATATCAATCTTTATATTTTTGTGAGCGGGCAATGGCGCGATAAGGGGAAGGTTGTTCATACTCAAACGTTGGCTCTCCGCGATTTGTTTGGAGCCGCTGTGGTCGAGCGCCCGAGAAGAGCGATTTTCTTAAATGCAGCCAAGATTGAGCGGGGCTATTTCGAGCGGCCTCACGGAACGTTGCGACCAGGCTTGTCGATTAACGTGACGGCGGACCCGCCCACAGAAGGCATTGACGGTTCCCTTACCCTGATTGTGGTAAAGCGGGTTGAACGTGATGCCCATGGGTTTGCAGCGAATCGTGGTGATGGTTCTTCGGTCGACCTTGATGTCAGGGACTCGGGCGCGCCGTCCGAAGGCAATGCCCGCGGGGTCACTCGCTATGCCTTGATTGCCGGCCATGTAGCCGCGGGATTCGGTGCCTTTACCCCAGGCGGCAAACTGGCGTATTTGCAACGGCCGATGAAAAAGGCCGGCGGTAGTCATGTCACTTTGGGTGCCATCGATCATGGCGGTGTGGAATGGCCGGATCCGATTGCGGCCAGTCAGTTCTGTTTGGATTACGCATTGGTTCCAATTCTACCAGAAATTGACACTGAAAATGCTATTCGCGCTAAAGATCATAAAGATGAACAAGTGCTGATCCCAATAAGGGACGAAATTGTATCATCGCAGGAATTACAGGATGTTTATCCAGGTCAGGGTTACAAAATTTTGAAATTTGGGCGCTCCGGTTATGCGGAGGGTTTTGTCGAGACGGTTCCGGCGACAGTCGACGCCCGCGTCAGGATAAACGGCAGGATGATGCTCTGCTCCTATGATCAGGCGGTCATGGCCTATTCTGATCAATCGGCTATGGCCCGACCGGGCGATAGTGGGGCGCTCGTTACCGATGAGCACTATCGGCCGCTCGGAATGGTAGTGGCTGGGCCGGAGAAAAAAAAGAGCGGAAAGTCGGAATTCGCGCGGCCGTATGCTCTAATTCAATTGCTTGCTCCGGTGTTTGGGCGCTATAATCTTGCTCTTTGGACGAAGGTAGACGGTACAAAGAGCACGCCCATGGTTCCGCATACGATTACAGTCCAGCAGGCGGAAGCCGCCAAGCA
This sequence comes from Rhodospirillales bacterium, assembly GCA_003165295.1. Classification (GTDB taxonomy): domain Bacteria; phylum Pseudomonadota; class Alphaproteobacteria; order Azospirillales; family Azospirillaceae; genus BOG-933. Next base: position 2,518 of record PLTC01000127.1, on the reverse strand, counting down.
TGCCGCCCGGCGTGAGGCGGTCAAGCGGGGTGGGCATGTCTTCGGCGTGGGCGTTGGCACGGCTGCCGGACGATGCTATGTCGTTGTATACGTTTCTAATCGGGTGTTGCCGCGCGACTTGCGTGTTGAGTTTACGGTACGCAATGTCCCTGTCAAGGCGGTTCAGGTGAATATGGCACAGGTCGGCATGGGTGTGGCGCAGTCTGCCTGAACGCTCCCGGGCAGGTCGCGTGGTGTGCTGATTGTTCGCGATCGATGTCGCTTGAACGCTGTCGCTTGAACGCGAGAGACCGCAAGCCGAGAAGACGGCTTGGATTGGCAAGCTCCCGGCTATTGAGTCGCTCCTTGTCCCCGCCGGTCATTCCGGCCGCTTGATGGCGCAAAACCGGCAGCAGCGCAGGCCGGCGTGGAGGGCCAAGACCCGTTGTGCCCAGGTTTCGACCTCGTCGATCACGTTGACCTTGGTTTCCCTGTCCAGGTGATGCTGCTCCAGGTGTTCGGTCAAGGCCCGGATGAACGTCAGGATTAGGGCGGAGTGAGTCTCAGTGATGTCTTCCCGGACCCGGAGATCGATGGCGCTTTGCCACTTTTACCCCCGCCAGGAGCGTAACGCCCCTGGACCGGTACGTCGCCCGAGCTACTGACCCGCCTTACACCTGACCGTGGCAATGCTTGTACTTTTTGCCCGAGCCGCACGGGCAAGAGGCGTTGCGCTGGACCTTGCCCCAGGTTTCGGGGTTGGCAGGATCGATCCCGCCGGGGGCCGGCGCGTGAGTGACCGGGATGCGCCGCCGGGGTGCCTCGGATTCACTGTCCGGGGCGGGAGTCGGGGTGGGGACGGACCCGGCCTGAGCCGGCGTCGGGGCCAGAGCCGGATCCTGGCGGGTTTCGCGCATCTCCTGGGGCCGGCGGCCGAACACGCTCTCCAGGTCCTCGGCCGGGGCCAGTTGGATTTCCACATGGAGCAGCACGCTGGTTACCGACTGGCGCAACTGAACCAGCATCTGCTCGAACATCTCGAAGGCTTCGCGCTTGTACTCGTTAAGCGGGTCGCGCTGACCGTAGGCGCGCAGGTTGATACCCTGACGCAGGTGATCGAGGTTGAGCAGATGGTCCTTCCAGGCCTGGTCGAGGAGTTGCAGCAGCAGACTCTTCTCGGCACCGCGCATCAGGTCGTGGCCGTAGTTGGCGACTTTTTCGGCCATCTTGCGGTCAGCCGCCTCACGGATACGCTCTTCAATGACCTCCTCGGCGATGCCTTCTTCCTTACCCCAGGCCTCGATCGGCAATTGCAGGTTAAAGATGCGCCGAACCTCTTCCTGCAAAAGTTTAAGGTCCCATTGTTCCGAATAGCTGTTGGCCGGAATGTGTTTGCGCACCAGATCGCCGATCACCTCGGCCCGCATCTCGCCAACGGTCTGCGACACGTCGCCGGCGTCCATGATCTCCCGGCGCTGTTCGTAGACCACCTTCCGCTGGTCGTTCATGACGTTGTCGAATTTGAGCAGATTCTTGCGAATCTCGAAGTTGTGGGCTTCGACTTTCTGCTGGGCCTTTTCCAACGCCTTATTGATCCAGGAGTGGATGATCGCCTCACCCTCCTTGAGGCCGAGGCGTTCGAGCATCGAGTCCATGCGCTGGGAGCCGAAGATGCGCATCAGATCGTCGCCGAGCGACAGGAAGAACTTCGAGGCGCCGGGATCTCCCTGGCGCCCCGAACGGCCGCGCAACTGATTGTCGATGCGGCGGGCTTCGTGGCGTTCGGTGCCGATGACGTAAAGGCCGCCGGCCGCACGCACCACTTCCCGGGCTTCGGCGATTTCCCCGCGAATCCCATCGATCCGCCGGGCACGCTCCTCGGGATCGGTGACGCCCGGCAGTTCCAGCGCCACCCGCATGTCGAGATTGCCGCCCAATTGAATATCGGTGCCGCGACCCGCCATGTTGGTGGCGATGGTCACCGCCCCGGGCTTGCCGGCCTGGGCGATGATGAAGGCTTCCTGTTCGTGGTAGCGGGCATTCAGCACGTTATGGATGATCTTGCGCTTTTTGAGCTCGCTGGAAAGCTTCTCGGACTTCTCGATCGACACCGTGCCGACCAGAACCGGTTGCCTGCGCTCCACGCATTCCTCAATCAGGGCGATGATCGCGCCGATCTTCTCGTAGTCGCGGCGATAGACTTCGTCGTCGTAATCGGCGCGCCGGACCGGCAGGTTGGTCGGGATTTCGACCACCTCCAGGTTGTAAATTTCCGCGAACTCGGACGCCTCGGTCATGGCGGTTCCGGTCATGCCGGCCAGCTTGGGATACAGCCGGAAATAATTCTGGAAGGTGATCGAGGCCAGCGTCTGGTTTTCCCGCTGGATCGAAACTTCTTCCTTGGCTTCCAGCGCCTGATGCAAACCGTCGGAATAGCGCCGGCCCTCCATCATGCGCCCGGTGAACTCGTCAATGATGATGACCTTGTCGTCTTTGACGATATAGTCCTTATCGCGCTGGAACAGCTTGTGCGCGCGCA
>PLTC01000304.1:1132-4076 GCA_003165295.1 Rhodospirillales bacterium | reverse complement strand
CCCACGTGTCGTAGCGAGGAGCCCTTTCGGTTCTCCCAACTCTTCGCTTCGTTGTTGCCGGATCGTACCTGCGGCAACCGCTTCCCGGCAAATGTTTGGTGAGCCGCCCCTTGTTTGAAAAGGAGTCCTGGACTGGGACACGTTCGCAAAACCAGAAACCGCGGCTGGTTGGAGACGTCTTGAGTCCGGCGCCGGATGGATTAAGGCGGAAGACCAGTTGATGCCGGAGCGTTAGCGGCAGTACAGCGGTCGGGTGGTCGTTGAGGGAACTTCCGTTGAACCCTGGCGAGTGAATGCTTCCTGATCCGATTGAGCGGACGGCGCGTGCCCGAGAGGGTGGCGACCGCGTTACCGTCATGGAAAACAGTAAAGCGGCGTCCTCTGGGGCGTTGAGAAATGAACAGCGAGAGCCGGTACATTGGCGCGCGGTGTGTGTTCTGCCGGGACGGCGAGAGACTCCCGTGGAGGATCCGGAAATGGGGCATCGGTCATGACCACAAGAACGTGCGGAACGGAAACGGTGGCGGGCGAACTGTCCGCGCCCGAGGCCGGCCCGGTTCTGGTGATTGAGGATGACCGGCTGGTGCGGGCAGCGGTTTGCGCCTTTCTCGAGGAACTGGGTTGTGAGGTGTTGGCAACCGGGAGTGCGGCGGCGGCATTGGCGCTGATCGCCACCTTGACCCGTCAACCACGGCTGCTGATCTGCGACTACGGTTTGCCCGGCGGCGTGGACGGCCTTCAGGCGATCCTTTCGGTTCGTCGTCAGATGGGCCACGGCTTCACTGCCTGCCTGATGACCGGTCTGATCAGTCCCGAGGTTCGGAGTCGATGCCAGGAGATCGGTATTCCACTGCTTTACAAACCGGTTTCCCCGGCAACGCTTCGCTCCATCGTCAGGCAGGCCTATGGCTGAGGGCGGGCTGGTTGAGCCGCCACGGGAAGCGGGCAGACCGGGCAGCGGGCACAGGTCGTCGCCGGTATGGTTGGTCGGTTCCCTGCCGGTCCGACCGTTATCGGACGCGAAGGGTGCCTTGGCTGCGTGCTTGGCGCTGGCTGCTCTGATCTTCGCCCTTGATGTACTGGTGACCGCCGAGTGGTCGGGTGAGACGTCGGGGCTCGCGATTCCGGTACTGTATCTGGGGATGCTGGTACCGTGCCTGTGGTTACGCTGGGAAGCCGCCCCTTGGATGGCAGCGGCGGTCGCCTCCGGGCTCACCGGTTTGGCACTGGCCGCAACACCCGGGCCGGTGCGGCTGACGGATGCCGTGGGCCGCGTTCTGATGCTGCTGGTGATTTGGGTCGGAGCCTTAGTGGTCCATCGCTTTCGGATATTGCAGGCAGCACTGGCCGTGGCGTGCGCCGAGGCCGAACGGGCAAAGCGGAGCAAATCACGCTTTCTGTCCGCGGCCGGCCACGATCTGCGGCACCCGATACAGGCTGCGTTGTTGTTTCACGACGTGTTGAACCGGCGCTTGCGCGGCACCCCGCATGCGGAGGTGGCAGCCAACCTTGGTTTGTCACTGGCCGCTATGCAAGGAATGCTTGACGGTATGCTCGATATCTCGCGGTTTGATTTGGATCAGATCACGGTGCGTCCGACCGACCTGTCGGTGCAGACCCTGTTTAAATCCTTGGCCACCCGCTTTGGCCCGGTTGCGACCGCCTCCGGGTTGGGACTTAGGGTGGTGGGCTGCGGCGCCATGATCCACAGCGACCCCGAGTTACTTTTGCGGCTTTGCGACAGCCTGCTCTCCAATGCGATCAAGTACACCACGAATGGCCGCGTGCTGCTGGGCTGTCGACGCCGCGGCGACCGGCTCGGCATCCAGGTCTGGGATACCGGAATCGGGATTCCCGGGGAGCACCTCCGGGACATCTTTGAGGAGTTTCATCAATTGCGTTGCCGTGGCGAGCTTGGCCTCGGCTTGGGCCTGTCCCTGGTCGAGCGGCTGGGGCGTGCCCTTGATCACCCGATCGGCGTTCGCTCGGCAGTGGGTCGTGGCTCAATGTTTGAGGTGCTGGTGCCGCTGGCAGCCGGCCAGTGTTGCGGTGGTCGGTCGGATGGTTGCAGCAATTCTCAACGGCCGGTTTGGCCAATTTTTTCAGGGTGGGCGGGCGTTGAGGTCGGCGATGGCGGCCAGAAGGTCGTCCCAGGTGGGGAAGACGATATAGGCGGTGATGGTGCGCAGGTGCTCGAAGAATCTGTATGAGGCGCCGCGTGCTGCGATTGCGTTTCTCCAGGCCAGTGCGGTGACGTGGGCGACGGCATGGAACGAGAAGGCCAACAGGTTAAGGGCCACGAGCAGGTTCGCCAGGGTCGTGGCGAAGCAGCTTGAGAGCGGTGGCTTCAGCAGGAAGCAGGCTGTGGCCGCTGCTGAAGTGCTTGCTGAGCTTCTTGACGAGCGTTCGACCAAGGGCGCTGTGCGTGAGGCGATTGAGGTTGCGGTGTATGGGCTTGATCAGCGGCGCCAAGCGGATACGACGGCGATTCGGGCTGATATTGTCGTTCAGGGTGAGGCGATTTCACGGCAGGGCGAGGTTGTTGCCCGGCTGGAAGGTTTGTTGGTGAAGGTGCTGGAAGGTCAGGCGGTCTTGCACCAGAACGACATGGAACTGAAGCGTCGCCTGGATGAGCGGTGATTGCGCATTTTCTCGTACTGCGATGGTTGCGCTTTATGTAACAGGGGCAAAACCCCGGGCGCTCAGGCTGAGGCGCGTGCTGCGACCAGTTTGGGGAGGCTGGGGACCTGATCGGGGTCGATGGCGCCGAGGCGGGCGCCGAGATAGTGCCAGAAGGATATGCCGAGTTTTCGGCAGGTCTTGGCGAGGCTGAGGAAGGTGTCTCGGCAGTCGCGGCCGTCGTCGCTGCGGGTGGTGCCGCTGACCTTTCGGCGGATGACCTGGCAGCGGATGTCGTTTTCCGAGCCGTTGGTGTGCAGCGGGA
>PLTC01000304.1:0-1050 GCA_003165295.1 Rhodospirillales bacterium | reverse complement strand
TCGGCGTGGACCCAGCAGAGCGCGTGTTCGCCGACGTTGAATTGCCCGGCATCGTCCGAAACGATGACCGTGCCGTCGAGGAAGCCGCGGGCGCCGACCGCTCCCCACAACGCGCCTTCGGTGGCGACCGTCACCGGGTCGGGGTTGACCCTCAGCCCGGTGATGCCGAGTTGGTCGAGGTGGGCCTGCCATGCTGCGGTGTCGGCGAAATGCCGCGCCGCCGGCGCGCAGCAGGTCGAGGAAGTTGGCGCGGCTCTTCGATCCGGTGGTGGCGAAGAACGTGAAGTCGTCGTTGCCGATCTGGGTGCAGAAGCCGTTTTTGCCCCGGTGGCGGGCTCCGGTATCGTCAACCGAAATCCAGTCGGCATGGGTCAGTCCGGCCCGCAACACGTCGCGGGCCTCGGCGACGAAGGCGTCGTTGGCCTCCGTCAGGATCCGCACCACCTGCCGCTTGGAAATATCCAGCCCCAGCGCCTCCAAAAACTCAACCAGGCGCGGGACCGTCGTCTGGCCCTGGTGGTACTGGGCCAGGATGAAGCGCTTGAGTTCGGGGCCAAAGTGGTCGCCGACTCCCGACGGCAGCGGCGCCACCACCGTGCGCCCGTCCGGCGTCAGCCAGCGCTCCCGGCGATAGCATACCACCCGGACCTCGATCTTCAGGTCTTGGACCGTAAAGCTCTCGTAGCCCTTGAACCGCGACCCCGCCGGGATGCCCTCGGCCGCAACCACCCGCTCTTCGACCGGGGCCGACGGCTTTTTCGGCCCCCGCCGCCGTTTCTCCCGCGGCTCCCGCCGAGAACCCGGTTCCGTCGCTTTGTCCATCCCAGACGGAACCGACGGCTTGATGTCAGGCTTGCTCTTCAGCCCTTTCAAACGCGCAATCTCGGCCCGCAGCGCCGCGTTCTCCGCCGCAAGGCGCCCGTTCTCCTCCAGAAGCTCCAGCGTCAGGGGCTTCAGCAGCAAAGGCGACACAGAATCAACGTCCAGCGGCGGCTTGACCATGACCCTACCGAATCACGAAACCAACCCGGATTCAACCCATTATCAAAC
>PLTC01000219.1 GCA_003165295.1 Rhodospirillales bacterium | reverse complement strand
ACGGCGGCCAGAGGCGCGATGCCAATCAACCCCGGGACGGCGAATCGCGGCGCGGATTCGGTGGGCTCGAGAAGCGAGCCGACCACGTCGTAATCGTGCGCCTCGGTGATGCGCAGGCGGCGGATTTCGCCGGGGTGCGGCTCGGCGCCTTCGAAATCGTTGATCAGCGTGACCCCATCGATTTCGGGGGCCTGCGTGGCCATGCGCGCCTCCCACAACAGAGGGGTCTCCGCGGAAGGGCCTTCCACCAGCACGGAGACTTGGCTTCCCACCAGCCCGCGGTTGCGGGCGCGCGCGATGCGGCGCTGGATGCCCATCAGACGCCGGTTGCGGTTCTGAGCGGTGCGGCCGTCCACCTTGCCGTCGAGCGGGTAGCTGGCGCTGGTGTCCTCATCGGAGTAGGTGAAGACGCCGAGATTATCGAACCGGGCCGCTTGCACGAAATCGCACAGTTCCTGGAAGTCGGCGTCGGTTTCGCCGGGGAAACCGACGATGAAGTCCGAGGACAGCGCCAGATCCGCCCGGAACCGGCGCAACCGCCCGACCCGCCGCAGATAGTCGTCGGCCCGATGACGGCGGTTCATGGCGGCCAGGATACGGTCGGAACCGCTCTGCACCGGCAGGTGCACGAACGGCATCAATTGCGGCACCTCGCCATGGGCCGACATCAACTCGTCATCCATGTCCCCGGGATGGGAGGTGGTGTAGCGCAACCGGAGCAACCCCTCCAGTTCCGCCAGTGCCCGAATCAGCCGCCCCAGCCCCCAGGACCCGCCGCCGCCCCCGGCCGCCTCGCCGTGCCAGGCATTGACGTTCTGGCCAAGCAAGGTGATTTCGCGGGCGCCGCCCCGGATCAGGCGCCGGGCTTCGGCCAGAATCGCCCCGGCCGGACGCGAGAACTCGGCGCCCCGGGTATAGGGCACGACGCAGAAGGTGCAGAATTTATCGCAGCCCTCCTGCACCGCCAGGAAGGCGCTGAGGCCCTGCCCCGCCTGCTCTTCGGGCAGAAAGTCGAACTTCGATTCCGCCGGAAATTCGGTGTCGAGCACGCCGCCGCCCGCCGCCCGCGCCACCAGCTCCGGCAACCGGTGAAAGGTCTGCGGGCCAAACACCAGATCCACATAGGGCGCGCGCGCCAGAATCCCGGCGCCTTCGGCCTGACCGACGCAGCCGGCCACGGCCAGAACCATCCGGCCGCCCCGGGCCGCCTTCTGCACCTTGAGCGTGCGCAGCCGGCCCAGCTCGGAAAAGACCTTCTCCGTGGCCTTCTCCCGGATGTGGCAGGTGTTGAGGATCACCATGTCGGCATCGTCCGGCTGGTCCACCGGCCGGTAACCCAGTGGTGCCAGAACGTCCGCCATTCTCGCGGAATCATAGACGTTCATCTGGCAACCCCAGGTCCTGATAAACAGCGTCTTGTTCAAATCCCGCCTGCTGAAGCACCATCCATGGAACCATACGCCGCGAACCTTATCATGAGCTTGCCGGGGCCTGTCCAGGGGAAAGTCCCTGAGAACCGGCAGGAGCCGCGGCGAGAACCGGCAGGAGCCGCGGCGAGAACCGGCAGGAGCCGCGGCGACGGCGGGGCGCATTTCCGGCTTGTAACGGCGCAATGCCTGCGATACCGTCAATCCGGTTCCAACCGGAATCGTCGCAGTCCTTCCACTTTTCACGCGATATCGCGAGGGGTTCCGGCGGCAAAACGTTCCAATGGGTCGCAGTATGCTCACGCAACTGGGGAGCAATCATTAAGATGAGCGTTGAAAACAACAACCATATCGATGGTGATCAACCCCATGTTATGACCATCAATGTCGACAATCCCGATGGATACAAACGGGCCGCGATCCCGATTTTTGCCGGCCTGGGGGTGATTGCGGCAATAGGTCTCAGTTGTTGGATATTTCCGCCCAATATCGCATCGATTTTGGTTGGCATCATCGTCAGCGCCACCTGCTGTTACATTATCCAGATCGCCATGCCACGAGCGATCCAGCTGAGCCTTATGGGCGCCGCCATCGGTGTCAGCACAGACGCCGGATATGCCAAGCTTAATGGCGAAACCCCCGTTACCATAGCGAACGCGCTCGTCAAATTAGCCGATTCCATGGCCACGGGCGCCGGCATCGTTGCCGCCGATGCCCATGTGAACACCATTGGTTTTATGACCCATTTCGTTTGGGCCCTAATTCTTTCCGCGGTGGTCTTTATGGCGTTCAGTTTTATCATCAAACAAGACGGCTGAGTGCGCGCGTCATGCCGACCGGATCACGCCATGACACTTATGGAAAGTTTTCTTTCCCGGAAATTCGCCGACAGGTGCGCGTTTTTCAGAAATGACGTCCCGATCAGGAATGTCGCCTTACCACCGACCGAAGTTGGTGCCCACACTTGAATTGGAATTGGGTTACCGCCCCAGTTTACGGTAGCGTCGAAGGTTCGGCACTTCTGCTCCAGCCCATTAGCCAACTGAATCGTTATCGCTCGCGGCGATTCTTTCAAGCCCAATTCCCTTGCCCTGGCTTCTTCCATAAACACGTAACCGGTAAAGCCGGTATCGATCATCCCTTCGGCATAAATATTCTTACCGACAAAAAAAAGGCGGGTGAAAAGCCGACCACGATCATCGGTGTGACCCGTCATCGTGCGCTCCGGCAATTCTGAAGCGGCCGGAGAATTCTCAGACATGGAACGAAAACCCAATACCTCTAAAATATCCGGGCGTTTCCGGGCCATACTCATCGTCATATTTTTTCGCAGCGTCGATAGTATCCTCGCCAACGACATAGGTACCTTGCTCCACATTCAACAAAACACACTTCCCGAGATATTCTCTCTCAAGCTCGTCCTTAAGTCGTTCATACAACGCCTCGCCCAATTCGGCAAGCCGCACCGGGTCGTAGCTCGCGTTTTGATCACCATCGCGATCAACATCCATTTCCACCCCGCCGCCCCGAGCGCCTTCATCCGATCTCGGTTCAACCATGTGCAGCGGACCAGAAGACGTGGTTTCAAATGCGCTGCTCATCGCCTCACGAAGAAGCTTGTCCAATTCCTCGAGCGACGGCCGCGCCTTGGCTTCAGGCTCTCGCCTGTCAGGTCTGGGTTCGACCAATTTTGGGTCCAAAATCACCGGTTGTAAAAATTTATATTCGTACCGACTTTTGCTCCCACCACCCGCAAAGGACATGAACTTAAGACTGGAATTGTAACGACTCAGATTTGCATCAACCGCCACATCAGACACGTTCAGCCCTTCATAGCGAATGACTTTTGTCGGTTTACTTGCTTTATCGTTTCCTTGGATCTGTATGTATGCCGTGTCGTCTGGAAAAAATGATTCTTCGGGCGAATTTTGCTGCCGCTTTTTGCCCAATACCATGAGCCCGCCCTTAATCACCGGAGACTGCCCACGGTTCTGATGGCCGTGGGGTGCCGGATCCCGACTCGGCTGCGACTTTCTGTTCATTCACCGACACCCCTCAGAAAAGCCCTTAAGCTGTTTTGTAGGCACACGAATCCCATCACGCCGGGTCGGACGTCGGAACGGTTATAGCTACCATTTTAACGCGCGGCAACAGCTTTCCCGGCACCGACCGGCGCCCCCACCCCGTCAGCCTGCTCTCCATGGTACCGCCACCAAGGTCGGGACGTGACAAAACCCGTCCGCGCTTGGCGGCCGCAGAGCCCGGGGGCGGAAAGGCCGCTGCTACGGCACCGCCCCGGCCACGGCGCGACCGGCAACCGCGCGGGCCACGCCACCCCGGATCGTCTGCCAGCAGGCCTCGGCCAGCGCCTTGCGCGAACCCACCGCCTCGGCGGTCAGCGGCGGGTGAAACTCGACGATCACGGTGATGCCGCCAAGCTTGGCCAATTGCCACAGGTGCGGCCCCAGGCTCATGTCCCCGTACCAGGCATAAACCGGCCGCAGCACCCGGCCAAGCGGCATGCCGTCCAGCGCCACCGCGGTAATCGACACCGGTTGGACCACCAGCGGCCGGTCGTCGATGCGCTGGGCGGCGACGGCGAACAACGCGGTTTTGAACGGCAGCACGCGGTTGCCGTCCGACGAGGTACCTTCGGGAAACAGGATCAGCGAATCACCGGCGGCCAGCCGGCCGGACAGGGTCTCGGACTGGCGCCGGGCGTCCTGGCGCACCGCCCGGTTGATGAACACCGTTTCCTGAAGCCGGGCCAGAAACCCGAACAGCGGCCAACCCGCCACCTCGGTCTTGGCCACGAAAGAACCGATAATCAGCGCCCCCAGCACCTCAATGTCCAGATACGAGGTATGGTTGGAGACGAAGAGGGTCGGCCGTTCGGTCGATGGCCGGCCAAGCACCACCGGCTTGAGATCGAACACCCACAGGCAGCCCCGATGATACAGCAGCGGCAGATGGCGGCGCAGACCCAACCGCAACGCCACCGCCAGCGTCTGAATTGGGACCAGCAGCAGGGTCCAGGCCAGATAACCGATCAGTCGGACGATGCCGAGCGTTGGCGATCCCATGGCGGCTTCCTCTGCCCTCCGTCACCGGTCCGGCTCGCCCGGACCGGGGGCGGCGCCGGCCCGGGGCTCGCGGTTCTGACGGTCGTAATGGCGATAGTATTTTTCCGTGACCAGATCGGTCTTGACCACGATGCAGACATCGGTGGTGTTGAACTGGTGGTCGATCACCGCCCCGTCGCCGACGAAACCGCCGAGTCGCAGATACCCCTTGATCAGCGGCGGCAACTGACCGAGCGCCGCCCGCTTGTCGATCTCCTCGGGCGCCATCAGCCGCATGTCGGCGTAAAGCGCGGGCAGCGCGGTCGGACGCAGCGCATCGGGGGCGAGGTGGTTGAAATAGAGGTAGGACAGCGGTAGCGCCAGCGCCTTGGGGTCGGTCCCGGGCAGGCTGCCGCAGCCGAACATCAGGGCGATCCCCCGCTGCCAGACATAGGCGGCGATGCCCCGCCACAGCAGCTGCATGGTGCTGCCGCGGGTGCGATAGGCGACATCGACGCAACTGCGGCCAAGTTCCAGGATTTCACCGGGATAAGCCTCCAGCGGCCCAATGTCATACTCGCTGGCGCTGTAAAAGCCGCCGGCCAGACTGGCCGCCGCCCGGCGGATCAGCCGGTAGGTCCCGACCACCCCCTCCGGCCCGTCGCCGCGGTCATGGTCGATCACCAGCAGGTGGTCGCAAACGTCGTCGAACCGGTCGAAGTCCCGACAGCGCGCCGCCATTTCGGGAGTCGGCCGGGCCGCCATCTCGTTATAAAATATCTGGTAACGCAGCCTCTGGGCGGCATCGATCTCGGCCTCGGTCCGGGCCAGCCGGACCCCGAGATTGCCAAGGCGCAGACCGGCCTGATCCAGTTCATCCGTCTTTGTATCGGCCATGCTCAGATTCGTGCCGCTCTGGTTCGTGCCGCGCTGGTTCGTTTTCTGTCTCACGTCGTTCCGCTTTCCGCCACCAGGCCTTCGCCATGGCCGAAGCGCCGCCTTAGAGTCCGTTTCTCCACCCGTCGCGCCGGGGTGAAACGGGCCTTGGCCGTTCCCGCCGAACTCCAACGCGAGGCGTGGTAACGGGCCAGCGGCAGTTCGTGCCGGATGGGGCAGGCAGCCGTGCCGACGATCGGACTATCAATTTCCACGCATACCATGACTCCCCGGGTTCGGGTCAACCGCCTCGAGTTGCCCCTTGGGAAAATGCCGGCACCCTCACTCGGGACCACGCCGGGGCCGCGTGCCAAGGCCGATCTCCTTGGCCAGGGCACTGCGCTGCCGGGCATAGTTGGGAGCAACCATCGGATAGTCGGCAGGGAGCTGCCAGCGTTCGCGGTACTCGTCGGGGGTCATGTCATAAGCAGTCTTCAGGTGACGCTTCAGCATCTTGAGTCTCTTGCCATCCTCAAGACAGATCAGGTAATCAGGCGTCACCGACTTCCTGATCGCAACTGCCGGCTGTGGCCGTTCGACCGCGGGCGCCGGCTCCTTTTCGACATTGGCCAGGGATTTGTGAACCTGATCGATCAAGTTCGGCAGATCGGCCAGTGGCACGGTATTGTTGCCGACATGGGCGGCCACGATCTCCGTGGTCATTGACAGCAGGGTGGCGGTGGAGGACTCGCTGGTCATTGATTTGGTCTCCAAGGGGAACCGTCGATCGGTGATCGCAACGGCTCAGTCCTTTCCGGGATTATTAATCTTATGGCACCAATGATGCGGATGCAAGACCATCCGTCAAAGATCATGTAGAGGAACGATTGGAAACGTCTGACCCGGAAAGCCACTTCTTGGACATCACGACCCAGGTCTGTCCGCTGACCTTCGTCCGGGCACGGCTGGCGCTGGAACGGCTGGCGCCCGGAGCGGTGCTGGTGATTCGCCTGAATGCCGGCGAACCGCTGGAAAACCTGCCGCGTGCGCTGGCCGCGCTCGGCCACCGGGTGCTGTCGGTGGCCGCCGAGACCGGCGGTGCCGGAACCTGGCGGCTGACCGTGGCCAGGGATTGAAACCGGCGGAGGCGAGACCCGCCCCCGCCCCGGGAACCGTCAGCCGTCGTCGGCAAGCGATCGCGCCAGCACCAGGGCGGCGACGGTGGCGAAACCGCGACGGTAATAGTCGGGCCGGCGTCCGACCGCCAGGAACCCCGCCGCCTGATACAGCGCGCGCGCCGCCGGATTGTCCTCGGCAACCTCCAGGAACAGGGTCGCAACCCCGCAGGCCCGGGCCCAGGCCAGGGCGCCGGCCAGCAGGCGACCGCCGGTGCCCCGCCGCCGGCCGGCGGGCGGTACCGCGAGGGTCAGCACCTCCCCCTCGTCGGCGACCAGACGGCACAGGATAAAACCGCGGGCCACGGCCCGATCGCCGCCGTGGACATCCATATGGGCGTGGGCATGGGCGATCAGGCCGAAAACCCCGGGCGACTCGAGCAGCGTGGCCATGGCTGCCGCGGGCCACGGCTCTTCGGGAAAGCACGGGGCATGAAGGGCCGCCAGCACCGGCGCGTCCAACACCAGCGCCGGGCGCAGCGCCGCCGGAATCCCGGGCGCGCCGCCGCTCATCGCCGCCCGGCCTCGCCGGGCAGGGTGGCGTCGGGGGCGCGCAGGTACAGCGGACGGGGCGGCAGGCCGGTACCGGGGGCGAGCCGGGCCGCCAGCTCCGCCACGGCGCCGGCGTCGGGCAGCCCCGGCCCCTCGGCAAAGACGGTGTCGGGGCGTCGGGCCAGGGCGGCCCGCAAGGCCGCCGCACCGCAGCCGGCAACCAGCAGCGGTCCGGGCGGCAGCCAGCCGGCGCAGGCGGCCGGAGACAGCAGCAAGGGCTCGCCGGCGGGTGCGGGACCGGGACCAAAGCACTGGACGAACACCTCGGCCCGCCGCGAATCGACCGCCACCAGCACGGTCCGGCCGCGCCGGGCCTCGGGGTCCAGGGCATGGCCAATCGCGGCAAATGTGGTGACGCCAACCAGCGGCCGATCGACGGCCAGGGCCAGTCCGCGCGCCGTCGCCAGCCCAACCCGAATCCCGGTGAACGCGCCCGGCCCCACCGTCACCGCCAGCCGGTCGACGGCGCCGACGGTCAGACCCGCCTGATCCAGCACCTCGGCAATCATCGGCACCAGCCGTTCGGCCTGCCCATGGGCCATGGCCTCGAACCGGCGCGCCACCACCGCACCGTCACACCACAACGCCACCGAGCACGCCGAACCGGCGGTCTCCAACGCCAGTATTTTCATGGCCAAAGCCCCACCCTCAGGCATGGGGTCCAGGAGCGGCGCCCCCGGCATCCCGCGGTCCGGTCATTCCCCATCTTTCCCGGCCTCTCCCCCGCCGCCGCCCGGAGTCACGCCCCGGTCCGAGATCGCACCCCGGCGCGTCGATGTCGATTCCCATCTGCGCCATGGCCACCGTCAGCGTATCACCGGAAGACCGTGGACCGTGACGCTGTTGCATAACGGCACCGCGCCTTTCCCATCGCGGTCCGGTCGCCGGCCCGGTCTTGTTGTCACGGGGGACGATGCGACACACTCCCGCGGTCCTGACAAGTCCGAATGCCTGACAAGTCTGAATGCCTGACAAGTCTGAATGTACGAGGGAGGGAATGGCGGTTCGTCCGATCCTGCGTCTGCTGCGGTCCCTGGCGGTGTCGGTTGTCGTGGTCGCCACGGTGTCGGTTGTCGTGGTCGCCACGGTGCCGGTTGCGACCGGCGCCCTCGGGGCAACGCCGGCCGGCGTCGGCGGGGCGGTGATCTTTGCCTATGGACGAATCGGCGACGATCATGGAACCGGCGCCAGCATCGGCATCGACCAGTTCGAGGATCACCTGGATGAACTGACCGACGGCGACTATCAGGTCCTGCCCCTGCCCCAGATCGTCGAAGCGTTGCGTAAGGGAAGCGTACTGCCCGACCGGACCGTGGCCCTGACCATCGACGACGCCACCCCTTTGGCCTATCGCGAAGCCTATCCCCGGTTGCGGGCCGCCGGAATTCAGTTCACGCTGTTCGTGTCCACCGATGCCCTGGACCGCGGCCCGCCCAATGCCATGAGTTGGGATCAGGTGCGCGAGATGGCCAGTGCCGGCGTGACCATCGGCGCCCAAACCGCTTCGGGCCTGCCGATGGCGGCACGATCGCCGGCGGAGATTCGCGACGACCTGGATCGTATGAAGGAGCGGTTCCAGGCCGAACTGGGCATGGTGCCGACCCTTTTCGCCTACCCCCACGGCGAATACAGCCTGTCGGTGCGCCAGCAAATCGCCCAGGCCGGCTTTGTCGCGGCCTTTGGCCAGCAGTCGGGCGTGGCTTACGCCGGCGCCGACCCCTACGCCCTGCCCCGTTTCGTGATGAACGATACCTTTGGCAGTCTTGACCGCTTCCAGCTTGCGGCCAACGCCCTGCCGCTGCCCGTAACCGACGTGACGCCGGTCGACCCGGTGCTGACCCGGAACCCGCCGATCCTCGGCTTCACCGTCCCCGAGGGCATCGGACACCTGGACCGGCTGGCCTGCTTTGCCACCGGCCAGGGCCGCGCCGCGGTGGAGCGACTGGGAACCAACCGCATCGAGGTGCGGATCGCCGATCCGTTCCCGGCCGGTCGCGCCCGGGTCAACTGCACGCTGCCAGCCGACGATGACCGCTGGCGCTGGTTCGGCGTGCAGTTGTTTATTCCCGGGGATTAAGGCTCGTCGTCAGGGGACAGCCAGGGGGAACGCCCCATAGGCGCTAGGATATCACTATTATCTTGATTTTGCAGGGCTCTGCCCTGCACCCGCAAGGAGGCTCGCCTCCTTGACCTCATTCACGTCATGGGTTCAAAGGGCCGACCGGCCCTTTGCGGGTGTGGGCAGAGCCCACAAAATTGTTTCCTTATCAATGACCTGTCGTATCCTGGCGCATATCGGGAAACGCCCACCCTGGCCCCTCCCGCTTGCACCGTTCTCCGACGCCATGCCATACCAGTCCCATCGGGGCGTTTGCCACCACCGGCCCTGCTCCCCTGATCCTGGTTAATCCCGCTCTCTTCGCGCCTGGTCCGCCATGACTGCCTCGTCTCCGCCCCCGGTTCCGCCCCCGCCCCCGGCCTCGGATTGGATCGTCGATCCGGTTCGGGATTTCGCCTGTTATCGGTTGATCGATCTTGCCGTCGCGGCACTGGATGCGACGTTCGCCGACCAGCGACTCGGACAGGACTACCGACGCTGGCTGAACGACGCCAAGCCAAAGCCAGGCGGCCGTCGGACCGGAGCCGGACGCGCGGCCCCGGTTGCGCCGGACGTTAAGAGGACCCCGGGCGACAGGGTTTCGATGTTCGAGTTGCAGGTCTGGCGTCGGGACCACGATCATGCCGTCCACGTCCTGGCGCTGCCCCGGCGGAGCGAGTTCCTCATCGCCGTGGTTGAGGAGCATTTCCGGGCCGAGGTGAGCGCGGTCTACGATCCCGACGCTCTCGGACTGATCATGGCCGGCCTCGAAAGCTTTACCGGCAACCGGCAGGAGGCGATCCGGGTCGCCCGGCAGTTTGTCGAAATGATCGACGGGGCCGCCGGGAACGACGACACCGGGCCGTCCGCCCGAACCTCCGGGTCGGCCCCCCGACCGGCGGAAGAAACCGGAAGCGACCCGCTCGCGGCACGGGTGGGCCTGATCGTCGACCGGCTGGCGGCCCTGAGCCCGGAGCGGTCGCGCAACGGCATCCCGACCCGGGACCAGCAGTTCCTGGCCGCCAACCCCGACGCGCTGTGGGTGCTCCGGGACGGCTTCGTCGGGCAGGCCTCGACGCTGCGGCGGTCCCGGCCAAGGACCGTGGCCGCCTGGCAGATCGCGCTGGAGCACCAGTTGGAGGAAATCCGCTTCAACGCCGAACGCGGGCATGACTGGGCAGTCGCCGCCATCGACCGTTATCAGGCCGAGCTGGTGACCATGGCCCGCCGGTCCGACGTCGATCTCGAGACCTGGCAGGCGCTGGTCATCGCGCTTGACCGCGCCAAAATCGCGATCAGGCCCGAGGTCCGCGCGGCCTCGGTGGAACTGGCCTCGGGTGCGGCCCAGGTCCCCCCGGCGGGCTCCGAGATCATACGCTCCCTCGAGGAAATCGTGGAGACCGGGGGCGGCGACCCCTTCAGGATCGCCGCCCATCTGTTCGACGCCATGGCCATGATGCCGCCGGACTTCGCCCAGGCCGGGGTGTCGGCAATCGGTGGGGCGCCGCTGCCGGCGCTGCGGGACGTGCTGCCGCTGGTCCTGCTGGCGCCCGAGGCCACCTACCGGCAGGCGGCGGCGGCGGCGCTGGAGCAAATGGCCGCCGAAAAGCGGCTGACCGCTGCCGGCCTGCGGCGGCTGATCACCCTGCGTTCGTGGCTGCCCGAGGCCGAGCGGCGCACCGTCGATCAGGCCATCCGCCGGGCCCGGCTGGCCGGCGTCGATTGCGCGCCCTGGCCCACCGGCCAGATCCGCTCGCTTCAGGCCACCATGATCGACGGTTCGGGATGCCAGAGCGTGCTGGCGGTGGCCAAGGATGGCAACCGCCATGTGTTCGCCGGGATCCTGATCAAGCAAGGGTTCGGCATCCGCGACGTCATGGCCGAACGCGGCCTGTCCCGACGCGAAGGCGATACCATGCTCGCCGATGTCGGCGCTCAGGTGCTGACCCGCCCGGTGTCGCGGCCCTATCTGGACGGAATGATCGGGCATGCCCTGTTCACCGGAGTCGAGGCCGGACGGATGGCCCCGCTTGCCCTGCTCGAGGTGGCGGAGGTGCTGGGCGCCGCCGACTGGCGGGCCGAGCGGCTGGACGCCGAGGCGGAACTGAACCGCCTGCTGGCCGAACTGCCGGCCGACCTGGCGCAGCCGGCAGGCGCGGCCAGGGCGGTGCAGGACAGCGGCGGCTGGATATCAATGGCGGATCTCACCGGTTCATGGTTCGAGGACGACGAAAGCGTCCGCGAGATCTGCGCCCGCCATCGCCGGGCACCAAAGAAGGCGGCGGCGGCGGTGCTGGCCTCGGTCCTCGAACCCCGCCGTGCAATCTGGGCGGAACGGCTGGTGTGGATGGCGCTGTGGGCCGGTGGCGGCACCGCCGCTGCCACGGCCACCGCACCCGGTCTGCCGCGCTGGTACGACTACGCCCTGGTGGCACGGGCGCTCTATGACGGACGGCCGCTGGTCGAGGTGCCGCTGATGGCCGGGATCGCCCAACAAACCGTGGCCAGCACCGGATAAGGCGACGCCCGGAAACAATTTTGTGGGCTCTGCCCACACCCGCAAAGGGCCGGTCGGCCCTTTGAACCCATGGCGTGAATGAGGTCAAGCGCCCCGGGGACCTTCGACCGACCACGGCAAAATCTGTCGGCTCCGCCGCTTTTCACCCGGCAGAGTTTGCCGGTGGCCAGACCCGGGAGACAACAGTGCCGCGCTGCGGCGGGTCCCGCCGGGCCGGCGGTGGTTGGCACGGGTTTCGCTTGGGGACGCCTGACCAACCGGAGGCTGCCCCATGACCCCGTTTCCCATCCTTGCCCCGTTCGGCTCCGCCCGTCGCACCCTGGCGCTGATTGTCGCGCTCGGACTGGGCGCACTGACGCTGACGGCCTTTCCCGGCACTGCCGCGGCCACGGTGCGTCTCAAGGATGTCATCGATATCGAGGGCGTCCGCGACAACATGCTGGTGGGCTACGGCCTGGTCATCGGCGTCAGGGGCACCGGCGACAGCATCCGCAATGCCCCGTTTACCGGCCAGAGCCTGATCGGCATGCTCGATCGCATGGGGGTCAACACCCGGGGCGCGACCCTCGACACCAAGAACATCGCGGCGGTGATGGTGACGGCGACCTTGCCGGCGTTCGCCGCCCAGGGCACCCGGATCGACGTGTCGGTGGGGGCAATGGGCGACGCCACCAGCCTTCAGGGCGGAACTCTGTTGGTGACGCCCCTGGTCGGCGCCGACGGCGAGGTTTATGCCGTGGCCCAGGGGCCGGTGTCGGTCAGCGGCTTCTCGGCGTCGGGGGCCGGAGCCAGCGTCACCCAGGGGGTTCCGACCTCGGGCCGCATCGCCTCGGGCGGCATCGTCGAACGCGAAATCGAGTTCGCACTGGCCGAATTGCCGGTGATCCGGCTGTCCCTGCGCAACCCGGATTTCACCACCGCCCGCCGGATCGCCCAGGCCATCGACAGCCGGCTTGGCCTGCCCGCGGCCCGGGCCGCAGATCCGTCGACGATCGTGCTGACCGTCCCCGAGGGCCGGCGCGGTGACATCGTCGGCCTGATGACCGACATCGAACAGATCCGGGTCGAGCCCGACCAGCACGCCCGCGTCGTCATCGACGAGAAAACCGGGGTGATCGTGATGGGAGAAAACGTGCGGATCAGCACGGTGGCGGTGGCCCAGGGCAACCTCACGGTGCGCATCACCGAAACCCCCCAGGTCTCGCAACCCAACGCCTTCAGCCAGGGCCAGACCGCCGTGGTCCCGCGAACCGACATCCAGGTCGACCAGCAGAGCGACCGGCGGCTGGCGGTGCTGCCGGCCGGCGTCAGCTTGCAGGAACTGGTTCAGAACCTCAATGCGCTGGGCATCGGCCCGCGCGACATGGTCAGCATCCTCCAGTCGATCAAGGCCTCGGGGGCGCTCCAGGCCGAAATCGACGTGATGTAGAAGCCGGAGCCGCAAAGCCACCCCAGGGCACCCCCGCCCAGAGTCCCGAGGACGCTCTCCCCATGACCCCCACCGCCCTCACCCCCACCCCGGCCCTTTCGCCCGCGCTGGCCCAGGGTTTCCTGCGCACCGGGAACACCTCCGGCGATTTTGGCGCCGCCCTTGACCAACAGGCCACGGTCCCCGCCACCGCCGGGACCGTGGGCGCCGCCGGCACCGGCGTTCCGCCGACCGCGGCACCGGCCGCGCCGCTGCCCGGGGGGCTGCCCCTGGGACCGCGGCTGAGCGCCACCACGCTCAACCCCAGGTCAGAGGCCGAAACCCGCCGGGCGATCCACAAGTCAGCCCAGGATTTCGAATCCACGACTCTTGGCCAGATGTTACAGTTCATTTCGGACACCAACGAGGTCGATCCCGATTTCGGCGGCGGTCACGGCGAAGAGATGTTCCGCCAGATGCTGACCACCGAATACGGCAAGCTGATGAGCAAGTCGGGCCACACCGGCATTGCCGGCCCGGTCGAGCGGGAGTTGCTGCGCGCCCAGGGGCTGAAGCCGGCCCCGGCAGCGGCGTCACCGGCCCGCACCGCGGCGGTCTAGCGTCATGGCCGCCTTTCCCCCGAGACCCCCGGCCCCATCCCGAATGGTTCCGGCCGGTCCCCGGACGGCATCCGGCACGCCGAAGCCGGTTCTGCAGGAAACTCCGGCAGAACGGGCGCAGGCGCTGGTCCTGGTCATGAACCGGCTGACCGACCTGATGGCCCTCGAATTGGATGCGGCGCAACAGGGTGCCCTTGACCGGGTCGCGGCGCTCCAGACCGAAAAGCAGGCGCTGGCAACCCGTCTCGACGAGACCGGCCGGTTGCTGCGGATCGATCGCGCCGGTCTCGCGGGCCTCGCTCCCGAGCTTCTGACGGCCCTTGAGCAATCGAGCCACCGGCTCGACCAGATTACCCGCGCCAACGCCGAGTTTCTCGACATCCAGGGTCGGGCGCAAAAGTGTGTGGTCGATGTCATGGTCAAGACCCTCAACCATGAGCGGCGCGCCGGAACCGCTTACGCCCAGTTGCGCAAGGGCGTCGCGCGTCCGACCCGGGCCGCCGCCCCCTGCGGCTCGACCACCTTCAGCGCCACTTTGTGAGACCGGCGCGCCTGAAGAATGACACAAAGGGGGCCTTGCCCCATAGGCGCCAGGTTACGATGAGTCGTTGAAAGGAAAGGGTTTTGTGGGCTCTGCCCACACCCGCAAAGGGCCGGCGGCCCTTTGAACCCATGACGTGAATGANNTATCCTGGCGCATACGGGGCAAAGCTCCCAATAGGTCATCTTCTACGCTCGCTGGTATGACTTTGCGCCGGTCCCGCCCGTCGGCTGCACACGGCCATCGGGACAGCCCGCTTGGCTGACCCGAATTGCACCAACGGGAAAACGCCCCCGCACCATTGGAATGCGACCCGGCAGGAATTGCCGGAAATC